>CAZFPM010000203.1:0-11330 GCA_964520965.1 uncultured Myxococcales bacterium
GAGTCACGCCGATGGGACCGTCGGGCCCGGCATCAGGCACGATCTCGGCCCAGGGGAGGTACGCCTCGGCGACGTGGACGGAGCCAGGTCCCGGGTCGAGAACGGCATTCGTGTTGACAGGTGCGGAGAGCGGCGCTGGCGCGGGCATGATCCGGAATGTCCCTGCGCGCTCCGGGACATCGGGCGGCGAGTACGTGCTTCCGCCGAGGCTCACCACGGCGATGTCCGGCGAAAGTCCTGCGCTCCGGACTTCGAGCAGGCGGGTGACGGCGTAGGTCTCAGCTGCCGACGGTGAGTCGGGTCGACGCTCGATCGGGCTCGGTTGCGTCTGGGAACCCGCCCCGGTTTCGACCCAGATCACCACTCCGGCTTGTGCGGGGACGTTGGCCACCGCGAGCGCGAGCCCACGTGCGTCGGTCTCGACGCGCAGCCTCGGTCCGGGTGCCAGCTCGGGGTCCGCGTGGGCCGCGAGGGTGCGAAAGTCTCCCAGATCGCCGTCCGGACGGAGGGTGATCGGCGGATCCTCGACGGCCCGGCGCTCGATCGCAGCCAGCGCAATGGCGTGCAGGTCGGCCTGGCCGAGTTCGCGTCCGTGGAGCTCCGCAGCGCCGGGTCCCATGGCGAAGACCGGGACGTCGGCGTTGGTATGGTGCGTCGTGGTCCACGTCGCCGGGGGGTACGGCGAGGCGTCGTCGTCTGGGGCGCCGACGGATAGCCCCCCTGTCTCGTGGTCGGAGGTCACGATCAACGTGACCTCTGGGCGTCCGCGTGCCCAGTCGGCGGCAGCGCGGACAGCCGCGTCGAAGGCGACGGTCTCGTGGACGAGTTCGACGAGGAGGTTGTCGTGACCGGCCATGTCGATGCGAGCGCCCTCGATCACCAGGAAGAACCCGGTCTGGCGACGATGAAGGATCTCGAGCGCAGCGAGGGTCATCTGGCCCAGTGACGGCTCGCTGTCGGGGCGCCCGCGCGCTTCCCAGGCACAGTGACTCTCTGCGAAGACGCCGAGCACGCGTTCGGCGGTCAGGGCCTCCGCGAGCTCGTCCGCAGAGCGCACCACGGCGTACCCCCGCGAGGCCAGAGTCGACGACAGCGACGTCGGCGACCCGGTGTCGGTGAACCGGCTGCCGCAGCCGAGGAGCACGTGCGGGCCGGTGTCGGCGATATCAGCGACGACCTCTCCGTATTGATATCGGTCCGTCGTGTGTGCGAGGAACGCGGCCGGCGTCGCATGGGGGAGCACGGCCGTCGTCACGGCACCCGCTCCGAGACCGAGTTCCAGCGCCCGATCGACCAGCGTCTGAAGCGGTCGCCCGTCGCGGTCGACACCGAGGTGCCCGTTGATCGTGACGACCCCGGTGCTCAGCGCCGTCGCCGATGCCGCCGAGTCCGTGACCCCCGACAAGCTGGCCGTGCGCATCGACCCGCGACCGGGAAGCGACTGCATGAACAGCCGACCCCGCTCGCCGTGGGCGAAGAGACTCGCGGCGTCGAGGTGCGGGTAGCCCATGCCGTCGCCGATCATCAGCACGACCACGGGGGGGCCTGGGGCGCCGCTCAGCGAATCCGGACGGGGTGGGGCGTCCGCGGTGGCGCCAACCGCCTCGGGCTCCGTCGTCTGTAGGGCATGGCCCGCGGGGCTCGGAGGGGCGGCAGGCGCGGGGGTGGTCGCGAAGTGGACCCGGTCGTGTGCGGCCTCCGTCGATGTGCCCGGAGAAGGAGTCGGCTCGGCGTCCGGCCCGTCGTCGCCACGCTCGCAGGCCGACAAGATCAGCAGGGCCAGCAGCCACATGGTCGACGGTCGCGTCGGCACGGACCGACCATGCGGGGTGCACCGCCGCGCGTTCACTCGAAGAAGAGCTGCTGGCAGACGTCGCGTCCGAGCAGACTCGTCGCGCACTCGAGACCCGGGCAGCAGACGTCAGATGCGGTGCACGGTCGCCCGGGCAGCACGCACTCGACCCGCTGACAGGTTTCGACCCCACGATCTTCGTCGAAGAGGCATTGGAGACCGACGCAACAGTCGCGGTCTTCTTTGCACTCGTTGCCCTCGAGGGCGCAGCCTTCGGGTGCCCAGTAGCCGGTGATGTTCGTCTCGGCGGGGTTTTGGCCGGGAAGCCAGAACGCCGGGGCGCTCGGGTCGATGCCGGAGACATGGTCGATGTCGATCGCCATCACCCAGAGCTGCTTGTTGGTGGAGACATGCCCATAGGGTCGGCGCGAGTAGAAGAGGAGCCAATAGTACCCCCCCTGCCGGAACGGGCTGAAGCTGGGCAGGACGTCGTCGCCGCCGGGAGCTCCCCGCTCGAGGCGCGTCGTGTCGCCCGTGAGCGGGTGAACGATGTGGATGGTCGCCGGGGGGTCGCCTCGGTTGGTCGGTCCGACGCTGTACGCGATCCAACGGCCGTCCGGAGACCAGGAGGGATAGCTGATCGTGTCCTGGTCTCCGGCGCCCGGGGGGACCAACGAGATCGGCTCGCCGAACGTCTCCGTGTCCGGGTCCCAGGGCAGCGTCAACAGGCCACCCCAGCCGAACGACCAATCGACGCCGCCAGGCTCCCGGTTGATATACGCGAGCATGGAGCCGTCGGGCGACCAGGCCGGATGGGTCGCGCGCTGTCCGTCGCGGTTCGGCTGCGGGATGTCGGCGAGGCGCGCGGTGCCTCCGGGCAAGCCGGGGGTCGTGTCCGCGAGCCACATGTCCCCATTGAAGACAGCCGCGGCCCGCAATCCGGCGGGTCCGAAGCTGAGCCAGTCCCACTGGAACTCGGAGCCGTTCGCGATGACGGGCGGGTCCGGCGCCGTGACCCAGGCCAGCCCCGCGCGCGGGTTGTCTCCGCCGTTGTACATGAAGCCGATGCGGCCCCCATCTCGCGTGATGGCGTGACACCCGCGGCAGTTTCCGGTCTCGGCGTTGTCCGGGAAGAGCGGGCGTGCTTCGAGTGTGTCCGGGGTGATCTCCATGATGTCGCCCGTGCGGATCTGCCAGTAGTAGACCGCCCCTTCGAGGTCGGCGTCCGCGGTGTACAGGACGCGATGGGGAGCCGTGTTGACGACCGGGCCCGCGTCCGACGATCCGAGCCCCTGCAGGGTCATGCTGATCGGGCTTCCGAACTCGTGGGCCACCGCGTCCCACAGCGCTTCGCCGAGTCTGAGTTCCCCGGCGCGTGTCAGGATCTGGATCTCGACGATGTCACCGACCGACACGGTCAACCGCACGACCGTGTTGCCGGCGAGGTTCCACTGCAGGAGCGGTGGCACCAGGCCGGCGGGATAGACGGTCTCGTGTTCGGGGTACTCCCAGACGGGGGCGGCCTCGGGGAGTCCGGCAGGGGCGGCGTCGAACGCGGCGACCTCCTCCGGAGTCACGTCGTCCGCGACGACCGTCGCCGAGAGGTGGACGGTGACGGTCGCGCTGCCCGCCAGATCGCCGAGCAAGGCACGAATCTCGGTGGTCCCGGGGGCGGAGCCGGAGATGGTGAGTATCCCGTCCCCAGAGACGGAGGCGCGCGAATAGCTGTCGCTGCGCCAGTCGGCGATGGCCGTCACGTCTTCTTCGGTCCCATCGGCGCCCAAGGTCGCGAAGGCGCGGACGGTCTCGCTCGCCGGCACGCCGATCGGGGTCCATATGTCGATGATCGGCGGTTCGATTCGGAGCGAAACGTAGGGCGACACGTCCGGTGCGGGCTCGGCGTCGCCGACCTCGTCGGGTGTCACGTCGTCTGCGTCGATGGGCGTCGGAGCCACGTCGTCCGCGAGTCCCCAAGCGTCGTGCCGCGCGTCCCGCGCCGCGTCGAGGCTGGTGAACTCCGTGTCGCCGTCCGCGTCGCGCGACGACGCGCCCACGCAGGCCCCGAGGAGGGCGATCGTCAGGCAGGTGGCCAGGTGGGTTTGTGGGCGCATCGTGGGGCTCTTTCGTGTTCCGGGCAGCCGCCGCAGGCTATCGGCTCGAGGCGCAACGTTCCAGCGCGTGGCGTGCGCCGCCATTGCGTGTCACGGGAGGATCTGGCCGGTGCCGATGCGCCGCCGTCAGGTTCCGCAGGCCAGCGGTCCGAGGGAAACGCAGGCACCTCCGTCACAGGCGGCCTCTTCGGTCCCGACCGATATCGGTTCTGTGTGCTGGCCGGCACGGTGTAGGGCAAGCACTACCTCGACCAGAAACCGGCCCGGCGCCGCGTCGGCCAGGATCGACGGCTCACCGGGCTCGACCGGGTCGATGCGTCCAAAGAAACTGTCGGCGGTCGTCATCGGCAGACCGGTGTGCCACGCGCTGGACGAGTCGGATATCGGCGACATACGCGGCGATGTCACGTATTCGCAGGCAGTTGCCGGAGACCCGGCCGCGCGTCCCGGGGCCTCGGTGCTGTCAGTGGTCCTCCTCGCCGACCCCGTTCCGGGATGGCGCGCGCCGCTCTGCGGCCCGGGCGTGCGCTTCGAGGCCCTCGATGCGCCCCAGCCGAACCGCATCGTCGACGAGGCTCTGCGCGTCACCGTCGAGCCGGAGCCACGTGCGGACCGCGACAAAGTCGAACACGGAGAGACCGCCGGTGAACCGCCCGGTGCGGCCGGTTGGCAGCGTGTGGTTCGGTCCGGCGGCGTAATCGCCCATCACTTCTGCCGAGCGGTCGCCGACGAAGATCGCGCCGTAGCAATTGAAGCGCTGCCAGACCTGCTCTGCGTTCTCGGTCACCACCTGGAGATGTTCCGGCGCCAGGTGGTCGGAGACGTGCACCGCCTCTTCGATGTCGCCGACGACGACCGACCAGCCGTTGGTCAGAGCCGCCTCCGCGGTGGCGCGGGTCGGCAGATCGACGAGCTGGCGAGTGAGCTCGGCGTCGACTCGGTCGGGGAGCGCCGGGTCGAGCGACACCAGCACCGGCAGGGCATCGGGGTCGTGCTCGGCCTGCGCCAGGAGGTCGGCGGCCACGGTCGCGGGGTCCGACGTCCGATCGGCGACGACCAGCAACTCGCTCGGTCCGGCGAGCATGTCGATGCCCACGTGACCCGAGACGATCTGCTTGGCAGCCGTCACCCACCGGTTGCCGGGCCCGGCGATGACGTCAGCGGTGGGGATCGGGCCGGCGCCGTACGCCAACGCGGCGATGGCGTGGGCGCCCCCGACGGCCAGGAGTGCATCGGCACCGGCGATCGCCGCTGCTGCGCGCACGATCGGGGCGGGTCGCGGGGAGGCGACCCAGACGCGGCGGACGCCGGCTGCGCGCGCGGTCACGACCGTCATCAGCGCCGAAGAGGGGAGGGGGAACCGCCCGCCGGGGGCGTAGCAGGCGGCTGCCTTCACGGGCCGGACCGTGTGGCCGGCCCGCCCGCCGCTGACGGGCACTGTGATGTTGGCCAGGCTCGCGCGCTGCGCCTGGGCGAAGACCCGGATGCGGTCGGCGCTCCGCTGCAACAGCGCCACGTCGTCCGGGGGGATCTCCGCGATCGACTGCTCCAACTCGGTGCGGTCGAGCACCATCGGCGCGCCGGGCGCGACGTCCCCGAGGCGCTCGGCGTGCTCGCGCAACGCGGTCTCGCCACGTGCCTTCACGTCGGCGACGATGCGGCCCGCTTCGGCCAGCGTGTCGGGATCGACAGGAACGCGTCGAAGCGCGGTCACGTCAGCGGCTCGAACCGGTCGCAGAAGCGTCACTTTGTCTTCGTCGATGGCTTGGCGTCGCCGGGGCGGCGGCTCACCTTGAGACCGCGTCGTTCGAGGATCTCGGTGACGTCTGCCATCCGGGCTCCGCCGCGGGTCATCGCGGCCAACGCGAAGTAGAGCACGTCAGCGGTCTCTTCGGCGACGCGTGTTCGTCCGCGGGCGTCCATCAACTCGTCGGCCTCCTCGTGGAGCTTGGCTCGGAGCAGGTCCGGGTCGTCGAAGAGCCGACGGGAGTATGAGCCTCCCGGCGACGACGTGAGCCGGGTCTCCAGCACCTTGGTCAGGCGGGTGAGTCCGGTGGCGTCACCCCAGCAATCCCACCTCTTGAGGTGGCAGAATCCGGATCCGCGTTGGCGGACCTTGAACCGGAGGGCGTCGCGGTCACAGTCGATGGCGATGCTGCAAACCTCCTGAGTCGACCCAGACGTGGCGCCCTTGACCCAGAGTCCGCGCGTGCGCGAGTGGTACGTGCCGCGTCCTTCTTCGATCGACATCCGCAGGCTCTCGAGGTCGGACCATACGAGCCCGAGGGCGACGCCCTGCTCGTCGGTCACCACGGTCGGCCACAGGCTGTCTCGGCGATCCGACTGCAGGATCGCCGCCAGGGCGTCGGCCATGTCGAATCGCCCGGTGTAGAGCGCCATGCCGACCTGGCAATCGGCATCGATGCCGTCGATCAATGCGACCTCTTGGGGGGTCGTGACACCGCCGGCCACCGTCAGCTCCGCGTTTCCGGCGGCCCGCTTGATCTCGGCCACGCGGTCCATGTCGATGCCCCGGAGCCGGCCTTCGGACTCGACCAGGGTCACGAGGAACCCTCCAACGTAATCCCGGAGCACGCCCATCCGTTCCTCGATCCGGTGTCCGGTGGGCTTCTGCCAGCCCTCGACGACCACATCCCCGTGTCGAGCATCGAGCGCGGCGATCACGCGGTCGGTCGGGATCCCCGAGAGCACCTCCGGCTTCGCGGCGGTTCCCAGGATCACCTTGGCGGCGCCAGCGTCGAGCCAGTCGCGCGCGCTCTTCGCGTCACGGATCCCGCCGCCGACGCGGCAACGGGCGAGCGGCAGGAGCTCCCGAATCAGCTCGGCGTTCGAGCCGTTGCCCATGGCGGCGTCGAGGTCGATGACGGCCACTTCTCCGACGCGCCCGAACTTGCGGACGAGCGGACGCGGGTCGCCGGCCTCGATCGCTTTCTCCTGGCCGCCGATGAGCTGCACGGCCTGCCCGTTCTGGATGTCGACGGAACCGATGATCACTTGGCAGCCTGGTCGGGTGAGAGCCGGGGAGCGGAGGTCAGAGCCGCACGTGCACGCCGAGTGCGCGCAACGAACGCTTCAGCGTGCCGACTGTAGTCTCCGAGTCGTGGAAGATCGATGCCGCAAGCACCGCGTCGGCGCCGGCGGTGAGCGCCTCGGCGAGGTGTTCCGTGGTCGCACCCCCGCCCGATGCGATGATCGGGACGTTGACCGCTGCCGCGGCGGCCGACAGCAGATCGAGGTCGTAGCCGGACCGCGTTCCGTCGCGGTCCCAGCTGGTCAGCAGGATCTCGCCCGCGCCGCGCGCGACGCCGTCGCGGATCCATTCGACCGCGTCGATGTCGAGGCGCTCCGTGCCGGCGCGGATCACGACCTGCCAGCCGCCGCCGTCGTCACGTCGGGCAGCGTCTACGGCCAAGATGGTGCACTGGCGGCCGAACTCATCCGCGACGTCTGTGAGCAGGCCCGGCCGCAACACCGCAGCGGTGTTCATCGAGACCTTGTCGGCGCCGGCACCCAAGAGCTCCCGGGCGTCGGATCGAGCCCGGACTCCGCCACCGACGGTCAGCGGTATCGACAGGTGCTCGCGTACGTCGCGGATCGTCTCCAGGCACGCGTTCCGCCCCTCTCGCGTCGCGGACACATCGAGGATGACCAGCTCGTCGGCACCCTGGTCCTCGTACGCGAGCGCACGCTCGACCGGGTCGCCCGCATCGCGGAGCCCCTGGAACCGGATGCCCTTGACGATCCGGCCATCCCGGACGTCGAGACACGGAATGATGCGGTGGGTCAGCATCTCGCCCGCGTCAGCCACCGCTCGAGCAGGCACGCGCCCCACGCTCCTGACAGCTCGGGATGAAACTGGCACGCGAGGACCGTGCCCCGTTCGACCGCGGCCACGAATGGGCCGCCGTGGTCGGTGATTGCAGCGGCCCAGCCGGTCGGGGGGGCGGTCACCCGGTACGAGTTGGCGAAGTAGGCGTGGCCGGTGGCGAGCAACGAGCACGCGGGGTCGGCGACGACCTCGTTCCAACCCATCTGGGGGACGCAAACGCTATCCGGGAAGCGCGACACGTCGACCGGGAGTACGCCGAGCCCGTCGACGTCGGGGCTCTCGGCGCTCGAGCGACACAGCAGCTGGAGTCCGAGGCAGACCGCGAGGGTGGGGCGACCGTCCGCGATCCGCTCGCGGAGTGGGGCGACGATCTCGTGTCGTTCGAGGTGGCGCATGCCGGCGCCGAATGCGCCGACGCCGGGGAGGACCAACGCCTCGGCCTTCTCCACGTCGGCAGCCGACGTAGACAGGCGAGGCTGCACGCGTTGTCGTCGCAAGCCCGCGGTCACGGACGCGACGTTCGCGAGGCCCGTCTCGAGCACCACGACCTCCATCAGAGAACGCCCTTGGTGCTCGGGATCGTGTCTCCATCCAGCGCGACGGCGGTACGCAGCGCGAGCGCGAGCGCCTTGAACGCCGCCTCTGCGCGGTGGTGGTCGTTGTCTCCCCGCAGGACGTCGACGTGCAACGTGGACCGGGTCGCGACGGCGAACGACCGGAAGAAGTGGTCGATGTTCTCGCACGCCCACTCGCCCACCGCCTTTCGTGAGAGCCCCAGGTCGACCTCTGCGTGGGGCCTCCCGGAGAGATCGATGACGGCGCGGGCGAGGGCCTCGTCCAGGGGGGCGTACGCATGGCCAAAGCGACGGATGCCTCGTCGATCGCCGAGCGCGGTGTCGATCGCGGCACCGAGGGCCAGGGCACAGTCTTCGGAGGTGTGGTGATCGTCGACCTCGAGGTCGCCGACGCAGGAAAGGGTCAGGTCGATGTGCCCGTGGCGGGCGAGCGCGGTGAGCATGTGGTCCAGGAATCCCAACCCGGTGGACACCTCGGCGGCGCCGGTCCCGCGGAGCACGAGTTGTCCGTTGATGTCGGTCTCGGTGGTTTTTCGCGCGATGGCCATGCCCGTCATCTCACACCTCTGTCGACTTCGGGTATCGCTGGAAGAGTTTGCCGCAATGCGCCGCAGAGACGCTGGAAATCTGCGTCGTCTCCCGGACACGTGATCCGCACCAGCAGTTCACGCTCCGGGTCTCCCAGCCAGACGCGGACACGGATCCGGTGGTGGGCGAGGGCGTCGCCGATCGCGGCGGAATGCTCCGTGACGGCCGTGACGAAGTTCGCCTGGGACGGCAGGGCGTCGAGGCCCAGGTCGCGGAGCAGCAGCTCGAGTGCGGCGCGCTCTCGCCGAACCCGTTCGACGAAGGCATCCATCGCGTGTTGCCGTCGCTCGAGAACAGCCGCCGCGGCCCACATCGACAGCTGAGAGACACCGTAGGGGCCGCCCGCCGCGCGCATCCACGTGATGATGTTCGCGGGGCCGAGCGCGAACCCGGTGCGGAGGCCCGCCAGACCCCACGCCTTCGACAGCGTGCGGGTGACGACGACGTTCGGCAGCGACAGCGCGAACTCGGTCGGGTCTTCGTCGGCAAACTCGACGTACGCGAGGTCCAGCAGCACGACAGCGTGCGGTGCCGCCTCGGCGACGGCCTCGATGTCGTTCCGAGACGCGACGGCGCCCGAAGGATTGTTGGGGCTGACGATCGCGACCACGCTGGTCCGTGAAGTCATCGCGGCGATGACCGCCCCGGTCGGGAACGGTCCGCGGGTCCACGGCACGGCTACGAGGTGCCCGCCGGCCAGCGCGGCGTAGCGGGGCACCATCTCGAACGTCGGCGTGGGAACCACGATTTCGCGGTCCGGCGACAGCATCGTCCTGCAAACGCGGTCGATCGCCTCGTCAGCACCGGGCGTCGCGATCACGCGGTCGGCGGTGACACCGAACCTCGTCCCGATCAGCGCCTCGAACTCCGCCGGCTTCGGGTATCGCCGGATGCGCTCTCCGTCGATCTCGGCCAAGTGCCGGAGGAGGTCATCGGATGGGGGCAGGCCCTCGTTCCCGGCCAGGTCGAGGTCGATTGGGACGCCGGGCCCGCCGGACACATAGGCGGTGACACCCCGGAGCGACGGTACCGGGGTCGGGCCGGAGGTCGCGTCGGGCGTACTCACGGGACGATCTGCGAGGCCGAGGTGACGACGATGTCGGTCCCCCCGGCGGCCCGAATCGCCGGAATGAGCGTCGGCAGGTCGCGGCGTGGGACCGCGGCCCGAACCGCGAACCCCCCATCGTGATGGAGCGGCGAGACCGTCGGTTCGCGCATGCAGGGGAGGATGTCGACGACTGCATCCAGGTACTCCGCCGTCACGTTGACCTCGACGAGGGCACGCCGCCGTGCTTCGAGGACGGACCCGAGGAGCAGGCCGAGCTCCTCGACGAAGGCGCGCTTGTCGGGATCCTCCATCGCGTGGCGGCTCGCGTAGAGCCGTGTCGACGACCGCAGCAGGTCTGCCACGATGTCGAGCTGGTTGGAGCGGAGGGTCGACCCGGTGGCGGTGACGTCGACGATGCAGTCGGCGTCGTCCGGAGGGAAGACCTCCGTCGCGCCGTACGTCCGCAGGAACCGGGCATCGATACCCTGGTCCGCGATCCACCGACGGGTGATCCGTTCGTACTCCGACGCGATGACCAACGGCCGGCTCGGAAGCCGTCCGTCTTCGAGAATCGCGGAGGGTGCGGCCGCCACGAGACGAACCGGGTCGAGCTCGGTGTCGAAGATCTCGACGACGTCGGCCCCGAGCTCGGCGACCCAATCCGCGCCGCCGAACCCGATGTCGCGGGCGCCGGCGTCGAGCATGCCGATGATGTTGTGGGGCTTCAGGATCTTCGCATCGACGCCGTCGAGGCTGACCTTGGGGCGGTAGCTGCGCTCGCTGACGCGGATCTGAATGCCGGCCTCGGCGAGCAGTGCGAGGACGCCGTCCTGCATGCGGCCCTTCGGGAGACCGAGCTTGATGCGCTTGCTGGTGGTGGTCATCGTGACGCGTTCCTGGTGCCCCTGTCGGGCGCAAAAAGTACGGGCGCCGACCGTGGTGGCCGGCGCTCCATCGTTCGGGTCCATTCCGCACGCGAGCGATCAACCGGCCGGCCCCTTCGGGGGGCGATGAGAGTGGTGATCGTGCATGCGTCGGAGCGGGTTCATGACGCAGGGAGTCATACCCAGCGCGTCCGATCGTGTCAATCGGCAGTGCCGCTCAGGGATCGTCGAAGCGGATGTTCCCGAACAGGCCGTCCGTCCCGGTGCCGCCGACGTTGTCGGTGTTGTTGGACGTGCCGCCACTGCCGCCGTCGCCGCCCGTGGCGGTCCCGCCGGCGAGCCCGAACGTATTGCCGCTGTAGCCCGGATCGTGTCCGTTCGCGTTCCACGCGAAGAGGTCGAACGACACGCCGCCGCCACCGCCACCGCCGCCGCCGCCGTGGCCGCCGCGGCCGCCTTCGGCGCCCACCGCGCCGTCGAGC
>CAZFPM010000204.1:0-11248 GCA_964520965.1 uncultured Myxococcales bacterium
GCGCCGCTGGCCGTCGCGTTGACCCGCACGCCCCACCCGATACAATGCGGTCTTTCGGGCTGATCCCGGGAGCCGTTCATACGCGCCCTGACATTCCTCGCCCCGGCCGTCGCGGCGCTCCTCATGGCGGCGTGCTCCGACGACGCGCTCCCGCTCTACTTCGTCGGCGACACGGCGCTCGACGACGCGGGGGATGGCTCGACCGGTGCCGACGACGCGGACGAAGACGGCACGACAGCATCGGACGTCGACACCGACCCGAGGGGGGAGGATGGCACGGGGGCGCCAGACGCCGAAGACGACACTGTCGCCGACGATAGCGGTGGGACGATGGATGGCGGAGACGACGCAGCGGAGGAGGACGGCACCGGAACGCCGGACGCCGGAGACGACGCGACGGCCGAAGACAGCAGTCGGCCACCGGACACGGATGCCGCACCGCCGGATGTCGACCGCGACATGGGCGAGGACCTGCCCCCTGGCGACACCGGCTGCCCCGACAGCGACGGCGACGGCGTGTGCAACACCAACGACCGCTGCCCCGGCGGCGACGACCGCATCGACGGGGATCGCGACGGTGCGCCGGACGCATGCGACCCCTGCCCGAGGGACAACCCCGACGACTCCGACCGCGACGGCGTGTGCGACAGCGACGATCCCTGCCCGCGAGACAATCCGGACGACACCGACCGCGACGGCGTGTGCGACAGCGACGACGCGTGTCCGGGCGCAGACGACCGCGACGACCGGGACGGCGACGGCTTCCCGGACGCATGCGACCCCTGCCCCGACACGCCGGGCGAGACATGCAGCGAGTGCGGCAACGGCGTGGTCGAGGAAGGGGAGGCCTGCGACGACGGCAACACGGACGACGGTGATCTGTGTTCGGCCGATTGCACGGAGGCCGCCGAGCTCGACATGACCTGCGTCGACGTGGACCTCGGCGACGCGTTCTACAGCGGCGACCCGGGTCGCCTGCTGGGCGACGACTACCCCTCGCCGACGTGCATGCCGGGGATCAGCCCCGTCTCGCTGGATCTGGCCGTGTCATGGACCTCGCCGATCACCGGCAGCGTGCGCGTCGCGTCATCGGGGCCGGGTGCCCCCCCCTTCCTCGCGCCGACGGTGGCTGTCTACGAGCTGGAGTGCTTCGGTACGGAGATCGCGTGCAATTCGCCGGGCGTAGTCGGGAGCACCGAACTCACCTTCGATGCGGTCGAAGGCTGGCCCTACATCATCGTGCTGCACGGGCTCGGCTCGTCCGACCCCTACCCGCTGGACATCACGCGGGGACCCTGAGGGACGCCGCGGGCTGGGGGCTCGCGGCTACTGAGCGGCGCGGGCTGCGTCGAACCCCGGTACTACAGCAACAAGACCCCCTCGTGGCGCAGGAGCCACTCCTTGCGCCACAAGCCGCCCCCGTAGCCCGTCAGCGAGCCGGACGCCCCGATCACGCGATGACACGGGACGATGACCGGCCACGGGTTGGCCCCGTTGGCCGCCCCCACCGCGCGCACCGACCGGGCATCACCGAGCCGGCGGGCGAGGTCGGAGTACGTGCAGGTGGTGCCCCAGGGGACAGACCGAAGGGCGTCCCACACGCGGCTTTGGAATCCGGTCCCGCGCGGCGCGAGGGGTCCGTCGAACGGGGCGGGGGAGCCATCGAAGTAGGCGGCGATCCATTCCGAAACGGCTTCGGCGGCGTGGCCGAGCGGTGGCTCGTCGGACGCCGGCACCTCGTCGGGCTCGACGCGGCCGTCGAAACGCAGGGCGTAGAGCCCATCGTCGCTGTAGACGGCCGCCAGCGGCCCCAGCGGTGTTGCGAAGATCGAGTACCGGCGCGAGCCCATCGTACGCCGACCTACTTCTTCGTCGAGCCGTCGTGCAGCCAGCGCGCATGCACGGGCGCACGCTTGGTCACTGCCCACTCGTTCAACATCTCCCACTTCACCGCGTCGAGGCGCTCGCTCATGTCCGGCGTGCTGGTGTCGACCGCCAGCTCGATGCGGTGGCCGTTGGGGTCGAAGAAATAGATCGACTCGAAGAGCACGTGGTCGACGGGGCCGAGGACGTCGATGCCGTCAGCCTCCAGGCGCGCCCGTACCTCTGCCATCGCTTCGAACGACTCGAGCTGGAACGCGATGTGCTGCACCCACGCGGGCGTGTTGCGATCGCGGTCCATCTCCGGCTGCGTGGGCAGCTCGAAGAAGGCGAGGACGTTGCCCGCGCCCGCATCGAGGAACACGTGCATGTACGGGTCGGGCTCTTTCGTCGACGGGACCTCGTCCTCGGCGATGGCCAGGACGAAGCCCATGTCGAGGTACTTCTGGTACCACTCGACGGTCTCCTTGGCGTCCCGACACCGGTATGCGACGTGGTGGATCTTCTTGATCGTCATGGGAATCTCCTTCCGCTCACGCGGTGGTGTCGATCACCCCGCGGGCGACCTGGTCGCGCTCGATCGAGTCGAAGAGCGCTTTGAAGTTGCCCTCGCCGAAGCCGTCGAGCCCGATGGGATTCTCGAAGAGATCTGCCATGGTCCTGGGGTGGTGGTTGGATTCGCTGGCCGCGGGAATCTATGTCCTTCACGCCGATTTGCCCACCCGCCCGCGAACCGTTCGGCGTCAGGACCCAGGGCGGTCCGGAGACTTCACCCGCCGAGCCGCCCCGGCGCCGCCGTGTACTGGACTCCGCGAATCCCCCCGCGTAGCGTCCGGACATGGACCCATCGCGACCATCGAGACGCTCGTGGAAAGGCCCCGCGGTGGGCATCGCCCTGGGCGTGGCGGCGCTCGTGGCCGGCGCGCTACTCGTCAGCCGTAACACCCTCCCGCAGGTCGTCACGCCGCCCGACGAGCCGCTACGGAGCGAGCAGACGGAGGCGTGGTACAGGTCTGTCGGCGAGGTCGCGCGCAACGGAGATTGGCTCGTGCTGCGCGGCTACCACCAGACCGACAACCTGGTGGCGACGGCGACCAATCAGCCCTTCAGCCACGTCGCGATCCTCGATGTCGAGCACGACCGGGTCGTCGAGGCGATGGCGGAAGGCGTGCGGTTCATGGATCTGCGCGACCGCCTCCACGAGTCGCATCACGTGATGGTGATGCGCCCGCGGTGGTCGACCCCGGTCAACGCCGAAGCCGCGATCGCCGAAGCGAGGTCGGCGGTGGGGACTCCCTACGACATGTTCGGCACCGTCGGCGTCGGATCCGGGGAACGGTTCTACTGCAGTGAGCTGGCCATCCACATCTACCGGGGATTCTTCACGGGCGACGAGCAACTCTCCGGCGTGATCGAGCCCGGTCATATGTATCTCTGGGGCGAGATTCTCTACGACTCGCGGCCGCGCGGCTGAGGCGAGTGGGGCGTAGCAGGCCGTCGCCCCCGACGATGGATCTGGCACGCGTGGTGCAGGTCCGACAAAGTGGACCTCTCGAACACCCGCCCCCGGCACATGATGTCTTCGGAATTCCGCGTTCTGACCCTCAGCCTTCTGATACTCGCGAGCCTCGCCGCGTGCGGCACGACCGAAGAGGCGATTCCACCCGAAGATGCGAGCGCCGATACCGGAGACGGAAGCGCTTCGGTCGACGCGGCCACCGACGCCGTGCCGGATGGGGCCGACGACCCCTCTATCGACGCTCGCGACGACACGGGCGGCTGCGAGGGCTCGAACCCTGCCGAGTCGTGCATGGACTTCGGGTGCCCCGAAGGCCAGGAGTGCGTCGCCGTGCCCGACGGCTGCGCGTCATCCCACTGCTCGTGCGACGAGGGCGGTTGGATCTGCACGGCGGACTGCGGTCCCGAGTACGCGTGCACCCCGATCGAGGCCGAATGCCCCACGGAGGAGCCCGAGTTCGGCGGTGCGTGTTCCGGCGACGACCTCTACTGCGAATTCGGCATGGAGTGTTGTTGCGGCGATTGCTACGGCGCGATCTTCTGCGACTGCTTCGACGGCGTGTGGGCCTGCGGCGCCACCGACGCCTGCTTCATCCCCTCGTGCGAAGACCGCCCCTGTGCGTCCGATCTCGACTGCGAGGGTGGTGGATTCCCGACCATCTGCGTCGACGGGCTCTGCAAGACAGAAGCCGCTGTAGACGGCTGGTCGACCGGACCGGACGTCGGACTCCTGACCGGCTGCGAGGGCGCCGACTCCGACGCCTACGAGCTTCACAGCGCCGTGATCGAGGGCGAGTCGCTGGTCGTGAGCGTCAGCTACAGCGGCGGCTGCGAGGAGCACCTCTTCCGAACCTGCTGGGACGGATCGTTCATGGAGTCGTTCCCGGTCCAGGCGCGGTTGGAGCTGCAACACGACGGGAACGACGACGCCTGCGAAGCCGAGATCACCGAGGAGCTCCGCATCCCGCTCGGAGTGCTGCGGGACGCGTACCGCGAGGGCTACGGCTCCGGTGCGGCGACGATCATCATCCGGCTGGGCGAAGAGTCGGTGAACTTCGAGTTCGACGGCGCGTAGGGGCGACGTTCATCCGCCACGGGAGCGTTGCCAATCGGTCTTGGACAGCTGCCACACTTCGTGCTCCGTCAGCTCGGGATCGACGAACTCCGCGGGCGCCACGCCGATGAGCTGGGCACCGGTCTTCTCCTTGACTCGACGGGAGCCGATGTTTCCGCAGGCATTGGTAAAGACGAGCGTCTCGAAGCCGAGCTCATCGAACGCGTAGTCCATCACCGGCACCACCGCCTCGGTCATGATGCCCTGACCCCAGAACTTCCGGCCCAGCCAGAAGCCACGACTCTCGGGGCAACCCTGTCGCCAGAGATCCACCACGCCGACTGGTGCCCCGTCCACGTCGTCACCGCGTCCGCTACCATGGCGTCCTGGCGCCGGCGGCCCGCCATCGATGCCTGGTCGTTCCGACATCACCCGAGCCGCCGGGCTCTACGCTCAGCTCGGCGAACCCTCTCGACAGCCCGACTGGCGAGCAGACCGGCTCTCCGCTGACCCCGAAGCGACGCTCGATTCGCCGTCTGCTTTGGGCGGAGTTACTGCTCCGCACGTTCGGGGTCGACCCTGTGGAGTGTCCGCAGTGTGGTGGCCGGATGAAGATGATCGCGTCCATCCACGAAGCCGAGGTGGTGCGCGCGATCCTCGAGTGCCACGGTCTGCCGACCGAGGCGCCCTTCATCCGGCCGAGCCGAGGACCGCCGGAGCCCGAGCTATGGGAGGTCTGGTGGTGACCCGACGCACAACCTCAATCGGCTGACCCGAGGCACGCGGCGCACGCCACGGGGAGGGGGCGCGTGCGTCGGCGACTGCCCGTCCGACCGCGCTCGCCCGAGGCGCCGTGATTCCGAAGGCGATACCGATGGTTGGAGACGCCCCTTTGATCTTCCTATCCCCGAGCCCGGCCGCGGCCCGCGCAGTTCGGGCTTGCGGACACCGGGGCCCGAGACGAGACTGTCTGTGTGAAGACGCGCCCGCCACAGCAACTCCCAATCGACGGTCCGCCGCCGCTCGACGGTCGACCTGCTCACGACGACGCGGGGGTCGATCTGACACTCGTACGAGCTGCCCTGGCGATGACGCCAGCGGAGCGCCTGAGGGCGTTGACCGAGATGATGGCATCCCTCGCCCGACTCGGCACTGTGGACCACTAGTGTTCGATCCAGCAGCGGTCATCCGAGTCCTCGTCGAGCACGATGTCGATTTCATCGTGGTCGGTGGTATCGCGGCCACGCTCAACGGCGCGATCATCGCGACCCAGGATCTCGACGTGCTCTACGCGCTCGACGCCGAGAACGTCGCCCGGATCATGCGCGCGCTCGAAGCCCTGGACGCGCGCTTCCACCAGCGCCCGGACCTCGTGCCGAAGCGGAGCCACATGGAGAGTCGCGGCCACAAGCTCCTCACGACGAGCCACGGTCGCTGCGACTTCCTCGGTCACATTGGCCCCGATCTCGGGTACGCAGATCTGCTCGCGGACTCGGTCGAACTGGCGGCCACGGACGACCTCAGGTGTCGCGTGCTCGGCCTGGAGAAGCTGATCGAGACCAAGCTTGCGACGGGACGCCCCAAGGACCTCGCAACACTGCCCATCCTTCGCGCCACGCTGGCAGAACGAGACCCGAAGTAAGCGGGTGCCAGCAATTCGGCGTTGGGGATCGGCCGCGCGACGTTCTCGGTCGGCAGGTCTCAGCCTCGTCAGATCCGGGTACACGACCGGGTACGCGTTGGCGCGCGGTGCCAGGAAGCGCGTGGTTCCAAGCACCCAAACGCCTACTTCCTGTTCAGCGTCTGAGACCAGGTCGAGCGGGAGGAGCGCGAGATCCCGGAGCGCTGCCTGCTCGGTCGGCGGTCCATCGCTCCGTCGCGACCCGCGAGTCCGGCACGGCCCATCGCCCGGTATCGCCTGCATCGCCAGCTCGGCACCGTTCCACCGCACCGTTAGCGTTCGGACGTCCATCAACTCACGGAGGGGATATGAACGCTCGCCCGCTGCGCTTGGTCTTGGTCGCATTCGTTTGTACGCTTCTTGTCGGTGCCTGCGGGGACGATGATCCAACCGTCGTGCCCGGCGACGGCGGCGCGGGAACCGCCTGCCTCACGTCGTTGGAGGGCGCTGATCAGTCCTGCGTCGACTATCCGGCAGCATACCCGTCAGCCTCTTGCATCGGCTCATCGCTCCCGTTGGAGCTGGGCGACGTGGTCGGTGAAATCGAACCAGGCGCGCGGGTTGGCCTTGTTGAAGCCGCGGTCCCAGAAGTCGCGCTGCGCGTGGAGCTCGAGGACGAGCTCCCCGAAGTCGCCGCCGGGCGTGGTCCAGGGCAGGTTGGCGCCGGTGACCGGATCCTTCGCGTAGCGCGTCCCGGTCACCCAGACGGGATCCCACTCGCGCAGGCCCCGGTGCAAGGCCACCACGCTCGTGTGGTCTGCGTTGGCCAGCCCCTCGTCTTCGTTGATGTGCAGGTGCAGATGGGCGCGGGTGATGGTCGCGTCGCAGGGGATCGGCGACAGGTCGCCGAAGAGGATGCCGTGCCAGAGCGGCGCGCCGTCGACCGTGCCCCGGGCCTGGAAGTGATGGGCGAAGTCGGACCGGCAGTCCTCGTCCAGCTCCTCGCACGCGCCGGGGCCCCAGTAGGGCGGCTCGCCGAGAATGCGGGCCGCGTGCAGGTCGCCGTCGGTGCCGCGCGGACTGGTCTGGAATTGCGCCACGGTCGTGACGCCGTCGACGACGTGTTCGAGCTCCAGGCGGGGCCGCTGCTCCGGGACGCCCATGTCCCAGAACCAGATGGAGCAGTCCGAGCACGGCTGCTCGATCTGCTGCATGATCAGATTCAGCGACATCGGCCCACACTCTCCCGGTGTGGTCGAGACGGCGCGGTAGACGAGCCACGAACCGTTGGTCGTGTGCTCGTCGAAGGTGTGGACGGTCTCGAAATCTCCGACGCTGGCGAGCTGAACGACGTGCCGCGTCCGCCCCGACGGGTTCTGCGCCACCAGCAGGCGGATCTCGCGGATTTCGACCGGCTCGCCGAGGCCGATCTCGATCGAGGCGGGCGGGAATCCGCCGGCATTCCACGCCGTCTCCTGATCTCCGTCCACCGCGTGCGCCGCGGGCTGGCCGGCCTCTTCGCTGCTGGCACTCACCGACGCACCGAGCGCGAGGTTCGCGGCGTCCGTTTCGCCGGGGCGTACCCCCCACACCTCGATCTCGCGCCACGAGATCCACGAGTCGCTCTCCTCGCTCACGATCCGAACCCGGCGCACCGTGCCCACCGGGTCGTCGGTCGTGTCGGTCGCGGCGTCGGGGTCGGTCGCCGTGTCGTCGCCGGGCTCCGTGTCCTCGGGTTCGGGCGTATCGGGAGCGCCCGGCGCGTCGGGGTCGGTCGTGTTGGTCGCCGCGTCCGCCCGAGCCGCGTCGTCGTCGCTCGCGTCGTCACCGGGTGCGGCGTCCGGACCGTCGCGGGTCTCCCCGCTGGTGTCGTCCGCGGACGCGTCCCGCTCGACGTCGCCGCGGGTCTCGTCGATGTCGTCCGAGGAGCTGGAGCAGCCGCCCCAGGCGAAGCCGAGGACGAGGGCTGCGAGCGCGGCCGCGATCAGGGAGTTTCGTGTGGTCATGTTTGCTCGGCACCGGGTTCCCATGGGGGTGTGACTCATTGTGCGGCAAAATGCGTCCGGCGCCAAGCTTGTAGGCGGGGGATCGACGACGGGGTCGGAGCGTGATCAGGTGGCGGCGGCACCGGCTGTTGAAGCAGCCGGGTGCCTTCCCCCGTCAGGCTGCAGGACCAGCCCGCAAGAGCCGCCATGCGTACCGTCGCCCGTGGACGCGCTGCCGTCCAGGATGAGATCGTCTCTCACGTCACGAAGGCCGTAAACGCGCTCTTCGAGAGGCCGCCAGAAGAGTGGACGATCGCGTCGGCAGAGCGTGCCGTGTGGACGTTGTTGCTGGAGTTCGGACGCCTGCTGCTCGGAGCTTTGCTCGCGCTCGCGTGCCGCTCGCCGGCTACGGCGTACGCGGACAAGCGCTACAGTAACGGGTGGCGCTTTCGCCTGGACGAGGCGTGAGAAAGATGGGACCACCCTTTCGACTGAAGTGGCCCCGAATTCGTGACCGCAGCCAACGCACTCTGGGGGACGACACTCGACCACGCGATCGACCTGGTCAACCGGAACGAGCGCCCAATGATGACGATCGTGTCCAGGTTGCCCGCCCTGCTTCCGGCCCTTTCCACGCCGCTTCTGCCTCTTCGCCGACTTCTTCGGCGCCGACGGCCCATCCGACGATGGAGGCTTCGAGGAGTTCGACGAGTTCTTGCCGACTTGCTCCTCCAACTTCACCAGCCTCGCATGCAGCGAGGCGATCTCGGCCTGCTGAGAGGCGATCTTGGCCTGCTGAGAGGCAATGACGGCGTCACGCTCCGCAAGTCCGCGATCGAGAACTGCCAACCGTGTGGCTATGGACTCATCAATCGGCACCGGGATCGTAGATCACAACAAGATCCACGCGTCCAGCCCAAAGACCGCACGTTCGACCCGTTCGTCCCCTGTTCTCCGAAGCGCTCCCGGCGAGCGTCAGCTCAAGCACCCCCCCTGAACGGTTACGTCTGGTTTACGGGGCTGGGATGCGTAGCGTAGATTGTACCGGTCCCGCCTCACGAGATCACCATGGCCGAATCCCGGCGAAGCCGCCGCTTGATGAAGTTCGCGTCGACGACGGCTTCGGTCGCGGCCGATGCGGCGATCAGCCGAGTGTCCGGTCTCTTCAAGAGCCGGGAGTCGGCGCAGCGGGACCTCGAGGCGGCGATGACACGCAGTGGGGAGCGCGTCGCGAAGACGCTCGGTGAGCTCAAGGGCGCGGCGATGAAGCTCGGGCAGATGGCTTCGATGGCGGGCGATATCCTGCCACCGCAGCTCGCCGACGCCCTGACGGTTCTGCAAGCCGATGCACCGCCGATGCCGTTTTCGGTGATCCGCGAGCAGATCGAGCGCGAGCTCGGCGACGCGCCGGAGCGGCTCTTCGACCACTTCGACGAGGAGCCCTTCGCCGCCGCTTCGATCGGCCAGGTACACCGCGCGACCACGGACGACGGGCGGGACGTCGTATGCAAGGTCCAGTACCCGGGGGTCGACAAGAGCGCGGACTCGGACCTCGCGAACCTGAGATTCGCCCTCCGAGCGGCCGGTCTGCTCAAGGCGCCGCGCAAGGCGATGGACGAGCTCTTCGAGGAGATTCGTGATCGACTCAGAGAGGAGCTCGACTACACGAATGAGGCGGAGAACGTCCGACGCTTCCGGCGACTGCACGCAGACGAGCCGCATATCGTCATCCCCGACGTCGTCGGCGAACGGAGCTCCGGACGCGTGCTCACCCTCACGTACGAAGGCGGAGACGCGCTAGCCGATCTCCACGGCGACGAGCGCTACCCGCAGGAGCTCCGCGACCAGATCGGCGAGCGGCTGTACCGCCTCGTGTACCGTCAGTACTTCGAGTTTGGGTGGCTCCACCTCGATCCGAATCCTGCCAACTTCGCCGTGCGGCCGAACGGCGACCTCGTGGTGTACGATTTCGGAGCGACCAAGCAATTCCCCGACGCCGTCGTCGACAGCCACCGCGGCCTCGTGACTGCCGCCCTCGCGAACGATCATCCGGCGATGGAGGAGCATATGGGTGCGCTGGGAATCCGGACGCCGGACACGCAGCCGGTCTCGGAGATCTATCCGCTCCTGCACCAGTTTATGTGTGGCATTCGCGACGCCGGCCACCTCGATCACTCGACGTCGAAGCACCACGAGAGCTGGCTCGACATCGCCAAGCTCTTCCTGCGGTACCCGGGACGCTTCCAGCCCTCCAGACATCTGACGCTCTTCGACCGGGCAAACACCGGCCACTATACGAACGCGCGTACGATCGGCGCGGTCGTACCGATCTTCTCGATCTTCGAGGAGTACGCGTCTCTCGAAGGAGGAGAACCCGCGTGAAGGCGGTCTGTGGTGCAGCGTCGTGTTGCTCGCTTTGGTGGCGTGCGCCGATGGAGTGGAGGGCGAGCTGCCGACCGACACGGGCACGGGAGGGACCCCCGATGCCGGCGGTCCCCTGGACGCGAACGACACCGAGATCGCGAGCGATACCGGCCCCGCGACCGATGGGGCGATGGCTGACGCGGCACACGACTGGCCGTTGGACACGGATCGCGACACCGACACCGGCACTGACGACCCGGTGGACGACGAGGCCGACGGGGCGACCGACGCTGGGGCGGATGCCGCGACTGGAGTGCCCGGGGTTTCGTGGACACTTTTCGAGTATGATTCCACCATTCCGACCAAGGGTCCCAGTACACCTCGTTCGCGTTCGGCCATCGGTGCAAGACGGCGGGGGTCGAGATCTCGATGGGAAGCGTCGGTGACTGCTACGACAACGCGCTCTGCGAGAGCTTCTTCGGCAGCCTCGAATGCGAGCTCCTGCACATCGTTGCCTTCGAGAACCCGCTCCAGGCCCGGGCGGCGGTCTTCGCGTGGATCGAGGGCTGGTACAACACCAGGAGGCGCCACTCGGCGCTTGGCTACCTCGCGCCGATCGAATTCGAGCGAGCCGCAGCTCCCCGGAGCAAGTCCACAGGTTTCCAGTCTCCCCCCGAACCCCCCTCCACCTCGTTTCCACCGTCGGAGTTGACTTCCCACTCCCTGCTCTGACTACGATGACGACTGTCCACGAAATCGGGGCCACTTCACCCTCGACGGCGCCGAGTACGTGGTGCACGTACCCGCCGGCGGAGGCGGGTTCAC
>CAZFPM010000205.1:0-11179 GCA_964520965.1 uncultured Myxococcales bacterium
GAAGAGAATGCCGGAGATGAACACCGCGCCGAGTGCGGTCTCCCAGGCGATTCCCAGACCGATGACCACGGCAAACGCGAAGTAGGCGTTGGTGCCCATTCCCGGCGCCAGCGCAAAGGGATAGCGCGCCCACAGCCCCATGACGAAGCAGCCGACGGCGGCGGCCAAGGCGGTCGCGACCAGGAGTTGAGGCCCGGTGTCGACGCCATCGATCTGGATCGCGGACCCGAGGATGCTCGGATTCACGAAGAGGATGTACGCCATCGTCAGGAAGGTCGTGATGCCGGCGCGCACCTCGATACCGACGCTCGAACCGGCGGCACGGACTCCGAAATGGCGTTCGATGAACATCTTCTCTCCCAGCTCCGAGCCCGCGGGCCGCTAGTCGTCGGAGACGTCTGGCTCCATGGCGCGCCGCGCGGCCTTCGCTCGGCGCGCCGCGTCGATCTCCCGCGACACCTGGATGCCGCGGGTGCGAATCGAGAACCAGACGAGCCGCTTTCGGTCCATCACGAAGAACCGCTTGCCGTACCTTCGCAGCGCCCGGCGGTCGATGGTGAACCCCAATCCGGGTCCGGTAGGTGTGTCGATCTTCCCGCGGTCGTGGAAGAAGGGCTCCTCGAGGATCCCATCGCGGCCCTCGACCGTCCAACCCGGGGGATTGAGGGGGTACTCCACCTCTTTCTCGCCGACGAATCCGCTGGCCGCCATCACCTGCAGGTTGACGGCGAAACCGATCCCGTTGGTCCACGTGTGCGGCGTATAGAGGAGCCCGTGCTCCCGCGCGAGGCGCGCGACCTCGAGGGTGTGGGCGATGCCGCCGGTGAAGATCGCGTCGGGCTGGAAGATGTCGTAGCACTTCCGCTCGATCATCATCTTCAGCTCGGGGAGACCGCCGGTGTGGATCTCGCCGCCGCTGATCGGGACGCGGGAGTACGCGGTCAGCGCGGTCAGCTCGTCGTAGCCGTCCATCGGGAGCGGCTCCTCGAGCCACGCCACGCCGCAGTCGGCACAGGCATCGGCGAAGCGCTTGGCGCGCTCCAGATCCCACAGGGGTGCGTCGCCGATGATGGTGACCCGCCAGCCCTGGTTGGCATCGACGCCGATCTTCATCTTGTCGCCGACGGCGCGAGCGGTCCCGTGCACCTGCTCGATGTCGACGGCTTCATCGAAGTCGTGGACCCGTAGCTTGATCGCCCGGAAGCCCTCTTCGTAGCGCGCCTCGGCCTCGTCGATGCGTTCGGCCGCCGTCTTCACCTCACCAGTCGAAGCGTAGAGCTTGACCGTCGACGGCTTGCCGCCGAGCAGCTCGTAGACCGGTTTCCCTGCCAGCTTGCCCTTGATGTCCCAGAAGGCCGGCTCGATCCACGGGTTCCGCCAGCCGAGGTACCCCATCTCGCGGACCCGCTGCTGAACGAGCCCGATATCCGTCGCGTCTTCGCCGATCAGGTACGGCCCCAAGATGTCGCCGATCCCTGCGCGCTCCCGCCCCATCGCCGGGCCCGCCGACCACCCTTCGACCCCGTCGTCGGTCGTGACCTTGATCAGGGTGAATCGGTTCTCAGTCTGGGGGAATCCGGGGATCCAGCTCGGACGGAAGGGGGCCGGCAGCGGGATCGCAACGTGGTAGAGCTCGACGCGGGCGACGACGGACATGGCTCTCCTCGGATCGCAGGCCAGGCCCCGGACGTACCACGAGGCCAGGGGCTCCCGGAAGGGTCACGACGCGGGGCAGACCCCCAAGCAGAACCGGGCTCGAGTGACTGCCGCTTCGGGTACGGGGCTGGTGTGAAGGGCGCGGCGCGACCTACCGGAGCCAGGAGTGGATCTGGACGAGGATCTCGCTCGGGCTCTGCCCGCCGGCCACGTGCTCGTAGCGATACGCGATGTCGACCTGCAGATAGCGCAGGGGGTTCCATTGCAGACCCGGGACGATGCGCCATCGTTGGTCGTCGCGCACGAGGACGTCCGGGTCGGTCCACTCCCAGCGGAAACGCGGCGTCAGGCCTCGCAGGACCGTCAGGCGCGCCTCGTGGTAGACGGTGATGGAGTCGGTCGTCAGACGAGGGCTGACGTTGCGCCGCCAATCCATCTCGCCGAGGATCGTCACCGGGCGCAGGTTCACGGCCCACATCGGTCCGAACGCCGCCTCGTCGGACGTGCCCTCCTGGCCCTGCATCATGTGGCCCGAGAGGCCGAGCTGGAAGCCGAGCGTCCGTATGCCGCCCTGGGCCGTGACGCCAACCCCGGGGGGTTGGGTGTCCCCCGGCCACCAGTCGGCGCCCTGCCGCCAGAGCATGAGATTGCCCCAGCCGTAGTTGGCTGCGAGCCCGACCTCTCCGCCGAACGCCTGGCGGTATTGATCGAAGACGCCGCGACGGATGTAGGCCGTGTGATCGCTGACCCGCCACCCGTAGGGCAGGGAGAGGCGCCCGGCCCGAACGTACGTGTTGAACGGCATCGTCCGCCACATGAGGTGGAGCTCGCGGAGCCAGAGCATCTCGCCGATGCTCCGGTCGCTCCCGCCGCCGTTCACGCCGTCACGCGTCGAACCCTGGTAACCGAGGTCGAGGTACGCGTTCAGGTGCTCGACCGGGTTGACCGAGAGGTACGCCTGCGCCTCCATCGGGAATGCGGCGACATCACGGTCCGCGTTTCCATCGGTCGGCGCGACGACCATGGCCCGGAGGTCGCCGCCGGCGTGCCAGATCGGTGTCGGGTCTATGTGTCCGAGCCGATCCTCGATCGTCCGGAAGTCGACGTCTCCCGGCCACCACCCCTCGAAGCCCGACCACAGTGCGTAGCGCCCTTCGGACGGGTAGCCCTCGGGCCGGTGTCGTTCGGGGTCCGCGGCGTCGCTCGGCCGACGCCCGAACATCGGCAGGACTTCCTCGCCGTAGAACCTGCCCATCGGGCGCCGGGCGCCTCCGCCGGTCGGGCTCACGTGGCAACCCGAGCAGTCGAGCGTGCAAGCCCGTTCGCGATGGCGCTCCGGGTTGGCCCAGCCGAGTGGCTCGACGTGACAGGTGTTGCAACGCGAGCCGCTGTCGACGCTGTAGAAGGGCGTCGCCGCGCCTTCTGACGAGCCGACGACGATCGCGATCGCCCAGACGCAGCCGAGCAGGCGCCGGGTCTTCATGGTTGCGCCCCCTCGTCGATCCAAGCCCGGAGCACCGACCGCTGTTCGTCGTCGAGCGTGGTGAGGTCGACCGGCATCGAGTTGCCGTAGCCGACCCGACGCTGAGAGAAATCCGGGAGCGTCTTCAGGTAGAGGTAGCTCCGCGCGGCGTCGCCGGGAGTGATGAACGGTACCGCCGGGGCCTGGCTCGAGCTGCCGAGCAGCCGGTCGCGCAGGCCGGCGATGTTCGCGAGGTCCGGAGGCACCGAACCGGCCGCGTCATGACAGCTGGCGACCGCACAACCGGGGGCGAAGACCGAACCGTGGACTCGGGCGAGCGTGACTCCGGTGATGGTCGGGTCCGGATCCGGCAGCGGCGGTCCGTCACCCGTTCCTGGCGAATCTCCGCAACCGCAGGCGTCGTACGTCCCATCCGCCAGGCAGGTCTGCCGCCCCCAGTAGCCCCCGTGGCAGGCGCACGGGGCCACGGTGCCGGGTTCGCAGCGTGGGACGTCGGGGCCGATCGAACCAGTGAGGCCGCTGCTCGTCCCGGAGAGCGCCTCGTCGACCGTGCGCGGCAGTCCGTTGTCGATCCACCGGCGAAGCATCGCCAGCTCGTCGGCGCTCATCATCGCGGCCGGCGGCGGGGGCATCGGGCGAGCCGGGTCCCCCGCGCGTTCGGCGAGAAGCTCGGCGACCCGGGCCACGCCCATCGTCGACCCCACGCCTTCGTAGCTGTCGGTCCGGAAGTAGTTCGGCGCGCCGTTGCGGGTGGTATCGCTGTGGCACTCGTTGCAGTAGGCGTCGAACAGGCGGGCGATCGGCTCCTCCCAGCTCGGCATATCGGTGAGCTCCACCGCACCGCGGGAGACCCGCGTCCCGAACCCCTGACACGCCAGCAGCGTCGTGGTGGCGAGACAGAGCACCACGGCTATCGTGTGCCGCCCCCTCACGGCGGCGGGATGATGCGGCCCGGGGCCTCTTCGTCGCCCCGCGCGGTGTGGCAATTGGCGCAGTTCAGGTCGTGCTGGGGAGTGGTCATGAGCCGCTCGGAGTCCGCGGTGACGACCCGCGCGGTGTAGGGGGTGGCGATGCGGCGGCGGGTGAAGAAGTTCCCGACCCGGTTGGAGACGAGACGCACGATCTCACCGTCGGCGCCGGTGATCTCGACGACGACGCCTTCGACGCCCTCGCAATGGTCCTCGTAGTGCAGGTGGGGCATCACGGTGCCGGCGGCGGTGTAGATCGGGGCCTCGTCCTCGTCCTTGTCGTTCTCGTCGAGGTGGCACCCGATGCAGTCGCGGCCAGGGTACATCAGCTCTTCGAAGTCGTCGTCGTCGTTGATCTGCCCGCCGGGTCCGCAGACCGGGTCGGCGGGAGTGGAGATCGAGCAATCGCACAGCCCATAGAAGCCGGTCCGGTCGCAGGTCCAGACGCCCTCGGCGCCGTCGAAGCAGGAGCAGAAGGCGGTCTGGCCGGGGATACAGAGCGGCGCGGCCGTGTCGCCGCAGGCCGCGAGCAAGAAGGCGGCCGAGATGGCCGTCACGACGGTGGGGACCGCCGCAAGACGCAGACGAAACGGCATCGAAATCACAGGACAATGGGGAGCAAGGCACGGGACCGGTGCCCTCGCGCGGTACGGCCGTTGACCCGGCATCCGCGCGGCGCTCAAAATGGCTCTTTCCGGCGTTCGGATCAAGTCGGTGCAACACGACACCGCTGCCCAGGTCCGGCTGTTGCGTCTCCACGAGGGCTTCGCCACCCGCTGTTCGCCGGACAGACGGCCGGGCTCGCGATACCGCATCGGCGACACGTTGGACGCCGTCGACCCGAGAGAGTCGTCGATCGTTGGCATCAGGTGTCGGAAACGGCCGCGCGCAGACCCGTGGCGGCGGTCCGAAGCTGACCGGAGTGCCTGGGAACACGCGGAATCTCTTGCTCCCGTCGTTGATCGTCTCCGCGCCGACTGGTACATCTTTCGTGGTCGGCGGCGCGGTGTAGATCCGCTGCCCGTGCGACCGCTCGAGCCCAAAGAACGACGCCGCCATGACACGGACTGCCCTCTTCGCGTTCGTCGCCCTCGCCCTTGCGCTCGGCGGCTGTGGGACGGCAAGCGCCCCTTCGGTTCGAAGCTCGGCGGGCAGCGGTGCGGACAGCGGAGGGAGCGACGACGCGAGCGGCGGCGCGGGCGGCGACGACGGCGGAACCGACGACTCCGGCCACACCGATGAGGACGCGGGGACGGAAGACGATTCTGGCGGCGCGGAGGACACCGGCGGCGCGGAGGACACCGGTGTGACCGACGGCAGCACCGCGGACGCCGGCGTCGACACGGCGGTCGATAGCGGAGACCCGGATGTCCCGGCTCCGTGCCCGGACGACGACCGCGACGGCGTGTGCAACGACGAAGACCGGTGCGAGGGCGCGGACGACTCCCTCGATTCCGATCTCGACGGGGCACCGGACCCCTGCGACGCGTGCCCCGGCTACGATGACGCGCAGGACTCCGACGGCGACGGTGTGCCCAACGGGTGCGACGCCTGCGAAGGCGAGGACGCGTTCGACGCCGACGGCGATGGCGTTCCCGACGACTGCGACGTCTGCCCGGACGGGCCGGACGGGATCGACAACGACCGAGACCTCGTTCCCGACGCATGCGACGTCTGCGAGGGCGACGATCACCGCGACGCGGACACCGACGGCGTCCCCGACGCATGCGACTTCTGCGAGGGCGGCGACGACACCGTCGACACCGATGACGACACCGTCCCCGACGATTGTGACATCTGCGCCCTCGGCGACGACGAACCCGACGAGGACAGCGACGGAGTGCCCGACGCATGTGATGTGTGTCCGGGAGCGACCGATCGTGTCGACAGCGACGCCGACGGAACACCCAATGGCTGCGACACGTGTCCTTTCGATGCCGACGACGATGCCGACGACGATGGCGTCTGCGGAGACGCGGACATCTGCGCTGTGGGCGACGACCACGCGGACGGCGACGCGGACGGTATCCCGGACCATTGCGACCCGTGCCCGGTCGACTCCCCGGACGACACCGACGGAGACGGGGTCTGCGACTCGGTCGACGCCTGCCCGGGTGGCAACGACGCCGCAGACGCCGACGGCGACCTGATCCCGGATTTCTGCGACGAGTGTCCCCTCGACGTCCTCGACGACGTCGATGGTGACGGGGTCTGCGACTCCGTCGACGTCTGCCCGGGGTTCCCGGACGACGCCGATGGCGATGGCGATCTCATCCCCGACGGCTGTGACATCTGCCCCCTCGACAACCCCGACGACCCCGACGGCGACAGCGTGTGCACCGCCGACGACACGTGCCCGGCCGGGGACGACCGCGTCGATCCGGACGGCGACGGCCAGCCCACCGCCTGTGACCCCTGCCCCCTCGACAATCCCGACGACAGCGACGGAGACGGGATCTGCGAGGGTAGCGACATCTGTCCGGACGGCGACGACACGTGGGACCGCGACCGCGACGGGACGCCGGACGATTGCGACATCTGTCCGCGAGACAATCCTGACGACACCGACGGTGATGGTGTCTGCCAGAGCAGCGACCCGTGCCCATTCGACAACCCCGACGACCCCGACGGTGACGGGCTCTGCAGCACCGACGAGGGCGGCGGCCTCGAAGACAGCGACGGAGACGGGATCACGGACGACCTCGACGACGACTCCGACGGAGACGGGATCCCCGACGCGGTCGAAGCCGGCGACGACGACCTCTGGACCGTGCCTGCCGACACCGACGGCGATGGCGTCCCCGACTTCCGTGACCTCGACGCCGACGACGACGGCATCCTCGATGTCGTGGAGGGTGACGGCGACCCCGACGGAGACGGCATCGGCAACTACGCCGACACGGATTCCGACGGAGACTTGTTGCCGGACTCGGTGGAGACGGCCGCCGACACCGACGGAGACGGCGCCCCCAACTACCTCGATCTCGACTCCGACGGCGACACGATCCTCGACGCCCACGAACTCTACTCCGACACCGACACCGACGGCACGCCGGATCGGCTCGATCTCGACTCCGACGACGACTCCGTACCGGACTCCGTCGAGGCGGGCGACGCCGACCCGGAGACGCGCCCAATCCACAGCGACGAAGACGGCAGGCAAGACTACGTCGATCCGGACTCCGACGGCGACGGGCTTCCCGACGGAGACGAGCCGGGCTGCGGCGCAGGGGGCCCGGAGCGCACGGTCGCCGACAGCGACGGCGACGGCTACTCCGATCTCGCCGAGTTCCTCGTCGGCTCGGACCCGTGCACTCCGCACACGCCCGACGAGTTCGAGGAGTTCACCGACTTCTTCTTCGAGCTGCCCGAAGACGGTCCCGAGGAGGAAGCGCCGCTGGAGTTCTCGTCGAATATCATCCAGGCCGACGTCCACATCGCGATGGATACGACCGGATCGATGCGGGGCGAGGCCGCGGCACTGGAGTCGACGTTCTCGTCCCAGATCTTCCCCCAGATCCACGCTCAGATCCCGAACGTGGCGTTCGGCGTGTCCACGTTCGACGACTACCCGTGCAGCGGCCACGGCAGCGGCGGCGACCAGCCGTTCATCCTGCAGCAGCGGATCACGACGAACGTGGCCGCAGCCCAGGCCGCCGCGGCGTCTCTCCCCCGGCACAGCGGCGCGGACTACTACGAGTCCGGCTACGAATCGATGTACCAGGTCGCGACGGGACGGGGGGTCAGCTCGTGCGGCGCCAGCGTGCCGGCCTTCAACCCGGCGTCCGGCCACGTACCCGGAGTTGCCGATGGCACGATCGGCGGGGTCGGGTTCCGAAACGGCTCGTTCCCGGTCGTCGTCCACGTGACGGACGCGCCGTCGCACGACGAAGGGGCGTACGGCAGCTTCGCGGCTTCCCGTGGCGAGGCGATCGCCGCCCTTCAGGCGATACAGGCCCGATTCATCGGCGTCGCCTCCGGAAGCGACCCTCGCGGTCAGCTGGAAGAGGTCGCCCGCGCTACGGGCGGCGTCGTGCCCGCATGTGCTTGGGACGGAGCGCGCCCCGGCGGGTGCGGCGCCGGCCAGTGCTGCACCGGGATCAGCGGCGCGGGACGCGGGTCCGAGGGCGGAACCTGCCCCCTCGTCTTCGACATCAACAGCAGCGGCAGCGGCCTGAATACCGCGATGGTCACCGCGATCGACGCGCTCGTGAACACGACCGCATTCGACGTAACCACGCGCATCCGCAGACACGAGGGGGAGTTCGCCGCCACCGGCGTCGACACCCGCTGCTTCATCCGCGCCGTCACCCCGGACAGTTTCATCTCGCCCGGCGCTTGTTCGACCACGCCGACGATGGCGGACCTCGACCCGGTCGACGGAGTGCTCGACGGGTTCCGCAACGTCACCCCGGGCACCCGCCTCTTTTTCGATGTCCGAGCCCGAAACGAGGGGTGCGTCGAGGAGCTGGACGGCCCGCAGGCGTTCACGGCGTACATCGACGTGGTCGGCGACGGCACCACGGTCCTCGACACGCGCACGGTCACGATCATCGTGCCCTCGGGTTCGCTGTTCGAGTACCCGTGATCGGTGGCGGCGGCGCGACGCTCCGCGCTGCCCTCGACCGGCTGCCGCGGAGGGCTCTCGGCTTTTTCCCGACGCCGGTCAGGCCGCTCGACCGGTTCCGCGACGCCCAGGGTGGCCCTCGGGTCTGGATCAAGCGCGACGACCTGACCGGGCTGGCGTTCGGGGGAAACAAGACACGCAAGCTCGAGTTCCTGGTGGGCGAAGCGCTCGAGCGCGGCTGCGACACCCTGGTCACCGGCGGTTCGGCCCAATCGAACCATTGCCGTCAGACCGCCGCTGCCGCCGCGGCTTGCGGCATGGAATGTCACCTCGTGCTCGGCGGGGAGCCCGATGGTGTCCCGGACGGAAACCTCCTGCTGGACACCCTGCTCGGCGCGACCGTGCACTGGGCGGGCGAGCACCGAAAAGGCGAGACGATACCGGAGCTGGTCGCCGGGCTCGAACGAGCCGGCCGACGGCCCCTCGCCATTCCGTACGGGGGCTCCAACGCTGTCGGCGCAGCTGCGTTCGCGGACGCCGCGTGCGAGCTCTACGACCAGCTAGGCGACCGCCTGACCCACGTCGTCGTCGCCAGCAGCTCGGGTGGGACCCAGGCCGGCCTCACGCTGGGCGCCTACGCGCTCGGTGACGGACACGAGGTCGTCGGCGTCTGCATCGAGAAGCACGACGACGGTCGCCGGTTTTCTCGGCACGTGAGCGACCTGGCGTCGCAGACCGCAGCGCTGCTCGGCGTCGCCGCGCCCAACACCGAACGATTCACCTTCTGGTCCGACCACCTCGTGGCCGGCTACGGGGTCGTCGGTGACCTGGAGCGCGACGCGATCGCGCTGCTCGCGCGCACCGAAGGGGTGATCCTGGATCCGGTCTACACGGGCCGTGCGTTCGGCGCACTCGTGGATGCCGTGCGACGAGGCCGTCTCACCGAGGACGACGAGGTACTCTTCTGGCACACTGGCGGCGGCCCCGCGGTATTCCCCCATCGCGCCGCGCTCACCGGCCAGGACTGAACCTCGCCCAAAACCACGACGGCGCCGGAAGTTCCCGGCGCCGTCTCGGTCTTGCGTCTCGGCCCCGGCTAGTCGACCTCGGTTCCGTCGAAACGCTCGGACGAGCCGTCGAGCCTCGATGCCAAGGCGAACGGAAGACCCGTGTCCTCATCGATTCCGATCCAGAACACGGACTGGGAGCCGTCGCGCTGCTCACCGAGGTCGATGATCATGTCCGGGGCTGCGTCGTCGTTTACGTCGAGACCGATCGTCAGGGATCCGGGCGGCCGGGACGAATCCGGCGTCCCACTGCCCATCGCCACGGCCTCGTGCAGGAGCGTGGGCGTATCCCCACCGGCATCGTAGATGTCCATCGTGGGCACCCCGCTCGCCGCGTTGAAGAAGCGACGCCGGGTGCCTTCCGGTGGCGTGGACGTGTCCTCGCGCTGCAACGTTGCGGCGACGGCGGGGACATCGCCTCCGACCGGGTAGACGACGAACGTGTGGATCTCGTCGGCGCCGTACCCGGACTCGGACCCTGCTGTCGCCAGCGCCTCACTTCCGGGATCGGCGCTCGAGAGTCGCGCGGAGACCGGTGATTCGCCGGGAGGCACCTGGCCGACGCCCATTGACGCGTACGCGACATCCTCGACGAACGGGGCGATGCTCCCGCCTACGAATGCCGAGATGGGACCGGTTCCGGCGCCCATGTGAACGACCCGGATGGTCGCCGTCGGGCCGCCACCGCCGCCGATGTCGCCGGTGCACCGCCCGTGCCGAGCGTCACAGGAATCGCGGATGCACTCATCGCACTCGGCCCCGTCCTCGGGCCCGCCGCAGACGTGGTCGCAGTTGTCGAATACGCAGAACGCAAAGTCGGCGTAGCAGGTCGAGCAGTTTTCGCTCAGACCGAACTCGGTCTCGATGCACTCGATCGCGCAGCCGAATTCATCGGCGGCGTCTTCGCAGCCATCAGCGCAATCGAACGCAGCGAACGTCTCGAAGCCGTCGGCGGTCACGATCGCCAGATCGTCTTCATTGGTGCATGCGTCGACGATGTCTCCGCCTCCTTCGCCCCGCCGCCAGTCACCAGCGCAGTCGACGAACTCGGGCTGACAGTTCGCATCGATGCATCCGTCGCAATCTCCCTCGCCGTCGAAACACTCCGCGACGCACTCGGCCGCCACGCAGCCGAGGAAGTCCGCGTGACATCCGGCACAGGCGTCGGAGAGGCCCGACTCGTCGAGGCACGCGAGCGAGCACGCTTCGAAGTCGTCGGAGCCGCCGCAGCCCTCACCACACTCATCGCCGATATCGGGCCGATCGGGGTCGGTGAGGATATCGAGGTCGGAGCCGAGCTCCGTGCAGGCACCCTCTGTGATCACCCGCGGGTCTCCGCTTCCGCCGTCATCGCCGCCGCCGTCATCGCCGCCGCCGTCGTCGCCACCGCCGTCGTCGCCACCGCCGTCGTCGCCACCGCCGTCGTCGCCACCGCCAT
>CAZFPM010000206.1:0-1086 GCA_964520965.1 uncultured Myxococcales bacterium
AGGCGGGTGTGATCGCTCAGGCGCGTGATCGTGACGGGCTCGCCGATCGTGGCGGCTCGACGGCGGATCGCGTCGTCGGTGTGCGCGGCCTCGCCGCCACTGGTCGTGTCTGCGTACTGGTCGAATCCGAGCACCGAGACTTCACCGGTCGCCTCCGTCAGGAACACGGCATTGCCGACCAGGCGATCGACGTCCGGGTTCGACGAGAAGAGGTCGTGGCCGACGAAGACGACGTGCCCGATGCCGCCCCCTTCGCGCAGACAGATCGACGAGCAACCGTCGCCGGAGACCGCGTTGCCATCGTCGCATTCCTCACCGACGTCGCGTTGCCGATGGCCGTCGCCGCACCGGGCCTCGGTGCACCCCGTCGTGCACCAGTTGGTGTCGCTCGCATCGCCGTCGTCGCACTCCTCGTCGCTGTCCGGAATCCCGTCGCCGCACCGGCGGCGGCTGCAGTCGGTGCGGCAGGCCCCGTCTGGTTCGTCGGAGTTCGCTTCGCCGAGATCGCACTCCTCCGAGTCGCTCCGCACGTCATCACCGCAGCGTGGGAGGACACAGGTGTTGCGGCACCCATCGGTATCGACGTCGTTGCCGTCGTCGCATTGCTCCTCGCCTTGAACGACCCCGTCGCCGCACTGCGGCAGGCGACAGAGGTTCGAGCAGCCGTCGTCCTGCACGTCGTTGCCGTCGTCACACTCCTCCTCGCCCTCGACGACCCCGTCGCCACAATGCGGTAGCAGGCACGTGGTTCGGCACGTAGCGCCTGGCACGTCGGCGTTCTCCGGTCCCTCGTCGCACTCCTCGTGGTAGTCGCGAATGCACGTGATCGTGTTGAGCATCTCGCCGGTGCCACAGTTGTCGCTGGAGTACGTGTTGCTGCTGGGTCCGCAGGCGAACGAGAAGCACGCCCAGTTGTAGGCGTGTGGCATCGGGTTGTCCGATTCGCCGGGGCCCCCACCCCACCGCACCGAGAGCGCGCGGACATAGCCGAGGGACTGGCAGATTCCATGCTCGGGAGCGCTCGGATTGTCTCCGACGTCGCAAGCGCGGGCCTCGCACGTGGCCCCGTCGTCGCACACGTGGCCA
>CAZFPM010000206.1:1096-11089 GCA_964520965.1 uncultured Myxococcales bacterium
AAGGTCCGAACGTCCTCGTACTCGCTGATCAGGCCGTCGCCGCAGGTCGGCAGCAGGCAGTCGTTGCGGCAAAGGTCCGAGTTCACGTCGTTGCCGTCGTCGCACTCCTCCTCGCCGTTGAGGACACCGTCCCCGCACTGCGGCAAGAGGCAGTCGTTCGAACACCCGTCATCGTCGACGTCGTTGCCGTCGTCGCACTCCTCGCCGGAGTCGACGATGACGTCTCCGCAGTAGGGCAACGTGCAGTCGGTGCGGCAACGGTCAGCCGTATCGCCGTTCTCCTCTCCGTCGTCGCACTCCTCCCCGACGATGCCTCGGCACTCGATGCGGCCGAGCATCTCCCAATAGCTGCAGTCGTCGGCCGTGTTGTCGGTCTCGCTCGCCGAGCAGACATAGTCGAAGCACGACCAGTTGTACGCGTGCGGCATCGGTGACGACTCCCCTCCGTCGCCGTCGCCCCATGTTGCCGTGAGCGCGATGTCGAAGCCCAGCGACTGGCAGATGCCGTGCTCCGGAGCTTCGCCGTTCTCGCTGACGTCGCAGGTGAGTCCGGGGCAGCTGGCGCCGTCGTCACACACATACCCGCTCACCCCGCCGGGGTTGGTGACGACCGGGCTGAAGAACTCCATCGTGCCGAGCGTCGCGTTGAGAACGCCATCGCCGCAGAACGAGGCAATGCAGGCGTTGGAGCACTCGTCGTCATCGATTTCGTTGCCGTCGTCGCATTCCTCGGGCGGCTGCACGATGGCGTCGCCGCAGCTCGGCGGGCCCTCGACATCCAGCCGCTCGGCGTCGACATCGGGCCCGCTGTCGGCGTCGGTCGTGACGTCGGCGTCGGCTGCCGCATCCGCGTCGCCGGACCCATCGCCGTCGATCGCGGTGTCGGCGTCGATCGCGGCGTCGGCGTCGATGGCGTCTGCGGCATCGGCGACGTCAGGGGCGTCGCCGCCGTCGGGGCCCCCGATGTCGGCATCGGAATCGGCGTCCGGGGTGACGGCATCCGGGATGTCAGCCGGGGCGGTATCTTCCGGGGCGTCGGATTCGGCGTCGGGGACCGGGCGGGTGTCGTCTCCGCCCGCGCCGTCGCTCGTATCGGCGGCATCGGCGGGCACGACGTCGGGATAGAAGGGGACGGTGACGAAATCGGTGCCGCAGCCAGCCCAGAGGCCGAAGGCGGAGAAGACCACGACGACGCCGATCCGCCGTCGTGCAGAAGACAGATTCCACGCGCGAAGGGCACGCGAGATCCCGAATGCCTCGGCCCCGGCACTGCCGGCGGAAGGCCACCGCGCCACGGTGGAGTCGGTGCCCTGAGACCGGAGGCGGCAGGTGCCTGTCGGCACGTTGGCGGGGTGTTCGCGCATCGGGTTGGGGGTGCGACGGCCGGTCGGCCGGTTGGGGTCGGAGGCGGCGGGGTCTCCCTCCGCTCCGACTGTTTGTAGCGGCGAAGCCGGCCGGCGACAACGGAAGCCCGATTCGGCCAGAATGGGTCCGGCGCGCGCTCGGAGCGGAGGTTCAGGCTCGCACCGAGACCCGTCCAAGCGACGGTGTCGCGTTGACCCAGACCCGCCAAATCGCTACAAAGTTACGCGCGGGCGGCGCTCGAGCACCCGCCGCGCGCGCTTGGTCGGGCGCGGCACCCCCTAGGGACACAGCAGCACACCATGAAGAAGACCGCGCTCGCCTTCGCCCTCCTCGTCTGCGCCGCTCTCGCGCCCTCGTGCGGCCGCACGACGCTGTCGGCCGACGGCGATCCCGTGCGCCGCGATGCGGGCCGGTCCGACGACGTGCGGGGCGGGGACACCGGTGACGGTGGCTGCGAGGATTGCGTCGAGGTCTGCGACAACCGGACCGACGACGACTTCGACGGGGACATCGACTGCGACGACTTCGACTGCGTCGGCGACCCCGCGTGCCTCGCCGATACCTGTCCGAACGCGGACCTCGGCTCTGCGTTGGGCCTGGTCGCGAGCGGATCCACCGATGGACAGCCCAACGACTACATGGGGAACTGCGGCGGCGGAGGCGCGCCCGAAGTGACCTTCGCGTGGACGGCGCCGGAGACCGCGCGCTATCTGATCTCGACCGACGGGTCCGAGTTCGACACATTGCTCTACGCCAGGGCCGACGGCTGCGACGGGCCCGAGCTCGACTGCAACGACGACCGGGGGCGGGACACCCTCTCCGAGCTCGAATTCGACCTCGCTGCGGGCGACGCGATGGTCGTCTTCGTCGATGGGTTCGGCGGTTCGTCCGGCGATTTCGACCTGACCATTCGCGGGGTGGATGAAGGGCCGGAGGCCGACTGCGAGAACCTGATCGACGACGATCTCGACGGACTCGTCGACTGCGACGACCCCGACTGCTTCGGGCTCCCCGAGTGCGACGGAGACGTCGAGCACGATTGCAACAACGGGATCGACGACGACTTCGACGGCGCCATCGACTGCGACGACCCCGACTGCTTCGGACTCCCCGAGTGCGAGTCGGACTTCGAGTTCGACTGCGCGAACGGAATCGACGACGACTTCGACGGCCTCGTCGACTGCGACGACCCCGACTGCTTCGGGCTCCCCGAATGCGACTCGGCCGTCGAGTGGGAGTGCGGGAACTTCTTCGACGACGACGGCGACGGGCTCGTCGACTGTGACGACCCGGACTGCTTCGACGCATTCGAATGCGGCGGATTCGAGTGGGATTGCGCGAACTTCTTCGATGACGACTTCGACGGGCTCGTCGACTGTGACGACCCGGATTGTTTCGGGAACCCGGAGTGCGGGGGCTTCGAGTTCGACTGCGGCAACGGCATCGACGACGACTTCGACGGTGCGATCGACTGCGAAGACCCTGACTGCTTCGGCTTCCCCGAATGCGGGGGGTTCGAGTTCGACTGCGGCAACGGCGTCGATGACGACTTCGACAGGCTCGTCGACTGCGACGACCCGGATTGCTTCAGAGATCCGAACTGCCTGCCCCGCTTCGAGCGGATCTGCGACAACGGCCTGGACGACGACTTCGACGGCCTGATCGATTGCGACGACCCTGACTGCGCCCGGGCGCCACGGTGCAGAACCGGGCCCGAGCGCGACTGCACGAACGGCGTCGACGACGACCGCGACGGCTTCGTCGACTGCGACGACCCCGACTGCGCCGCGTTCCCCGATTGCCTCACCGAGGTCGACTGCGCGAACGGAATCGACGACGACCGCGACGGGCTCGTCGACTGCGACGACGCCGACTGCCTGAGCTCCCCGGAATGCGCAGTCCGGCCGGAGATTTGCGACAACGGCGTCGATGACGACGGCGACGGACTCGCCGATTGCTACGATGACGATTGCTCGTCGCACCCGCATTGCGTTCCCGGCCGCTGCCCCGACGGTGACCTCGGGTCACGATTCGGGTCCCGCGTGATCGGCGGGACGACGGTGCGGGCCGGCGACGACCTCACCGCCAGTTGCGCGCCGAGCAACTCCGCAGACCTCGCGTTCCACTGGACGGCGCCCGCTTCGGCACGGTGGCGTTTCGACACGGTCGGCTCCGACTACGACACCGTGCTGTCGATCCGAACGAGCTGTACTGGCGGCGAGCTCGCCTGCAACGACGACTTCTCCGGACTCCAATCCCGCGTGGAGGTCGACCTCCGCGAGGGACAGCGCGTACTGGTCGTCATCGATGGATTCGGCGGCGGCAGCGTAGGCAACTTCATCTTGAACATCCGGCAGGCTACCACGGAGACCGAGGCCGGGGCGTGCACCGACCGGCGAGACAACGACAGCGACGGCCTCATCGACTGCGACGATCCCGACTGCTTCGACGACCCGGCCTGCTTCGGGTTCGAGGACTGCCGCAACGGCATCGACGACGATGGAGACGGCCTCGTCGACTGCGACGACCCGGATTGCTTCCGGGACATCCGCTGCATCGTGCCGGAGCTCTGCGACAACCGCCGCGACGACGACGGAGACGGCTTCATCGACTGCGACGATCCCGACTGTTTCGGCACCGACTTCTGCGTCGAACCGGATCCGGAGATCTGCACCAACGGCATCGACGACGACCGCGACCGGCGGGTCGACTGCGACGACTCGGACTGCTTCCTGCACCCGGCGTGCACCGCCGTGGACGAGATCTGCGACAACGGTTTCGATGACGATGGAGACGGGCGTGTCGACTGTCGGGACAGCGAGTGCGCCGGGCATCCTGCCTGCGTCGTGCTACCGGAGATCTGCAACAACGGCCGCGACGACGACCGCGACTTCCTGATCGACTGCGACGACCCGGACTGCTTCGACGCCGACGTCTGTGTGGGGCGACCGGAGAACTGCTCCAACGGGGTCGACGTCGACTTCGACGGCCTTGTCGATTGCGACGATCCGGAGTGCTTCGACAGCTTCGTGTGCGCCGGGCGCCCCGAGAACTGTACCAACGGGTTCGACGATGACCGCGACGGGCTCGTCGACTGCGAGGACCCCGAGTGCCTCGACCACCCGAGCTGCACCACGGACACCTGCCCAGACGTAGACCTCGGGCGCCGATTGGGGTCCGCGATCATGCGGGGCGAGACCACCGGGCGCGCGAACAACTATGGGTCGGAGTGCGGCGGATTGAACGCTCCGGAGATGAGCGCCATCTGGACGGCGCCGAGCACGGGCAACTACTCGTTCGACACCTTCGGTTCGTCCTATGACACGATGCTCTACCTGCGAGCCGGCGGGTGCGACGGCGACGAGATCGCGTGCAACGACGACACGGACAGTCTCCAATCGCAGGTGGTCGTGCGGCTGTCCGCCGGCCAGCGGGTCGTGATCTTCGTCGATGGCTTCAGCACCTCGAGCGGCGAGTTCGTCGTCAACGTGACGCAGATCGGGGTCGGCAGCGAAGCCGGATTCTGCGCTGACGGCGTCGACAACGACCTCGACGGGCTCTTCGATTGCGACGACCCCGACTGCTTCGACGCTCGCGTGTGTGGTGGCGACGAGGTGTGCAACAACGGTGTGGACGACGACGGCGACCGGCTGGTCGACTGCGACGACCCCGACTGTGGCAGCCATCCGGCGTGCTTCCGTCGTGAGATCTGCGACAACGGACTCGACGACGACCGCGACGGAGACATCGACTGTGAGGACTCCGAGTGTCGCTTCTCGCCGGCCTGCACCGATGTCGAGATCTGCGGTGACGGCGAGGACAACGACTTCGACGGATTGACCGACTGCGACGACCCCGACTGCTTTGGGGCCCCCGCGTGCACGCTGGTCGAAGTCTGTGACAACTTCTTCGACGACGATCTCGACGGGCTGATCGACTGCGACGACCCCGACTGCGAGAGGTCGCCGGACTGCGCCGTGCCGTTGCCCGAGGAGTGTGACGACGGCGTCGACAACGATCTCGACGGGCTGATCGACTGCGCCGACAGCGATTGTTTCATCGACCCGGCCTGTTTCTTCTCGGAGATCTGCGACGACGGTCGTGACAACGACGGCGACGGATTGATCGACTGCGCCGACCCGTCATGTGTGTTCGACGCCGCCTGTCCGCGTGGCGAGAACTGCACCAACGGCATCGACGACGATCGCGACGGGGCGATCGACTGTGACGATGCCGAGTGTGCGATCGACCCGGCGTGCCGGGCGACCGAAGATTGCTCCAACGGCATCGACGACGACGGAGACGGCCGGATCGATTGCGACGATCTGACGTGCCTGCTGACCATCGAATGCCGCGTCGACGAAGACTGCTCCAACGGTGTCGATGACGATCGTGACGGAAGGGTCGATTGCGAGGACACGGAGTGCGCCGACAACCCGATCTGCGCCGTACCTGAATGTCCGAACGGGGATCTGGGGAGCCGGACCGGTTCGAGGGTGGCCGGCGGGTCGACCGCTGGCGCCGGCAACGAGACCGGCGCGAGCTGTGGCGGCGGCGAGGCGGCCGACGTCGCGTTCCGATGGCGCGCTCCGCGGTCCGGGACGTACGCGATCGACACGTTCGGCTCGTCGTACGACACCCTGCTCTACGTGCTCGACGGCGCGAGCTGCGAGTCGCCGGAGTTGGCGTGCAACGACGACACCGAGGGGTTCCAGTCCCGCGTGATCGTGATGGCGGCGCGGGGTGACCAATTCGTCATCGTCGTCGACGGCTGGAGCACGAGCTCGGGCACCTTCGAGCTGAACATCGACGCGATCGCCGACACCGAAGCCGGGCATTGCGAAGACGGAGTCGACAACGACCTCGACGGCGACGCGGATTGCGCGGACCCCGACTGCGACGACGACCCCGCATGCGGCGTGACCGAGGTCTGCTTCAACCTCGTCGACGACGACGGCGACGGGTTCATCGACTGCGACGACCCCGACTGCGAGGGCTTCCCGCTCTGCGGCGGCGACGAAGTCTGTGACAACGGCATCGACGACGACTTCGACGGGGATACCGACTGCGATGACACCGACTGCTTCTTCGACCCGGACTGTATCGTCGTGGACCCGGAGATCTGCTTCGACGGCCGGGACAACGACCGCGACGGGCGCGTCGATTGTGAGGATCCTGACTGCTTCGAAGACCCGTTCTGCGTCGTCGGCGACGAACTGTGCGACAACCTGTTCGATGACGATGGCGACGGGCTGATCGACTGCGACGATCCGGATTGCTTCTTCGATCCCGAGTGTTTGATCCCGGTCGACGAGATCTGCGACGACGGCATCGACAACGACGGCGACGGGCGCATCGACTGCGACGATTTCGAGTGCCTGGATGACCCGGCGTGCGTCGTCGATGAGGAGATCTGCGGCAACGGGGTCGACGACGACGGCGACGACCTGGTCGATTGCGACGACCCCGATTGCGAGGACTCCCCGGCCTGTGCGCCCGACTGCCCGGACCGCGACCTGCGATCGCGGACCGGGTCGCCAGCGACGACCGGCAGCACCATCGGCGCCGAGAACCTGCGCGGAGGCGCCTGCGCCGGAGGCGACGGGCCCGAGACGGCATACCGCTGGGTCGCACCGACCAGCGGACGATGGGTCTTCGACACCTTCGGTTCGGATTACGACACCCAGCTCTACATCCGCACCGGCGGATGCGACGGCACCGAGGCCGTGTGCAACGACGATACGGGAGGTCTCCAGTCGGAGGTCGAGCTGCCTCTTTCCGGCGGAACCGAGGTCGTGATCTTCGTCGATGGCTACGGAGAGGAGAGCGCCGGCACCTATGTGCTGAACATCAACCGCGCGATCACCTCCGAGGATGGCCTCTGCGACAACAGCATCGACGACGACCGCGACGGCGATATCGACTGCGACGACCGCGATTGTCGCGACGACGGCGCGTGCGTCGACCCCGAGGTCTGCGACAACGGCATCGACGACGACCTCGACGGACGGGTGGATTGCGCGGATTCGGATTGCGCCGGTAATCCGGCCTGCCCGGTCGACGAGATCTGCGACAACGGCGTCGACGACGACCTCGACACCGACATCGATTGCGATGACGTCGATTGCGACGACGATCCCGACTGCATCGCCTGCCCGAACGTCGATCTCGGCTCCGCCTTCGGCACGGTCTACACCGGTTCGACGGTCGGGCGCGGAGACGATTCCGGCGCCGGATGCGGTGGCTTCGGGGCGCCCGACGTGGCCTTCCGATGGGTCACCCCGGCGCGCGGGCGATACCAGTTCGACGTGCACGCAGCAGACTTCGACACCGTTCTCTACGTCCGACGCCGGAGCTGCACCGGCAACCAGGCGGCGTGCAACAACGACGACGGTGACCTGCTGCAGTCCCGGGTGGTCGTCGGCGCCCAGGCCGGCATCGAGCTCTATGTCTTCGTCGACGGATTCGGTGCTGCGGCCGGTGATTTCTCGCTGCGCATCACCCCGGTGCGGGACAACGAAATCGGGTTCTGCGACGACGGAGCCGACAACGATCTGGACGGCGATATCGACTGCGACGACCCGGATTGCGAGACCGACCCGAGCTGCCTGCTGCCGGAGACATGTGACAACGGCATCGACGACGACCGCGACGGGCTCACCGACTGCGACGACCCCGACTGTGACGACCACCCCGACTGCTTCGTCCCGACCCCCGAAGACTGTGGTGACGGCATCGACAACGATATCGACGGCTTCGTCGACTGCAACGACACCGACTGCTTCTTCGACGCCCGATGCCGCGAGTCCGAGATCTGCGACAACGGCATCGACGACGACCGCGACGGGCTCATTGACTGCGAAGACCCGACCTGCTCGCTGACGCCGGGCTGCTTCCTCGGTGAGAACTGCACCAACGGCATCGACGACGACGGCGACGGGCTCGTCGATTGCGACGACCCGAGCTGCTCGGTCCAACCAGCTTGCGACTCGAGTCCGGAGGACTGCGGCAACGGGGTCGACGACGACGGCGACGGCCAGGTCGACTGTGACGACACCGACTGCCTCATCGACATCCGCTGCCTGCCCTTCCCGTTCCCGTGACGCCTGTAGCCTGACGACCCATGTGGCCGCCGCTTCGCGCGCGCGGCTGCGTCGATTTGCAACGAAGACCGGTTTCGTGGTTGAATCCGCGCGTCTACGCACCGCTCGCCCGTCTCGACCGGTGCTCGAACGACGGAGCCCCAGTGATACGCCTCAGATTCGCACTGCTACTCGGAACTTTCGCCGTACTCGTCTTCGCCGGTGCCGCACTCGGCGCCGAAGACGACGGGACGAACGACATCGGTCGCGTCGACGTCGAGGAGGCCGACGAGCACACCGTCATCCGCGTCGTCGGCGACGAGGACCCGACGTATTCGGTGTTCATGCTCGACAACCCATCGCGGCTTTTCGTCGACATCTCGAACAGCGTCCCCGACGGAATCGGGCCGAGCATCGACGTCGACAATGGGGTGGTCGCGTCGATCTCGATCGAAGGCTATCAGGACACAGTCACAAGGGTGACGCGGCTCGTGGTCTCGCTCGACGACGAGGTCTTCTACGACGTGGTCAGCGACGGGCGCGATGTCCTGATCATCGTCGACGGACAGGGCCGAGACGAAGACGCGGTCGCGCGGGCCGAAGAACTCCGGACGGCCGAGCGCACGCTCCGTGACAGCGAAATCCGAATCGCCGCCCTCGAAGAGCAACTCGCCGAAGAGCGGTCACGGCAGGACGAGCCCGAAGCCGCTCCCGAAGCCGCGGCGAGCGCGGACGACAGCGGAGCGAGCGACGACGACGCGGCGATGGCCGTTGCCGAGGAAGCCGTCGAAGTCGTCCCGGACGAGGCCGTCGAGGTCGCCGCCGCGGAGACCGCCGAGGTCGACGCCGAGGTCGTGGAAGAGACCGTCGAGGTTGTGGAAGAGACCGTCGAGGTCGCCGCCGAAGAGACCGCCGAGGTCGTCGTCGCCGAAGAGACCGTCGAGGCTGTGGAAGAGACCGTCGAGGTCGCCGCCGAAGACACTGCCGAAGTCGCCGCCGAAGACACTGCCGAAGTCGCCGCCGAAGACACTGCCGAAGTCGCCGCCGAAGACACTGCCGAGGTCGCCGCCGAAGAGACCGTCGAGGTCGCCGCCGAAGAGACCGTCGAGGTCGCCGCCGAAGAGACCGTCGAAGTCGCCATAGACGAGGCCGTCGAAGTCACCGCAGAGGAGACCGCCGAAGTCGTCGCCGAGGAGATCGCTGAGGTCGCCACCGAAGAAGCCGTCGAGGTAGCCATCGCGGAGGCCAGCGACGAGGACGCCGTGGCGGCTGCCGTCGCGGAGCCGACCGAGGCAGCCTCCGCCGACCTCGACGAGGAAGAAAGCGTCGCTGGAGCCGATGAGGGAGAGGTGCTCCTCGCCAGCACCGAACCGGCGAGCGACGACGAGAGCCAGACGACACGTGGCCGGCGAGGTCGCATACGGCCTGCGCTCGTCGCGACAGCCGTCGAGGCGTCCGACGCGGAGCCGGACGCCCCGGTGACCGACGCCGCCGACGTCGCCGAAGATGTCGGCGATGTCTCGATCGAGGTCGCGAGCGTCGCTCC
>CAZFPM010000207.1:0-10972 GCA_964520965.1 uncultured Myxococcales bacterium
CCCCCGACGCTGTTGCGGATTTCATCGTCGATCAGCAGGCTCTCGTCGATCGCCCCGCGCTGGTCGAAGTTCGTTCGCTGCACCGACGCTGTCAGCCTGAGCAAGAGGTCGCCGAAGGGCAAGAAGGTCAACGACGGGTCGACCGAGTGCCGGGTGTAGCTCTTGGTCGCCGAGTTGGAGTCGTTGCGCGCGTAGCTGTAGCGCAGATCGACGACCAGTCGAGGAGAGACCCAGCCGATTCCGAATCCCAGCGTGTGCGCCTGGTCGACTCGGGCGACGCCCTCCTCGACGAAACGCCCACCATTGATGCCGATGTCGAAGCGATCCTCACGGTGCCGCTTGTGCACGTACGCGTACCGGAGCGACAACCTCGGCGCCTCGCCGGGGCGCCACTCGAGCCCGGTGTTGCCGCCCGGCCCCGACCAGCTCAGCGCGTCGTTCGGTTTGTAGGCGAACTGAGCCGCGGTCACGGCGCCCGTCCACCGCAACCGGTCGGTCCACGCCTGTCCCGTGAGTCCGCCACGAAGCGTGCGGTAGTCGCGGTACGATCGTCGCTCCCACCGGTCTCTGACGTCGGTCGTCAGGCCCAACGCGCCGTGCTCTCTCAAGCGCTGCATGACCCGCCCGCTCGCGACCAATCCGGCCGAATCCTCGCTCGGCGTGCGGTAGAAGAAACGGCCGCCGAAACGGCCATTCGCGTCCACCGAGATGCGCTCGCCGACCTGAGCGTGGCCCGTCGCGCTCAGCAGCAGACGGCTCGCTCCGTCGTCTTCCGAGCCATCGCCGTCGAGGCGAGCCGGATTCGAGTCGTACTCCTGCGCCAGCTTCGCGATCCATTCGGTCGCAACGGCCGGCGCCGACGCCAGGAACATCGCTCCGAGGACCATGGGGACCAACCACCGCATGCGCGGAGCATCGCGCAAGCCGGGCACGGACGCCAGTACGGCCCGTGCGCAGCGGTCCGCGATGGTATGCCGCGGTGCCACCCTACTCGATCGACTCGAGCGCCTCCGCCTGCCGCAACAGCTGTGCGCGTTCCTCGCGGGCAGCCTCCAGCATCTCCACCAGCCGAGCTTCGGCTGACCGGAGCTCGGCGGTTCGCGTAGTCCGTCGACGAGCGCGGCCGCCGACCTCGGACGAACGACCGTCGGCGCCGAGCAGGGTCTGGTCGCCCGCGCTCTGATCCGCCGTCGGAGCGACATCGACGACCGACGCCTCGCGCGGCTCGAGCGGCGACGCATCGATCGACGTCAGCGTTCCGGTGGACCCGAAGTCCGTCGGATCCTCGGGCGACTCCGCGTCGCCGTCGGTGCCGCCCGGGTCCTCTCCAAAGCCCCAGCCCGGGCTGGGCTCGGCCGCCGGCGGGACGGCGCCATCGCCATGGGCGCGACTGTCGTCGGAGTCGGCGGCTCCGGCCGTGGCACCGGCCTGCACGTCGGGGCTGTTGGTCTCCGAGGCGGCGAACGCTCCGTCCCCGTCGGAGTCGCCACCGGCTCCCTCGTCGGCTACCGCGCGACCCGCCGAGGTCGGTTGGGCGTCGGCGGCCTCGGCCCGGGGCTCGAAGCGGCGACCCGCGGAATCGTCGAAGAGCTGCCCCTCGACGGCCAGTTCCCAGGAACGCTCTTCCAGCCGCTGCCGTGCGAGGGCGTCGGCGAGGGTCTCCTGCAGCTCGGCGAGTTCCCGCTCCAAGCGCCCGATGTTGTCGGCGATCTCGTCGGCAGCGGCGTACATCTCCTCGGGCGTCTCGTGCAGGCCCTCGAGGATCGCCTCGATCGGCACGGGTTCGAAGTCGATGGCGGCGCCGGAGTCGGCGACGAGCAGCTCGGAGAGCTCGTTCAGCCGCTGCAGCAGCTCGGTCCGTTCGGCCGGCGACGCGACGACGATGCGGGCCTCGAGGCGGGAGCGCTCGTCCCGTGCGGCCTCGCGGAGGCGCTCGGATTCGTCGTCGAGGGCCACGCGGCGCTCGCCGAGACGGCCGTCGATCGCCGCCAGTTCGTCGGCGGCCGTTTGCAGGTCGCGGAGCCCGTTGCGGAGCTCGAAGACGTCGAAGATGCCGCCCTGCTGTTCCTTGAACCGGTCGACCAGCGCGGCCTGGTCGTCGAAGCGGGCCCGCACCCCGAGATACTCGTCCAGCACCAGCTCGTAGGCCACGCGGGCGCCGTCGACCTCCTCCTGCATGGCGTCGAGTCCCTGGGCAGCGGCCGCGCCGGATGCGAGCAGCGCCCAGCCGAACAGCGCCGCCGACACGAACGCCCGAACCCGCGCACTGGTCCGGCGGCGGGGTTCGTTGGAGTCTGTGGGGCGGAGGATTCGCATCGGTGGGGGCGTCTCGCGGTCCGGTTTCCCGGTTCTTGCCTCTAATGATAGCAAGATGGGTGCCGCGACGAAGGTTTCCGGATCCCCCGGCAAAAAAGCGTATTCCGGAGTACTTAGCGGCATCCCCGGCGCGGCTCTCGCCCGCGAGGTGAGTCAGAATTCCCGCCGATCGCCCCGATCGGGCTCAGGAATCTGACGACCGGGACTGCACGTCGCCGATGCCGTACTTCTCCAGCTTGTAGTAGAGCGCCGGCGTCTTGATGCCGAGGATCCGGGCGGTCTCGGTCTTGACCCCTCCGGCCTTCTCGTAGGCGCGCAAGATGAGCTGCCGCTCGAGGTCCTCCAGGATCTCCGGAAGCGATCTGTCGCCCTCGGGAATCTGGAGCACGTCGCCCCGATCGCCGCCGAGGACGTAGGGCGGCAGGTCGCCGAGGCCGATGACCTCACCGTCGGCGAAGACCAGCGCCTGTTCGATCACGTTCTCGAGCTCGCGGACGTTGCCGGGCCACGCGTAGGTCTGCAGCGCCGCCAGCGCCTCGTCGGCGACGCCGGTGGCCGAGGATCGGGTACGCCGGGCCAGCTTGGACACGAAGTGGGCGGCCAGAACGGGGATGTCTTCGGTCCGTCCTCGCAGGGGCGGCAGGTCGAGGGGAATGATCTTCAGGCGGTAGAGGAGGTCTTCGCGGAACCGCCCCTCTCGGACCTCTTCGTCCAGGTCCTTGTTGGTCGCGGTGATCACGCGGACATCGACCTCGACGGTCTTCTCTCCGCCGACACGCTCGAACGTCTGCTCCTGCAACACGCGGAGCAGCTTGACCTGCATCGCCGAGGAGATGTCGCCGATCTCGTCGAGGAAGATCGTGCCGCCGTCGGCGAGCTCGAAGCGACCGATCCGGCGTTTCGCCGCGTCGGTGAACGCCCCCTTCTCGTGGCCGAAGAGCTCCGACTCGAGCAGGTTGTCCGGGATCGCGCCGCAGTTGACCTTGACGAAGGCGCCGTCGACGCGCGGTGAGAGCTCGTGGATCGCGTTGGCGACCAGCTCCTTTCCGGTGCCGGACTCGCCGAAGACGTGCACGGTTGAGTCGGTCGCGGCGACCTTCCGAACCAGCTTGAAGACGCGCTGCATCGCCGGCGAATCGCCGATGATCGAGTCGATCCCGGCGGCGCTCCCGTCTTGGGCCTGCAGCTCGTCCTTGAGGTATTCGGTCATCCGCTCGAGCCGAACGCTGCGCTTTCGGTCGTCCAACACGCCTAGCGCCTTCTCGACCTTGCTCTTGAGGAGGTCGACCGGGAACGGCTTCTCGATGAAGTCGAAGGCGCCGGCCTGCATCGCTTCGACCGCCGTCTTCACCGTGCCGTGGGCGGTGATGATGATGACGAGCGCCTTCGGGTTGATCCCGAGCACCGTCTCCAGGACCTCCATGCCCCCGACGGGCTCCATCTTGAGGTCGGTGATCACGAGGTCGATGTCCTCGTCGTCCCCCTCGTAGACCCCGATGCCCTGCGCGCCTCCCGGCGCCGCGATCGCCCGGTGACCCATCCGGTGGAGCACCGTCGCGACTCCGTCGCGTACAGTATCGTTGTCGTCGATGACCAGGACCGTTGCCATCCGTGCCTTCCGTTCTCGAGGGTCTGCCGACCGCAGGGTAGTCGGATCGGCCCCCGGTGTTCCAGAGGGAGAGGACGGGCGCCTTCGTTCGTTTCCGCGAACGGCGCCTTCAGCCGATCATCTCGCCGTCGTAGTCTCCCGAGTCGAGCGAGATGCGTTTGGCCTCGGTGCGACGGACCGCGGGGGCGATCGCCGGGTCGAAGGGCAGCGCGATCACGACGCGGGTGCCCTGCCCGACGGAGCTCTCGATGTCGATCGTGCCGCCATGACGCTCGATGATCTTCCGGGCGAGCGGGAGCCCCAAGCCGGTTCCCTTCTCACGCGTCGTGTAGAAGGGGCGGAAGACGTCGGCGAGCTGGTCCGGGGGTATGCCGCGACCGCTATCACTGACCTCGATCCGGCGGTGACCGTCGTCGCCGCCCACCGCGACCACGACCGAAGCTCCTGCGTCGGAGGCCTGCGCGGCGTTCTGGACCAGGTTGATGATCACGCCCCGCAGCGCACTGAGATCCCCGGTGATCTCAGTGTCGGCAGGCTCGCACCGGGTCTCGAACTCGACCCCGAACGACGCGAACGACGCCGCCGTCGCGCTCCGGACATTTTCCAACAGCTCGTCAGCTCGTCCACGGCCCAGCTCCAGTGCGCGCTCGCGGGCATAGAGCAGGAACTCCTCGACGACGTGGGTCAGGTAATTCAGCTCGTTGCGCACGCGCGCGGCGTACCGCCTCGCATCTCCGTCGTCGTCGAGGCTCTCTTCCAGCAATCCGACGAAGAGCTCGATGCCGCCGAGGGGATTGCGCACCTCGTGGGCGATACCCGCGAGCATCATCTGCGCTTCCTCGTCGCGTGCCCGGAGATTTCGTTGCATCTCGCGGAGCGCCGCCGCCAACCGTCCGATCTCGTCGTCGCCGGTCTTCGGGACCTCGACCTGGAGTTCCCCCCCGCCGACCCGTCGGGCTACATCGCCGAGTCGCTCGAGCGGCGCGGTGATGCGGCCGCTGACGAGGATCGTCACGACGACGGTCATCAGCAGGGTCAGCAGGCCGAAGATCGCGATCTGTACGCGCAACGACGTCAGCACCGTGAAGTAGGCTGCGCTCCCCTCGACCGAGACCACCGCGACCACCGCTCCCTCGTGGGACACGGCGGCATAGCCCCTCTCGTAGGGCGTCCCGTCGGCGCCGTGGAAGAGGACGGAGTGCATCGGGTCGCCGGTCGCCAAGACCGCGTCGATCTCGCGGCGCTCGCCCTCGAGATCGAAGTAGCTGTCGAATGGCTCGACCGGATCGGTATCGACCAGGGCGCGGAGCTCAGAGTCGAGTATCCGGATGCGGCGCACCCCGGTCTCGTCGCGCACCGCGGTCAACGTCCCGCGGAGCCGCTCGCGGGTGGCGGTCGAGTCCGGCGTCAGCCGTGCGATCCGTCCGGCGTCCGGCGAGGCGTTGAACTCCGCGGCGACGGTCCCCGCGGCCAGCGCCAGGCTGCGTCCGAGCTCGGCCTCCAAGCCGGCGCGGGCCACCGTGAACGTGACCCATCCGAACGCGGCGGCGAGGGGGATCAGCGCCGCGAGGTAGGCGAGCAACAGCCTGGTGCGGAGTCGAAACATCGGCGCAGAGCATACCCCGACCCACCGCCGAGCGCGCGTTTTGCCGATTCGCGCGGGAACGGCGCGGGGTTGGAGGCAGCAAGCCCCTATTCCTGGGCGGCCGGCCCCCTTACAATGCGCGCCAGATGGATCTCCGCGCCCAATTCACGCAAATCCAGCCTGTTCGGGCGCTCGAGCGAGAGCTCGTGCTCGCGTCCAGCCGCAAATCGGGGGCGCTGAGCCCGCGCACGCTCGACCTGATTCGCTACGCACTCAACGTCGCCCGGCTGTCCATGATCCGGGTGGGGACGCGAGACTTCGACGTGTTCGAGCTGGTCGCGCCGTTCCGGCACTGGCTGATCGAGCAGTTGGAGTACTTCGTCGACCCACACGACCGCCAGCCACCGGAGTGGCGCGGCCTGCAGGGGCTCGTCGCCCCCATCGTCGAGCGGGTCGCGGAGGTACGCACGCGAATCCTGGAACACCACGCCCAGGACTTCGACGAAGACCGCCTCGAACGGGAGATCACCCGCAAGGAACTGGTCGTCGTGCTCGGCGGTGGCGGCGGCTCCGGCTACTCACACCTCGGCGCCTTCTCCATGATCTCGGAGATGGGCCTGACCCCGAGCCTGATCGTCGGTGCGAGCATGGGGGCGTTGATCGGCCTCTTTCGCGCCGAGCGGAAGCACTACGATCCGATGGCAGCCGCGGTCGCACTTCCCCGGCCATCCGAGTTCCCGCGGGTCTTCTCGCCCTACCGTGGATTCTCCCGCTTCGGTTTTCCGGGGACGCTGGAGCTGAAGGCTCGGAGCATCGGCACCGAGATCTTCGCCAACCTGATCGGCCGCGCGATCCCGACGATTCGCGAGCTCGGCATCCCGTATCGCGCCGTCGTGACCGGGTTGCGGACGGGCATCGGCCTCGCGCTCTCCGACATCGAGCGCCAGATCGAGCGATCGACGGGGCGCCGGTCGCCGATCGCCATCCGGCGACGGGCGAGCCTCTTCATCGACGTCGTGCGCCTGATGTTGGAGAACCCGCGCTTCCTCGAGGAGGTGGTCTTCGGCGGCGACGAGGGATTGGAGGACTTCCACAGCATCGATGCCATGGGGTTCTCCTGCGCCGTTCCCGGGCTGATCCACTACGACATCTACGCGCGGGCGAACCACAGCACGGAGACGCTGCGGGAGCTCTTCTCGCAGCGACAGATCTTCCGCCTCACCGACGGCGGCGTAGTGTCGAACGTGCCTTGCCGAGTCGCCTGGAACACGGTGCAAGAGGGGAGCATCACATACCGAAACGCTTTCGTGCTCGGATTCGACGCCTTCGCGCCCGTGTTGAACACCAACGCGATCTTCCTGCCGATTCAGCAGCTCGTCCGCAGGTCGGTCCTGATGCAGCGGCCGTGGTCGGATCACATCATCACCTACCGGCAGCCTCCGTCCCCCGTGAAACTCCTGCTGTCGTTCGATACGCTGCAGCAGGTCATCACGCGCACGCGGACCCACATGCGCGCCGACCGCCCCTTCATCGAGCTGATGATGCGACGTCTTCCCCGTTGGAGCGCGATCGAGCCCGGCATTCGTCTGAGTGTCGCGTGATCCGATATACGATCACCATCGCCGAACCGGATCGGCACACGGTCTCCGTGTCGATCACGTTCACGCCCGGCGCTGCCACCGAGCGCATCGCGATCCCCGCCTGGATCCCGGGGAGTTATGTGATCCGCGACTTCGCACGCTACCTCGGCGAGATGTCCGCTACCGACGAGACCGGGAGCGATCGCGCGATCCGCAAGGTCGCCAAGGGCACGTGGGAGCTGCACGCCGAGGGCGCGGAGAGCGTGACGGTGCGATACAACGCGTACGCCGACGAGCTGACCGTCCGCACGCCCCACGTCGACGGATCGCACGCTTTCCTGACCGGAGCGAACATCTGCTGTTACGTGGACGGGCGGCTCGACGAGCCGGTGTCGGTGTCGGTCGACCTCCCCGGCGGCTGGGCCCTGCACACCCCGCTCGAGTCGGGCGAGGACGGCCGGCTCCACGCCGACGACTACGACACCCTCGCCGACACCCCATTCGAGGCCGGGCCCGATCTGCCGACGCACCGCTTCGAGGCGCTCGGTGTCGAGCACACGATCGTGTGTTGGGGCGCGGCGGCCGTCGACCTGGATCTGCGTCGTCTCGCAGACGACATGCGCGCCGTCGTCGAGACGAATGCCGAGGTGTTCGACGGGCGGCTGCCCTACGAGCGCTACCTGTTCATCCTGCACGTGTCGGCCGAGGGACGCGGCGGGCTCGAGCACCGGACATCCAGTGTGTGTGCCCTGCCCTGGCGCTACTTCGACACACAAGACGGTTACAGGGAGATGCTCGGCCTGATCGCGCACGAGCACTTCCACGCGTGGAACGTCAAGCGTATCCGACCACGCACGCTCGGCCCCTTCGACTACCAATCTGAAAACCACACACCATCGTTGTGGATGGCCGAGGGGGTGACCTCGTACTTCGACAACCTCGCGTGTGTGCAATCGGGGCGTTGGACGCGACAACAATACTTCGAGGCGATCGCGAAAGACATCGGCCGCTTGCTCGCCGTGCCCGGTCGGCGTGCACAGTCCCTCGCCGGCGCGAGCTGGGACGCCTGGATTCGCCTCTACAAGCCCGACGCCAACACCGCCAACCGCACCGTCAGCTACTACCTGAAAGGATCGCTGGTCTCGCTCGCGCTCGACCTGACGATCCGCCAGGGGAGTGACGGAGAGTGCGGACTGCAGCACTTGATGCGTGTGCTCTGGCGGCGGTTCGAAGAGAGCGGAGACGGTTTCGACGAGGAGGAGGTGCCCGGGCTGATCCAGGATGCGACCGGCGTCGACGTCTCGGCCGAGGTCGCGGCCTGGGTCCACGGGACCGAGGATCCGGGCTTCGCGAAGCTCTTCGAATCCCACGGAGTCGAGTTCACGCTCGATGCGGAGGAGGAGGCGCCGTGGTTCGGGTTGGAGTTGGATCGCGCGGGGACAGACGTCGTGGTCAAGTCGGTCCGCTCAGACGGGCCCGGGGCGGGCAGCGGCGTATACGCCGGTGACGTGCTCGCCGCCGTCGCCGGCCGCCGGGCGACGCCGGGATCGGTCAACGCAGCACTGCACCGCTGCACGGTCGACGAGCCGGTGCCCGTGCACGTCTTCCGTCGCCAGCGCCTCGTCGAGGCCATCGTGACGCCGACGGCAGCGCCCCCGGAGCGCGTCGAACTGAAGCTCCGCGAGGGCGCGACCGACCGCGAACAGCGCCTTCTAGACGCGTGGCTGGGGCCCGAGGCCGAGCACGAGAACGGCAAGGGCGGCGACGAGTAGCGGCCGTCGGGCGTCGGATCAGAGCGCGAGGTAGAGCCCGGGCTCGACGAGTGGCGTCGGGACGCCGTCGGCAGCCTCCGGTGCGGTCCGCAGCAGGTCGAGCTCGGTCTCGACGGCCTCGAGCGGGCGCCGATACGCCATCGCCGCGACCAGGTTCGCGATGATCCCGTAGTCGGTCGAACCATCGTCCACGCGGATCGTCAGCGCCCGCGACGGGTCCCAAACACCCAGCTCGATCTGCTCGGCCACCGCGCCGTGGAGCGCCAGGAGAGCCTCCGGGGTGACTCGAGGGACCACCGTGGGGTCCGCGACGTTTTCCGGGTCCCACGGCTGCAACACGTAGCCGTCGCCACGAACCACCAGCAGGTGGGTCTCGTCGGGCTCCCCGACGGCCAGTGCGATCGGAAGAGCGTCGAGCTGCTGGGTGTCCGCCCGATAGGTGTGCAACGCAACCGGTCGGTAGCCGCGACGAATCGCCTCGGTGAGAATCGGCCTCAGGCTGTCGAAGTAGGTGTCGCCGTCGACGAAGACGCTCAGCCCAGGGTTGCCCACCGCCCGTTGTTCCTCGATGGGGAACCACGTCGCATCGGCGACGAGTGACTCGAGGGTGTCGAAGGCCTCGCCGAGCGCCGGCAGCCCGCCGTCGTCCAGGGCGTCGACAGGCAGCCTGCCAGGAGACTCGAACGCGACGGCGCAGACCCCTGGCAGGTGCAGGCCGGCACCGGCCTCCGCAAACGCGACGCTTCCGCCGCCGTCGAGCGTCAGGTGAGGTCGCGCCGACACATAAGCGCCGTCCGTCGAGACCGCCAGCAGACGGCGGTAGGCGAAACCGACCCCGTCGGGCACGAAGGTCGCCGTGGGGTCGAACGAGATCGGGAGCTCCAGCCGTGGCGCTGAGACGAGCACGGGAGCGGGGATTCGGAGCGGGACGGCCCCGGCGTCCAGCCGGCGCCGCAGATCGGCGATCCAATCCGACACGACGACCGCGATGGCCGCGCCCTCGGCCGCGTCCGACTCCACCGACCGGAGCATCTGATCGAAACGCAACAGGGTCGCCGCGTCGAGCCGGTTGTGCGAGGTCGCAACGTCGCCCGCGTCGCCCGGCCACGGCGCGTCGTCACCGAGCTCCGCCGCGGCGGCCTCGATGTCGGCGACCTCGTGCCCCGAGCGTCGGGCGACCGTGAGCGCGAACGCTCCCCCGTCGCCGGCGCTCCCGTATCGGAGCCACGGCGCGAGCCCGTCGGCGGCCGCTGCGAGCGCCGACAGTCGCCAGACGGCCGCGAGCGGTTCGCGCTCCGAACCGACCGGCAGCTCGGTCCCGGCGAGTGCAGCGGCGACCAATGCCGTGGCCACCTCGATTTCGTCCCGCGACCAACCGGCACGACGCAGGTCTTGGCCGACCCGGGCGGCGGCCGCGCCCGCGTTCTCGGCATCGAGCCCGAGCGCGACCCGCAGCCCCGCGGCGTACCAGTCGGCGAGCGCGGGGCGGCCGGTGCGCCACACGCGCGCGGCGACGGCGAGCTCCACGGCGACCACCGCACGGTGCTCGCATCTCTCCGGGGGCGCGGTGGCGGTGCAACGGCGCGCGAACCCGCGGAGGATGTCGACCCCGTCGGGACCCGCCGGAATCGCGTCGATGCGCATGCCGTCGACCTCCCGCGTCGACGGCGCAGCGGGCGCGGAGTCCGGTCGCCCAAACCAGCCCGGACCGCCCGAACATCCGGCGACGGACAACGCGAGCAACCACGCCGAGACGACGCGCAGCGAACCGGTGCACGCGGGAGCCGAGCTGGAATCGGGCCTCTTGCGGCTTCTCACAGCAGCGCCACCTCGCATTCGCTGGCTTCGGCGAGCGCGACGACGAGGTCCTGGTCGCGCCACGCGCTCCGCGGCAGCTCGCGCGCGCGAGGCTCGTCGCCGTCGGCGACGCAGTGTCCGAGATTCACGGCGATCTGCTTTCGACCGGCGCCGATGCGCACTTCGACCCTTTGGAATGTACCTCGCCGCACCCGCTCGACCTGCACCCGGTCGATCTCGGCGATCGGGATCTCCACGTCGGCGCCCCACCACCCGAATCCGGGGATCCACGGACGTCGAAACCGTACCGAGT
>CAZFPM010000208.1:0-2365 GCA_964520965.1 uncultured Myxococcales bacterium
TGTTCCACGGGTTGAGGGACGCAGGCCGTGCCCGAGTATTCAGATCGTCGTCGACTCCGGCGCCGCGGAACGTGCTCGGCGGCGGGGTTGACTCTGCGGCTGCCGGGTCGGAACATGCAGTTCCCTCCTACCGACGGTTGCCGTCTCTCCATGCGTAACGACGTCGTCGTCTTCTCGGGCCGCTCCCATCCCGCGCTGGCCGAGGCCGTGTGTGCCGAGCTCGGAGTCCCCCTGGGGCGCTCCGAGGTCGTGAAGTTCTCGAACGACAATCTCCTGGTGCAGATCCAGGAGAACGTTCGCGAGGCCGACGTATTCGTGATCCAGACGAGCACCGCTCCGGTGCACGACTATCTCGTCGAGCTGTTGATCTACGTCGACGCGCTGAAACGATCCTCGGCGAGGCGTGTCACGGCCGTGCTGCCGTATTTCCCCTATGCGCGGTCCGACAAGAAGGACCAGCCACGGATCTCGATCACGGCACGACTGGTGGCCGATCTCCTCGAGGCGGCCGGGGCGGACCGTGTGCTGACGATGGACCTGCACTCACCGCAGATCCAGGGGTTCTTCAAGATCCCGGTCGACCAGCTCCAGGCTCGTCCGATCGTGTCTGCCTATCTGCGGAAGACCTACGACCTGACCAACGCGGTGATCGTGGCGACCGACGCTGGCGGAGCCAAGGACGCCGGCGGATACGCCCGCAGCCTCGACCTCGACATGGCGGTGATCGACAAGCGTCGATTCGGCAACAACGAGGCCCCGGTCGCCCAGAACCTGATCGGCGAGGTCGAAGGTCGTACGGCCCTGATCCTCGACGACGAGATCGCTTCGGGTGGCACGATGATCCAGGCGATCGACTTCGTCCGGAAATACGGAGCGAAAGAGGTGGTCGTCGGCGCGACGCATCCGGTCTTCACGAAGAATGCACCCGAGTTGCTCCGTGCGTCGCCGATCCGAGAAGTGATCGTGACCGACACGATCCCGATCCCGATCACCAAGCGGATCCCGTGCCTCACCGAGCTCACGGTGGCGCCGCTCTTCGCCCAGGCGATCCACCGGATCCACGAAGGGGACTCGGTCAGCGCGCTCTTCTGAAGGGCGTCAGGGGGAGTCGGGTCCGCGGAAGCCGGTGAAGACGTTGCCGTTGAATCGGTACGACAGACGAAGGGTGAACCAGTGCTCCCGCAGCTCCCGTCGGCGCACGAATTCGTCGTTCGGCGCGCTCTGCACGAAGGCCCGCTGGTACTGGAACCCGAGCCAGAAAGCGCCGCCGTCTGCAGGACTGTCCAGGTAGGTGTCGACTCCGCCGCCGAGGCGCCACCCCGGGGCCGTATACCGCGTGTCCACGACGGCGCTCGACACGTCGGTCACCTCGAGGCCCCCGCCGAGCAGAACGTACGTGTTGGCGATCGTGTAGCCGACGCGCGGCCGGTTGATCACGGCGAGGAAGAGGGGGTGGACGAGCAACGCGGCGCCCACGGTGTTGCGGCGTACCTCGGCGTCGAGCTCGTCTATGCGGGGCTGAAAGTCAGCGCGCAGGTAGTGCACCTGCAGGTCGATGATCTGGTTGAGCGACGACCAGTTGAAGAACGCGCCGAGGCCGAGGGCGTGGTCGATGTCGTCGGCGAACTCGGCCCGCCGGAGCGATGCCATGCCGGTGATGACACCGCCGCCGATGAACGCGCCGGTCCAGTTCGGGGAGTAGCGTCGGTACTCGTCGCCGGGGCTGTAGTAGTCGTCTCCCGGGTCGCCGACATCGGCGGGGTAGCCGGTGAAGCCGTCGTCGCCGTCGTCGTCGCCGAGCCGCTCGCCGCCGGGGTTGTCCGGGTCGGTACGCGGGTAATCCGGCATTTCGTCGTCGCGAACCCCCGCGGTGCAGAGCAGTCCGGCGAGGGCGACGATGAGGGCGCGCGTCGACCGTCGGGCAGATGGGGGCATCGTGTATACCGCGCGCCGACGTTGGAGCACTTGGGGCCGTCCTCGGCCGCGCGGCCGTTTCGGCATCCTACTCGGCGCCGGGCCCCTGGTCCTTGCCGGCGAGGACGCTGATCAGTGCGAACCCGCCGCCAGCGGCGAGAAGAGAACCGACGATCAGGCCGACGGTTCGGCCCTTGGAGAACTCGCGGACGAGTGCGCCGTCGATCTGGCTCCGGCTCAGGAGCAGGTCGTAGTCCGGCGCGACGAGGTCGCGGTCACCGAAGGTGAAGTTGAACGGCGAGACGCTGTGTCGCTCGCCTTCGGTGGTCAACACCTCGATCGGGGTCGTCGCACGGACCTCGACGGGCCCCTCGGCGGTCTCGACGGTCACCCGGTGTGCGATGTGGCTGGAGTCCAGGTTCGCCAGCTCGTCGTTGGAGATCTGGTACTT
>CAZFPM010000208.1:2375-3770 GCA_964520965.1 uncultured Myxococcales bacterium
GATCGCGACGAGGGGTGCGGCCAGTCGAACGATCTTGAGGTTCATCGCGCACGCGTGAGTCGAGTAGGTACACGGACGGCGCGTGACTATAGAAGAGCGATTTCGTGGTTGCAAGCCTGCTCTCCGCCGCCTTCCGCTTGCCCGGGCCCCGATTCGCTGTTAGGGTTTCGCGCGGGTTTCCCCTGGTCTGCTGGCGAGTTGCCGACTCCCCAGACGCACCGAGTCCCCACGGAGCCCGCCGCGAGGTCAAAGACGGATGCGCAACCATCTCCTCATCGTCCTGGCCGCGGCATTCGTAGGCTCCGGCTGTGGGGACGCGCGCCTGTCGACGAGCGGTGAAGCACCGAACTTCGGAGAGGACGCCGGGCGACGTCCCCAGGGCCGCGACGGTGGTCCCGAGGACGCTGGAGATTCCGGTTTTCTGCAGGAGGACGCCTATCGGCCGCCCGTCGAGGAGCTCGGCTGCGTCCTGCTCCCCTCGGTAGGCGGTGACATCTTCGTCGGCGTCGAGTCGGCGGTGCAGATCGGCGCCTACCAGTTCTCGCTCGAGAGCGGCGAGCCGATGGAGGATGCGCGCGTGTCGTTCACGATCCTCGAAGAGGAATCGGTGGCGTCGCGGCTGTCGTCCGAGAACGTCCGCACCGACGACGAGGGCCTGGCGGCCGTACGCCTGAGCGCGGGGCCGGCGGCGGGTCCCGTCGTGGTCCGCGTCTTCAGCCCCTGCGCGAACTCGATCGACATCGAGGTCGACGTGCTCGCGCTCCCCACCGGAAACCTGCGGGTCGGGTTCAACTACCCCTTCCGCGAGATCTACGATGTCCACCCCGTCGAGGTGAACCTCTACCTCGCCGAGGAGATCCGCTGCTCGGAGGTCGATCGCGGCGAGCTCCCGCCGGGCGAGCTCTTCGCCGGCGAAGCCCGGGACACGACGAGCTTCGTGGCCTTCGAGAGTCTCATCGTCGACCAGGAGTTCACGGTCCTCGCGACGGGCCGCGGCGAGCATGGAGAGCGTGCGGCGCAGGGCTGTGCCGACTCGATCTTCGTCCGCGAGGGGCGCACGCGGGAGCTGACGGTCGACCTGTTCCTGCTGCCGCTGAACCCGGCGGGCGACTACGACGTGCTCTCACATTGGGACTTCCGCGACGCGATCGCCGAGTCCGGCGAGGTCGGACGGATGATCGTCGAGGTCCTCGACATCTTCGAGAATCCCGGCGCCGGGCTCGTGGACTTCCTCCTCGACCTCGTCCGAGACTTCGTCGGCGGCATCGTCTCCGTCGCCATCGACCTCTTCCTGTCGATCACCGGCCTCGACGACCTGTTGGCCGATGTCATCAACGACATCATCGAATCGGTGCCCTTCCTCTCCGACATCGTGACCATCGGGCGGGATCTACG
>CAZFPM010000208.1:3780-10957 GCA_964520965.1 uncultured Myxococcales bacterium
AATCGCCGAGCTGGAGGTGATCTCCGAGCTGTCGATCGGCAAGCTCGGGTCGGACTACGAGGTCTTCGGCGCCGACCAGTGGAACGGGGTGGCCCTCTATTGGCGGCTCGGGTGCGAACCGACCGATCCCCCCGATTGCGGGCGCATTCCGGTGGAGCTCGACACGGTCGATCTCGGACTTCTGCGCGGCGATTGGACCGGGCGCGTACTCGGCTACGACCGCCTCGACATCGACCGACACCCCGTCGACTTCGAATACGGGCGGCTGATCCTCTACGTGTTGGAATACCTGGTCCTGCCGGCGATCACGGGGGATCCCGGACCGGTGACCCTGGCCGATCTGATGTCGCGCATCCTCAACTGCGCGGGCATCGGCGACTGGGTCGCGGGCGACGGCGATTGCCTGTGCGCATTCGGCGCCTGTGTCTGCGACGACGACATCGAGGGGTTCTGCGAAGACTTCATCAACCTGGTGTTCGGCCCGTTCTTCCGTGGGTTCGTCGAGGGCCTCAGCTTCGACGCCGTCCTCGACATCCGGGGCTCCTGCACGCTCGTCAACATCGACGAGAACCTGCAGGTCGATGCGCTCACCGGTGGTGAGTACATCGGCAATATCTACATCGGCGAGAGCCCGACGCCCTTCGTGGCCGACTTCTGTGGCGTGAACCAGGAGTCCGGACTCTCGATCGTCGACACCTGCCTCGCCGAGCGCGAATAGGCCCGGCTGTCCCGTAAGGAGGCGCTGATGGCGTCGAGCATCTGGTTCGCCCGCGGGGCCCTGGCCTGCGTGCTCGGGGTCGCGTTGGTGAGCTGCGGGGATGATCGTGGCGCCGGCGAAGGGCCGGCGCGTGGAGACGATGCAGGCGCGCCGGTCGGCGACGTCGGCGAGGGAGCGGACGGTGGTCGGACGGCGGCCCCGAGGACGGACGCCGACCCTGTCCGCGACGGCGGCGCGGGCACCGATGGCGGCCCCGGTGCCGATGTCGTCCCGGGGGATACGGCGGCGGTCGATGGGGCTGGTCCCGACGCCGGCGACCCGCCGACCGGCGGGCGCGGAGGGGTACTCGGCGTCGATCCGACCAGCATCTTCATGACCTTCACGGGGGAGGGCGTGCGGGTCGAGGCCCCGATTACGGTCTCCAACGGGACCGACGGCGAAGTCACCATCGAGCGGACCGAGCTCATCGACGCCGACCCCGGATTCATCGTCTACGACGACCCGGTCGATCAGGTGCTCGCCCCGGGGGGACGGACGACCCTGATGGTGCGGTACGAGTCGTCGCGGGCCCCGGAGGCGCGGGCCGATGTCTGGATTCACAACTCGTTGATCGGGCCGCTCGTCGTGCCGGTGACGGCGACCGAGAAGGCCGGCGGTGGCGACGATCCGCCCTGTGTCGATGTCCGCCCGCGGCGCATCGACTTCGGGACGGTCGTCCGGGGGATCGACCCTCCGATCGACCGGACGTTCTCGGTGTCGAACTGCGGTGAGGGGGACATTCGCATCAGTCGCTTCGACCGGGCGAGCGTGTTCTTCATCCCGACACCGGATTCGTTCCAGTGGACGCACCGGTCGACGCCGTTCGATCTGGCGCCGGGCGAGACCGAGGAGGTGACCGTCACGTATACGGCAGGTCGCGCCGGGTTGGAGTCGGGAGCGATCGATGTCCGCACCAACGTCACGGGCTCGGAGACGGTGCGTGTCGATCTGCGCGCCACGTCGGAACCACCCCCGATCGAGGAGCTCGACGTGCACCTGATCCTGCGCTGGGACGTTTCCGGCGGATCGGACGTCGACTTCCACTTCCTGCGGCGAGACGCCGAGCTCTTCTCGTGCGACGACTGCTACTACGCGAACATGTCCCCTGACTGGGGAGTCGCTGGCGATATTCGGGACGACCCCTTCCTCGATCGCGACGACCTGGAAGGACCGGGACCGGAGAACATCAACGTCGACGAGCTGCCCGACGGGACCTACCTGATCAACGTCCACTACTACTCGGACACGGGGTCCGGCGGCGGCGACATGGGGGACTCCCCCACGTCGGCGAACGCCACGGTCGAGGTCTACCTGGGTGGTGTGCTCGCGGGGGCGTACGGACCGACGCACCTGGAATCGACCGACTCGACCTGGGACGTCGCGTCGTTGGACTGGCCGGCTGGCACGCTGACCGCGCTGGGCAGGGTCTACGACCTGGGGTCGCGCGGCAGCTGCTTCGGCGGCTTCTGACCTTCACCGGGGACCCGTCGCCGTCGCCCTCGCCAGAGGCGGCGTTCCGCCCTCAGAGGTCGCAATCGCCGAGCTGCTGGATGCGGGCCATGCGCTCGGCCTCGTGCTCCATCATCCACGCGTCCTGCGAGAGCAACGCCCAGGCGTGGGCGAAGTTCGTGCACGCCGCCTCCGCCTCGTCGGCCTCGGTGTAGAGCTCGCCGAGCTCCTCGAACACGTAGCCGCCGGGTTCGCCAGCGGCCTCTCGCTCATCGCGGAGGCGAGTCTGGATCGCGAAGGCGTCGTCGTGGCGACCCTGGGCCCGGAAAATGCGCGCGACCGACCACTCGGCAATCCAGATGCCGGGCTGTGCGCCGCGCTCCTGTCGCCAGGCGAGGCTGCGTTGAAGGAGGTCCAACGCGGAGTCGAGGTCGCCGAGGTCGAAGTAGGTCCAGCCGACGTTGTTGAGCAGCGGCCCGAGCCACCGCCGTGCATCCTCATCGGACGATGCCTCGGCATACTCGATCGCGCGGAGATTCCACTGCAGAGCCTCATCCGAGGGGGCGGCGATGCCGAGCATGTGGAGTGCGTCGACATAGAGCCCCTCGGCCTCACCGTGTGCCTCGGCGAGGTCCGCCGCTCGGTGGAAGTGTTCGAGGGAGCCTTCGGGATCTCCGCTGGAGTTGTGCACGCGCCCCAACTCCAGGGCGTGCCGGATCGCGCCGAGCCCGTCGGCGGTCATGGAGGCGGCGGCTTCGTCCAGGCGTGCACGGGCGGTGTCGTAGTCGCCCTCCAGCCCGTGGGTGCGGGCGATCTGCGTGAGCACCTCGGCGCGGACGTCCGGCTCGGCGGCCCGTGGGTCGTCGAGCAGCCCCTCGAACGTGGCGCGGGTGCCGGGCATGTCACTCCAATCCCAGGGGGTGCGCAGGTCCAGGGGTTCCATCTCGACCTCCGAGGTCGTGGCCGGCGTGGTCTCCGACGGCGGCGTGTTCGCAGGGGTGTCCGCGGGGGGTGTCGCCGTGGTGGCGCCGCCACAGCCAAGGACGGCGACGAGGGGAATGACGAGCCGGGGGTGCATGGGTTGCCTCCGCGTTGTTCGGATCACCGGAGAGGATCGGACCCGGCCGCGCCGCGCGTCAATAGTGATCAAGAGCAATAGGGACTGAGGATCGTCAAGATCTTGTTTGCTGTCCGGCACACTTCGTGCGTAGGGCAGCGGATTCTCTGGACTCTCTGTCGGGCCCGCGCGAGCGCGTCTGTTTCGGCGTCGCAAACAGGGGACAACTATGTCCGCAAGTTTGTTGAATTCCTCGCGCGCGCTAGGCAGCCCTCAGGTGGCGTCCGTTCGGACGCAACAGACCCGTGAATTGGAGAGACTCCATGAAACTGTCGAGACGTTCCTTCCTTGGGTCTTCCGCCGTCGTTGCCGGCGGAACGGCCGCGGCTCCCCTGTTCAGGGGACCGTTGATGAGTCCGGCCTACGCCAGCGTCAGCGACGCGACGTGGCACAAGGCCCCGTGCCGTTTCTGCGGTACCGGGTGCGGTAGTGAGGTGGCCGTCTACGAAGGCCGAATCGTGGGTGTGCGTGGCGACGAGCTGAGTCCTGTCAACGAAGGGCTTCTCTGCGCCAAGGGCTACGGCCTGGCGGAGGTGCTCTACGCTGCCGATCGCTTGACGACGCCGCAGATTCGGAACGAGGCCGGCGAGCTCGAGGACGCGACCTGGGAGGAGGCCTACGAGCTGATCGCCACGCGGTGGTTGGCGCTGCTCGAGGAGCACGGGCCGGACTCGCTGGCGATGTTCGGGTCGGGCCAGTGGACGATCCCCGAGGGGTACGCCGCGCTGAAGCTGATGAAGGGCGGCATTCGGACGAACAACCTGGAGCCGAACGCCCGCTTCTGCATGGCGTCCGCGGTCGTCGGCTTCCTGACGACCTACGGCATCGACGAGCCGCCGGGTTGTTACGACGACTTCGATCTGGCCGACACGTTCTTCCTCTGGGGTGCCAATATGGCCGAGATGCACCCCATGCTCTTCAACCGCCTGCAGCGGCGGCGCCAGGCGGATGGGGACGTCAAGATCATCAACCTGACGACGTTCGATCACATGACGAACGAGGGGTCGGACGAGAACCACCTCTTCGCCCCGCACACCGACCTCTACCTGGCCAACGCGATCGCGCACGTGCTCGTCGCCGAGGAGCTGATCGACGCGGACTTCGTGGCGAACCACACGAACATCCTGCAGACGGTCGCGGGCGACAACGTGGCGCTCGACCTCGCCGGGTACACGACGTTCCTCGCCGACTACGCGCCGGCCGACGTCGCCGACGCGATCGGCATCTCTGCCGACGAGATCAGCCGCTTCGCGCGCATCTACGGTGACCCGGACAACAACGTGGTCTCGCTGTGGACGATGGGCGCGAACCAGCACACGCGCGGCGTGTGGGTGAACAACCTGATCCACAACCTGCACCTGCTGACCGGCAAGGTCTCGAAGCCGGGCAACAGCCCGTTCTCGCTGACCGGCCAGCCGAGCGCCTGTGGCACCTGCCGCGAGGTCGGCACGTTCACGCACCGGCTCCCGTCGGACCGCGTGGTCGCCAACGCCGATCACCGCGCCGAGGTCGAGGAGGCCTGGGGTCTCGAGGCCGGGACGATCCCGAGCCCCGACGACAGCCCGCTCACCCACGCGGTGGCGATGTGGGGCAAGGTCGCCAACGGCGACATCAAGTCCATCTGGATCAATACGACCAACCCGTACCAGACGGTGCCCAACCTCAGCCGCGACATGGCCCGCATCCGCGAGGCCGGTGGCTTCGTCATCGTGTCGGACATCTACCCGACCGAGAGCACCCGGAACGCCGACGTCGTCCTGCCCTCGTCCTGCTGGGTCGAGAAGGAGGGCATGTTCGGCAACTCGGAGCGCCGAACGCAGCACTTCGCCAAGCTCGTCGAGCCGCCCGAGGGCGCGCGTCCGGACGTCGACCAGTTCGTCGAGGTCGCCCGCCGCATGGGCTACACGAACCTCTTCCCGGAGGCGTGGGACGGGAACCTGGAGCGGGAGCTCTACAACGAGTACCGCGGCCTGACTCTGGAGACGGCGCACGATATCGCGACGTACGACGAGCTCGTCGAGAGCCGCGGGTTGCGGTGGCCGGTCGTCGACGGCGTCGAGACCCGCTGGCGCTTCAACGGCGGCATCGAAGGCGGCGACCCGTACGTGTCCGAGGGCGCGGTCGACGGCATCGAATTCTACGGCAAGCCGGACGGACGCGCGGTCATCTGGGCGCGCCCCTTCGAGGCGCCCGCCGAGTCGCCCGATGACGAGTATCCGTTCTGGCTGTGCACGGGCCGCGTGCTCGAGCACTGGCACACGGGCACGATGACGCGCCGCGTGCCGTCGCTCCACCGCGCCGTTCCCGAGGCGCTCTGCTACCTGAACGACGACGACGCCGCGGACCTCGACGTGACCGATGGCGACATGGTGCGCCTGACGACCCGTCGCGGGACGATGGACTTCAAGGTCGAGCTCGAGTGCCGGATCTCGTGCCCGCCCGGCTACGTCTACGTGCCGTTCTTCGACGAGGGTCACCTGATCAACGAGCTGACGCTCGGTGCGATCGACCCGATGTCGAAGCAGCCCGACTACAAGAAGTGCGGCGTTCGCGTCGAGAAGGTGAGCTGAGGCGATGAAAGAGGTAAAAACGATGACCACGAATAGTACCCGCCGCATCGCGTTGCTCGCCGCCCTCGTGCTGGCGCTCTTCGGAGCCCCGGCGTGTGGTGGTGACGAAGACGACGGTGACGATCCCACCCCCGACGTCGTCGACGATACCGCCGACGCCGGAACTGACGCCGCCGACGATACCGGCGAGGACACGGCCGAGGACGCGGCCGAGGAGGCCGGCGACGACACGGTCGAGGACACCGGTGACGACACGGTCGAGGACACCGGCGACGACACGGTCGAGGACACCGGTGAGGACGTGACCGACGATGTCGCCGACGCCGCGGATGCCGATGTCGGTCCGCCGCCGCCCCCCTGGGCACCGGCCTTCGAGGGTGCGCCCTCGATGATGCCCCACGACGCCTTCGGCTGTGGGATCGCCTGCCTCGACTGCCACGAGACCGGCCTCGCGGATGCGCCGATCACGCCGCACCCCGAGCGGTCGATCTGCACGCAGTGTCACCTGGCATTGGAGGACGTGGATCCCTGGGTCGACAGCCTGTTCGTCCCCTGAATCGACTTCGACCGACGCCGCGTAGCGGCACGCGGTCGATGCGATGAGGTCACGGCGGCCCCGAGCGTTCGCGCTCGGGGCCGCGCGCTTTGAGGGGGACCTGGGGCGCGTCCGACTACGGCGCGCGGAAGGCCGGTGTCGGGCGCCCGTCCGCGAGCAGGGGTCCGCGGCTCGACGAGGTGCTTCTCCGGTCACTCCGCGGCTGGTAACTTCCCCAGCACACCCCACGAAACGCGCCGCCGCTTTGCAGGGAGGAGTCCACGTGCAGCGGTGAATGAACCTGATCCTCCTCTCTCTCCTGGTGCCGGGCATCCTGGCGGCCGGAGTCGTCTTCTGGTGGACCGACCACAACCGCATGCAGGAGACCGAGCTCCATCGAGCCGTGCTGCTGATGGACTTCGCGTCTTCCGTTCGCGAGCACAGCGATCGGGCGGTGCGGCCGGCCACCTGGCGCGGGGAGCAGGTCGACCCCATCGACGTCCCCTGCTGGGCGACTCGGAAGGTCGTCGACGTGTTGCTCGCGCCGGCAGAACAAGGGGACAGCCCGACCCGACACGAGTACGAAGGCTACGCGATTCGCGAGGTGGCGCTCGCGCCGATGAACCCCGAGAATCTGGCCAACCACTGGGAGGCCGGAATCATCCGGATGTTCCGCGAGGAGCAGCCCCCGAGTGGCTGGAGCGAGGGCCAGCTGCCGCTCCACTGGGAGTACCTGGACGCCCAGGACG
>CAZFPM010000209.1:0-10907 GCA_964520965.1 uncultured Myxococcales bacterium
TCACCGCAGACGACGGAGACGCTGAGAAAGGCGAGTTCGACCACCTGTACCGCATCGCCACCACCGGAGAGCACAAGGGCAAGGTGGTGATGGAGCGAGAATTTCATGACGTACAGCTCGCCGGAGAGATCGAGGGTCTGTGCATCGATCCCAGCAGTGGCGAATTGCTGGTGCACTTCAACCGCGGCAAGCGCATTGTGCTGGGGATGCCCAAGGGCTTCTACCCGGGCTACGATCGTGAGATCCACGAGGTCTACCTCTACCAAATGGCTAAGGAGGAATCGCCATGAATTTGCCTCGCCTGTGCTGGTTGTCTTGTCTTATGTACCTGCTGCTTGCCTGCTCGGGCTGCATGCTCCTATCAGACGATGACGATTCGGCGAGTGTCGGCTCTGGCGACGACGACGACGACAGCGCAGTAGTCGACGACGACGACAGCGACCCCGGTGACGATGACGACTCTGCGTCAGGCGCTGCTAACGGAGATGACGACGATACCCAGCCGTGCGTCGATGCCGATGGCGATAACTGGTGTGCAGAGGAGGACTGTGACGACAGCAATGCGCAGGTCAACCCCGTTGCGGTAGAGATCTGTGACGAGGCTGATAATGACTGCAACGGTCTGATCGATGACCAGGCCATTGACCAGCAGACCTGGTTCATGGATGTCGACAATGACGGCTACGGTGCTGCCCACTTGAGCACCGAGGCCTGTGAGGCGCCGGCGGGACACGTGGCAGACGACTCCGACTGCGATGATCTTGACCCCGCCGTGAATCCCGGCGCGAGCGAGCTTTGCGATGAGATCGACAACGACTGCAACGAGCTGATCGACGACGAGTGCTCAGAGGACCCCTGCAAGATCGGCGACGAACTCGAGTGCTATGACGGACCGGACGAGACCCGGGGGGTCGGGCTCTGCGAAGACGGGCTCGCACTCTGCGTCGAGGTCGACGAGACAACCCTGGCGTGGGGCTCGTGTGAAGACCCGGTGCTGCCTACTGGCGAGTCGTGCAACGGCTTCGACGACGACTGTGACGGCGACACCGACGAAGACTGGGATTTCAACACCGACGAAACGCATTGCGGTGAGTGCGACAACGCCTGCATCGCGGGCTGCGAAGAATGTGTCGGTGGGGAATGCGTCACCTGGCCCACACCATGCCCCTGACGAGCTCGAGCCGGCGCCTCGACGAACCCCGATCCCCCGAGTGAACACCGGCGGACATCGGGCGAGCGGGTTCAGCCGAAGACGGGCCGCGACTCTCCGGTCAACCCGGCCGTCTTTTCCGGAATTCACCCGGCCAAGATTTCCGGAACCAGCACGGAGACGACGGCTTCGCTTTCGACGCGTTGCCGATCGAGGTCGTGGGCGCGGCTGCCGGCGAATACGAAACCTGATAGGGTCGCCCGGCATGGGGAGGTCCGCATGGGTCGAGGTACGGTCGCGCTGGTCGGGGCGGAGTTCGAGGAGAACCTGTCGATCCGCTATCTGGCGTCGGCTGTCGCCGAGGACGGGATCCACGCCGAGGTGATCGCTTTCGACAACCGCGACGCCGAAGCCGGCATCGTCGCGCGGATCGTCGAGCTCGCTCCACTCGTGGTCGGCATCTCCGTGCCATTCCAGACTCGGGCGCCGGAGCTACTCGGGCTCGCGAACTCCCTCCGGCACGCCGGATACACCGGCCACATCACGATCGGCGGACACTTCGCGACCTTCGAGTTCGCCCCGATCCTGCGCGCCCACCCCGCGATCGACTCGGTCGCGCGCCACGAGGGGGAGACGACGTTCCGCGAGCTCTGCGCCGCGCTGCTCGCTGGCGCGGATATCGCGACGATCCCCGGGCTCGTCTCGCGCGGTGACGCCGGGCTCGAGGTGGCGCCACCGCGACCGTTGCCTTCGCTCGACACCCTCCCCTTCCCCGATCGGCGCGGACGGCCGCGCGACGTGCTCGGCATCGCGTCGGCGCCGCTGGTCGGCAGCCGCGGCTGCTATGCCGACTGCGCTTTCTGCTGCATCTACGCATACTCCGACAACGCCCGAGGGGCCCGCTACCGGATGCGCTCGCCCGAGGCGATCGCCGCCGAGATGAAGCACGAGTACGTCGAGCGAGGCGTACGGCTCTTCATCTTCCACGACGACAACTTTTTCGTTCCGAGCCGGGACAAGAACCTCGCGCGCTACGAAAGGCTGGCGGACCTGCTCCAGGCGGCGGGCATGGACGACATCGGGATCGTCATCAAGTGCCGACCGAACGACGTGGACCCCGAGCTCTTCTCCCTCTTGCGGCGCATGGGCCTGATCCGCGCATACGTGGGGATCGAGACGAACTCGGACGAAGGCATCGTCAGCCTGAACCGACGTGTGACGTCCGAAGACAACCGGAACGCGCTCCGCGTGCTGAGCGAGATCGGGATCTACGCGTCGTTCAACGTACTGATCTTCGACCCTGAGGCCACCCTTGGAGGCGTGTCCGCCAACCTCGACTTCATGGAGGAGTTCGCCGCCGTCCCGCTGAACTTCTGCCGCGCCGAGGTCTACGCCGGCACGGCGCTCAAACGAGTGCTCGAAGAGCAGGGGCGACTGCGCGGGGACTACCTCGCGTGGGGCTACGAGATGCGAGATCCCCGCGTCGAGCTGCTCTTTCGGATCTCGTCGACCGCCTTCATGAGCCGCAACTTCAAGTCGGACGGCGTGGCGAGCCTGAACATGGGCATCCGCTTCGACAACGAGGTCTTGCGGCACTTCTACGCCGAGGGCTGGGACTCGGAGTGGCACGACCGGCTGCGAACGTTGTCGACCGAGGTGAATCGCGACAGCGTGGCGCGGATGCGCGAGGCGCTCGCGTTCGCCGCCGAGGTCGATCTCGCGGACCACGCGACGATCAAGGCGTTCACCCTCTCGCTCGCCCGCGCGTTGGCCCGCGCCGATCTGGGCTTCATCCAGCGCTGCCGCGCGATCCGCGCCGAGATCGAGCGACGCGTCGACACCGCGGGCGGCCTCGAGTCGGCGAATCCCTACGGCTCGAAGACCCCGCCTTGGGCCGCCGAGACGAACCGATTGGGCAGCTCGGCTGTGACCTCGCTCTCGAACGAGAACCTCCCCACCCCGAACCTGGGACGACGATGACGACGGCCAAACCAAACAAGAAGCGGGCGATCTTCCGAAAGAAGGCGATCAAGGTCGCGGAGGCCGCGGGGATTGCGATGGCGACCACCGGGCTGAGCACCTGCTCGGGGATCGGCGCGGTCGACCCCGCGCCGCCGCCGCTCGAGTGCAACGCGGTCTCAGCCGGCCAAACGCTGGTCGCGCGCGCGACGCTCTCTGGGACGACCCTGCAGGTGACCTTGCAGCACGAGGGTCAGTGGTACGAGGCGAGCTGGGTCGATGACGTCACCGCAGAGGATCTGGTCGGGCTCACGTTGACGTCGGTCGACATGCCCGAATATCGGGGCCTCTACGCCGGATTCACGCTGAACTTCGAGTTGACCGCGCCCGAGGTCACGGCGGGCTCGTTCACGCTCGTCGGCGAGCTCGCGGACTATGACGACCCGTGCCCCGTCCGCAGGACGTTCGGCTTCGCCATCGGCGCCGACAGCGTCCAGGTGGCCGAGGTCAGCGGCGACTCACTCGCGCTCCCGGCGCGGCAGCACGCCGAGATCCGGGTCTCGGGCCGAGATGGCGCGCTCGTCGAGGTCGCCGCCCACACGCCCTACCGCGGCGCGCGCACCGTGAAGTGGAGCGCAACGGCCGGGGACGTATCGATCCGGTCCGAATCGGGCGCGACGTGGCGGCTGCCCTCCACGCCAGGCTTCTATCAGCTCGAGCTCGTCATCGACTTCGGCGATGACGGGTTCGCGTTCGACACGTTGCCGATCGAGGTCCAACCCGCGTAGCGCTCTCGGGCGGCGGAGACGACTCAGCGGGCGAGCACTTCGCGAATCCGGAGGCCGAGGGCATCGACGGAGAAGGGCTTGGCGAGGAACTCGACGCCTTCGTGCAGCACGCCGTGGTGCGCGATGACCTCTGTTCTTCCTACGCTCGCTCAACGCCCCGACAGATGATGACTCGGTCAGGCTGTTGCTACCCTGACACCAGGGGCGCACGAAGCACGAAGACGAGGTCAGTACCGGCGTGCTTCTTGGGTTGGTATCCGAGTCTTCTAGGAATGGACGCGGACCGCTTGTTCTCGCGGTCGCAGGATATCCGTATCTCTTCGACGCCTTGTCGGAAGCAGGCATCTTGCAGTCCAGAGACCGCTTCTGTTGCAAGCCCTCTTCCTTCGTAAGCTCCGCCTATCCAGTATCCGAGTTCGCAGGTCCGTCCGTCATCGCCGAAGCCGAATGCCCCACAGGCTCCGATGATCGATCGAGTCGTCTCGACGCCCCGGATCGAAATGGCGTAGTCAAAGAGTGCCCCTTCACTGCGTTTGGCGAGGTTCCTGCGGCGTAGTTCCCGTACATCTTCGACAGTCCTGCACGAAGACACCCACCCCATCCATCGCTCCAGCCGTTCCCGTTCACGGTCGATGAACTCGAACAACTCCTCCGAGTCATCCTCTGCGAGGGCCGTGAGCACGACCCTACCGCTGTCGATCTTATTGGGTAGGACTCTAACAACCATGGCTCACGGCCCTCCTTTCACACTGAACCGAAGTGTGACCCGTTTCGTGTGTTGCTGCAATCACGCCACTTCCTCGAACCTCTGCCCCGCGCTGCCCCGTCTTCCCGAACACTTCGTTTCTCGGGTGTTTCTCGGGCACCCTGCCGGTGGTGCGGCGACACCCCTGAAGCGGACCCGGTCTCGCGGCGCACACGGCCCAGGACGTGCCGCGAGTTCGGATCGGAGGATGCCGGTCAGACCTTGATCGTCTCGCAACCGAGCTCGATGGTCACCTCGCCGTCGATCGCGCCGCAGATCGCGTCGCACAAGATGATCGTCGTCGGCAACTCCGGGTCGTCGAAGTACCACGCCGAGCGGCCGCCGCACTCCTCGGGCCCGGCCACGTTCGGGAGGGCGGCCGGCAGGGATCCCGGCGGCGTGTAGTACACGTTCACCTCGTCGGGATCGACCTCGAGTCCCGACCCGGGATCGGGGATGCCGAACGCGCAGGGGAGCACGGCCCCGGCGATCACGCCCTCGGCGATCGCCCGGAAGATCTCGAGCCAATCGTCCGTGCAGATCGACGCCGAGACACCGCCGGTCGCGCCCGCCAGGTTCATGTAGTGCCGACCGATCGCGGCCCCGGTGCCGTACACCGGATGGATGCACCCCACGATCGGCACGCTACCCTGGGCGACGATCGCGTGGAAGGTGAACGGGCCGGCCAGATCCTCCATGTCGTGCCGGAAATTCCGCCAGTCGATGTCGTCGTTGTCGTCCGTCACGGCGATGAACTGGAGGACCGCGTCGGGGCGAAGGAAGTCGGACCAATCCGAGAACGTGCTCAGAATGCTCTCGAACACCTCGCTGCTGTCGACCTCCCGATCGACGTGGCGGTAGATCGCGCTGTCCGTGTCCGGACACCCGGGGGTCGCAGACAACGGCTCGGGGAGACATACGCTGCGCTCGGCGACGAGGACGACCCGCAGGTCGATCCCCGAGCCGGTGACGAAGTCGGCGAACTCGTCGAGCTTGTCCTCGACCGTCTCCTCCTCCTGGTCCATGCTGCCCGACGTGTCGACGACGAGAACGATGTCCGCCGGGAGCACGCGATTCTCCGCCGTGAGCGTGGCCAGGGCACACGACTCCTCCTCGTCCTCGGCCGCGGTGTCGCGAGGCGGCGGCAGATCCGACGACCCGCGCGCGTCGACCTCGGCCGCGACGTCGAGCACGGCCGGCACATCCCCCGGGCGGGCATCGACCGGATCCACGTCTCCAGCGTCCGGAGTCGAGTCCGGCGCGCACACCCGTTCGGCCGTGCAGTGGTACCCGGGGCTGCACGGGGGATTGCAGTCCTCGATGCAGACTCCCTCGACGCACGCGGTGCCGGTGGCGCAAGGCGGATCGCAGAGGGTGCGTCCACTTCCGCGGTCGCCGCAGGGTGGCCGGGTGCACTCCTCCGCGCGCGACCGGTCCGGCCCGGTGACCTCCTCCGTCCCGGCGCAACCGAGGGCATGCATCGCGAGCGCGGCGAACACGGCGGCGACGACGAGACGGACGGGGCCTCGCCCAGCGCCGCCATCTTGCGCTCGGCGCTCGAGTTGGGAACCATCGCGCATTTCCAATCCTGCAGGAGTCCTGCCGAAGCTACCTCGGAGCCATGACGGCAGCAACGTGAACCGTACGGCGCGGCGATCCGTGGCGCCGACCGGTGATCCCCACGGCGACATCGCGATGGGCCGTTCGATTGGGCGGAGGCAGCAGGCGATGGTCGCGAGCGAGCACGACTGGGCGCCGCGGCGAAGCCCGGCCAGGTACTCGTCAGCCCGGAGACGTGGGACGCGGGGATCGCATCAGGGGTGGACGACGAGCGGCGGACGAGGCTGTCGAATGCGGCGAGCGAGCCGGTCGTGATCCAGAGCGCGGGAGGACCGGTGCAGGCAGTCGCGGTATCCGGCCCTCCGGCCGAGTGACTGCCTCGAGTCGGCCGCCGCACCGAACGCCGCTCCCTCTCCGCGCACGATGCGTGAGTCCCGCGGTCGGGCACGTGGGGGGAGTCTTTCTCATCCGACCGAGCCGGGGACCGACCGAGCCCTCAATCCTCGGGAACCCGGAATCGTACAGCTATGCCGCGTCGACCGGCATTGGTGGTACCCTCTGCGCCACCCCTGTGACGTCTCCGGGCCGCGCGGCCGGAAGTCGTGTGGAATCGGAGTTGGGATGCGCAGAACGCTCTTGATATGGCTCGCCATCGGCTGCGCTCTTCTCGTCACATGCGCGGAGTCCGATCGGAAGAACCCCGATCGCGCTCCGACTGGAGGACGGGACGTCGCGCCGGAAGAACCATCCGTTGCTCCCGCAGATTCCGGTGCGGAGACGACGGCCGACGCGCCTTCCGACACCCATGTCGATCCCGGGGATCGGACCGACGGCCCGGACACCGCCGCCGACATGATCCCGGATACTCCCGCAGACGTGGTCCCGGATACTCCCGCCGACGTGATCCCGGACGGCACTGCCGACTGCCGCGGTCGCGACTGTGCGGACTCTGGGCGTCGCTGCCCCGACGGCGAATGCGGACCGGATTGCGAAGACGTCGAGGAGCGGCGCACCCGATTCAGCTCGTCGTCCGTCCCGCACGGCGCTGTCTGCACCCCCCAGACCCAGACTCGGACCTGCAGCAGCGGTGCGTGGACTCCCTGGGATGGAGATGCGCTCTACCAGCACTGCGTCGTCGAACCTGAGCGGCCAGACGCTCCACGTATCGGGTTTCAGTATCTGACCTGGTTCGGCTACCGGACGACGTCCGGAGACTGCGGGGGAACCGGGTGGTCGGACAATCCGTTTCTGCTCGAAGGGGTGAAGTCGTTACTCTTCGGACCGGACGGCTTCTGCTACAGCTCGATGGACCCGGACACTGCCACGGTGCACGCCGGCAAGCTCCAAGAGCTGCGCGCAGACTTCGTGGTCTTCGACGTCACCAACTTCTCGAAGACACGCTCCCCGACCGACAACCCGATCTTCCAGAGTGCGCTTCGAGCGATGTCCGGGTTCGCGGCCCACGAGAGCTCTGCCCTCGATCAGTACCTCGGTCATGCCCCCCGAATCCGCGGGGCCTTCCAGTTGTCGATCACGTGCTGGGGTCTGCAGTGCCACGGTCTCGACGGAAACCATGACGAGATCCTGACGGTGAACGAGTTCGTGCTGGGACACATGGAGGCCATCGCGCGGCAGGCTTACGACGATCCGGGCGCCTTCTTCCACGTGGACGGCCGACCGCTCCTGCTCCTCTACGTCAACGCGGGGAGCAGCGTCCGGAATCTGTCCGGCGAGCCGGCCTTCCACGGTCCCGGCAACCTGATCCCGCTGGTCGAGGACTTCGATCCCGTACTCGACCTCGGCGAACGGACCGTAAGAGCGCGGGAGTTCTTTTCGGTGCGCTATGCCATCCTGTCCGCGGCCGACGATGACTACACCGGGTTCTCCAGCGAGATATGGCCCTTCCAGTGCAACGGGACCCGTTGCTCGTTCGCCGAGGCCGGCTATGCGTCGGTGTATTCCCACTCGAGCGGGGAGCGAAGTCTGGCGCTGCTCGACGGATTCGTATCCGCCGCCGAAGGGCGAGATCACCTGCTCGTGCGGGTGTGGAACGAGTTCTCCAGCACGGATGAGTTCCATGGTCAGGCCTACACCCTGGAGCCCAACACCCGACTCCACACGGTGGACAGCACGCCCGGGAACGCCGACCCCTGGTTCTTCTTCGACGGGGTGCGTGCCCGCGTCTCCGGACTGGTCGACTACTCGATCCGTGCAGCACACAGCGGGTCGTGCATGGACGTTCGGGGCGTCTCGGCCGAGGACGGCGCGATCATTCAGCAATGGGAGTGTCTGGGCCGAGACCACACCAATCAGGTCTGGCATCTCCAGCCATCCGGATTCGGCAGCCACTACATCTTGGCCGACCATAGCGGCATGTGTCTGACCGAGGATCCGGGCGATTCCGTGGTTCAGCGCGCCTGCCGCAACCTGCCGGCGCAGCGATGGCAGCTCGCGCTCACCGGAGACGCGGTCCGGATCCAGGGTGAGTCGGGCCGATGTGTGGAGGTCGCCGACCACTCCCACGACAACGGCGCCCTGCTCCGACTCGGCGCCTGCCTGGATCCCGGTACGGAGACACAGTCCTGGCGGGCGACCTGGTATTGACGAGTCGGATCGACCTCGCCTCCGGTCCGCGCTTCGACGCGCTCGCGCGATGACGACAGAGCTCTCCGCGCGGGTCACCGCTTCGTGATCGCATGGGAAGCGGCGCGTCGCTCGAATCCCCGCCGCCACCAGGAGATGGTGCCGCCCGGGCGAGCCGCCCGGCTATGTGGGTGGTCGCTCTACCACGGTGCGCAACCGGTCCTGGCGTCGTCAGTGCAGGGCCCTCTCCCTGCGCTCGTGGTCCGCGGCGAGCGTGCTTCCCTACGTGCCGGCATCTGGCCGGCGGGTTCGTGCGACCTTCACTCCAGCCTGTAGACCACTGGCATCACGTCGTCGTCCCCATCCCACGAGGGGCTGGACACGGCGTACATGTAGTCGCTGCCGAGCACGATCTCGGAGTAGCCAAACCTGGGCAGGACGCCGTCCGTGATGGCAGCGAGAGAGGACAGGTTCGGATCGGTCCGCAGGATCCTCCCGCTTCCGTCAACGGCGCGGTTGAGACCCCCGTGGATCCAGATCTGCCCGCTCCCGTCCATCGTGCAGCCGTACGCCGGATACCAATCCTCGCCGAGCTGGAGAGGCAAGTGGATCTCCGACCCGTCGGGGCCGTCGGCCGGCACGCGGATGATCCACCCCCTGTCGGGATTCAGCGAGATCGAGCGTCCTTCGGCCGGCCACTCGGCGACCACGCCGTAGACGTACATCCGACCATCGACCTCGGCCAACATGGGTGAGCCGAAAAGGCCCGGAGCATCCCCGAACCAGTCCTCCGGGGCAATGTCCTCGCCCGCTGCGTACGACCAGATTGGAGCGTGGTCGTCTCCGGTGGCCGACAGCCGATCGCGGCTGGTCTTGTACAGGTCGCCGGGCTGGAATCGGTTCTGTCCGTGTGTCGCAACATACACATGGTCGTCGCCAGTGCCGGTTGGCTCGACCGTGACGCCGAGGACCGACGGGTGGAGACCCCGATACACACCGACGGTCGCACCCGACGTCCCGTTGTCGACGATCCGGACCAGGCAACCGGCGCGGGTTCCCAAGAGGATCGAGCCGTCCGAAAACATCGCGCCGGCCGTGATCCAGCCGAGCTGGTTGTGCCCCGAGGAACACTCGCCGCCGTCCCAGCCGGCCGGGTCGTCTTCGGTAAGGACCCATTTGATCGAGCGGGTCTGTACGTCCATGGCCACGATCAAGTTCGTCAGGTTGTGTGGCACGTCGACGCCGCACAGCGGGTGGTAGACGGTCAAGCCGTCCGGCGAGAGCATCGGCGTCGTGCACGCCTCGTAGTAACCACGGTTGGGCGAACGGGGAACCTGGGCCGGATCCAGCTCGTCGGGGCTCACCAGCCACGCGGCGCACTCGGGGTCCAGGTGCTCGCACGACGCCGTGCCGGACTCGGAATCGACGTGCGCCGTGTGCCGCCACTCGTAGGGACTGTCCGGGTCGTATGGCTCACAGAGCTCGTCGGCTACACAGGCGAAGTCGCAAGCGGTTGCGGCCTCGTCGCGGTGAACGCAACACCGGCACTCGTCCTTGTCGTAGATGGCGATCAGCGATGGGTAGTGGTGCTCCGAGTCTGGGAACAGCGGGTCTCCCCACGGTCTGCCGGCGCTCCCGAACACCACCACGGTGTCATCGGTAACGCGGTCTCGTACCAGGAGGGGAGCCTGGGCCTCTGTCTCGCGGGCGGTGAAGTACCACGCGGGCCGGCCCGCCGCGTCGATCGCCTGGACACCGCCCGCTGGGTAGTGAGCCCAGATGCCGAAGAATGGGACGTAGAGTCTCCCAGCCTCGCCAATCGTTGCGCTGCTCAACCACATCGAGTGCCGGGCGATCGGAAGCGAGAGGGTCCAGGCGACGGCTGGTTCGGCCCGAAGGGAGGCCCCCGGATTCACCCGTCGGCGCGTCTGGTCGTGGGAGAAGCCGTACGTGGGCCAGTCGCCCGCGATTTCCCACCCGGGCAGCGGCGGATCCGCGTCGCTTCCATCGGCGTCGGTATCGTCGATGTCGTCGGCCGTGATCGTGTCCCCACTCTCCGTGTCGTCGCCGACACCTTCGGAATCGGCGTCGTCCGTGTCCTCACTCCCGGGTTCGCCGTCCG
>CAZFPM010000210.1:0-10869 GCA_964520965.1 uncultured Myxococcales bacterium
CGCACGGTCGGCGAGGGGCCGATCCCGACCCTCTACGTGCTCGATCACGAGTGCGCGACCGGGGCGGTGGAGCTCGCCTGCGTCGACGACGTGCGCGAGGTCGACGTGCCGCTCGGCGACGGGCAGGTCGTCTTCATCGTCGTCGAGGCGTCGGATGCGGGTGTTCCCCCCGCGCTCGAGGGCGAGTTGCTCGATTGAGCGGCGTCGTCCGGGCAGCCATCGTCGCTCTCCTGGCTTGCGGGGCCGTCACCGTCGTCCGGTCCCTGCTCGGCGTCGAGGTCATCGGTGCGGGGTCCGCGGGCACGACCCCCCGCTTTGCGTACGAACCGTGGGAGGAGACCCTCCGCCTCCACGTCGACGAAGCCGGCCGGGTCGACTACTCGGCGCTCGCCCGTGATGACGTCGCCCTGCGGCGCTTCTGCGCTGGTCTTGCCCGCACGGGGCCGCGGACGGCGCCGAGTCTGTTCCCGACGGAGCCGGAGCGCCTCGCCTACTACGTCAATGCGTACAACGCCCTGACCATGATGGCGGTCGTGCGCAAGTGGCCGATCGACTCGGTGTTCGACGTCCATGGCCCGGTCAGCCCGAAGGACGGCTTCGGGTTCTTCTGGGCGCTGCGGTTCCAGCTCGACGGCGGCGGCATCAACCTCTACGCGCTGGAACACCGCATCCTCCGCCGAGAGTTCCCGGATGCGCGGATCCACGCCGCGATCAACTGCGCCTCCGCGAGCTGCCCGCGGCTGGCCGATGAAGCCTATCTGCCCGGACGCCTCGACGAACAGCTCGACGGTGCAGCACGCCGTTTCACCAGCCCGCCTCACGTCGTGATCGACGACGAAGAGGGCGCGATCGTGCTGTCCGCGATCTACGACTGGTTCTCAGTCGACTTCGAAGCCCACGCTGCGGCGCTCGACGTCGGCGTGACCGTGCTGGACTGGATCGAGGCCCACGCCGCCGACGATGTTCGAACGGACCTCCGGCGCGCGCGCGAGGTCGGCTACCCGGTTCGTTACGCGGAGTACGACTGGACGGTCAACGCGGCCCCGAGGTAGCCCGGCCGCGCCGCCGGCCGGGTCAATACCCCTCGACCCCGGAGCCGATGGGCTCGTCGTCCGGCCCGCCGTCGGTGCTCCACTCGATCGTCTTGAGCGTCACATCGAATTCCCGCGTTTCGATCTTCTGCAGGATCTCCGACTCCAGGTCCTCGTAGCCCATCTTGCCGCGGTCGCCATCCCGGTACGTGCGCACGGCCAGGACGCCAGCGTCGACCTCTTTCTGGCCGACGACGACCATGTATGGCGTCTTGTGGATCTCGGCGGCGCGGATCTTGTAGCCGAGCTTCTCGGACCGGTCGTCGACCTCGACTCGGATCCCTCTCTCCCGCATGCGGGCGGCGGCCTCGTGACAGTGCGCGGCCAGATCGTCGTTGATCGGCAGGAAGTCGCATTGCACCGGCGCCAGCCACGTCGGAAACGCGCCGGCGACGTGTTCGATCAGGATCCCGATGAACCGCTCCAGAGACCCGAACACCGCCCGGTGGACCACGATGGGCGTCTTGGCCGTGTTGTCCGCGTCGGTGTACGTCAGGTCGAAACGCCGGGGGAGCTGGAAGTCGAGCTGGATCGTCGGGCACTGCCAGCGTCGTCCGAGCGAGTCGACCACGTCGAAATCGATCTTCGGACCGTAGAACGCACCATCTCCCTCGTTCAACTCGTAGGGGAGTCCGTTCTCCTCGATCGCCGCCTTGAGCGCCGCCTCCGCCTGGTCCCACAACGCGACCTCACCCATGAAGTCGGCCGGCCGCGTCGAGAGCTTCACTTCGTACTTCAAGTCGAAGAGTCCATAGACGTAGTCGATCATGCCGAGCACGTGGCTGATCTCCGACTGCACCTGGTCTTCGGTCGCGAAGATGTGCGAGTCGTCCTGCGTGAACTGTCGCACCCGGAAGCACCCGTTCAGCGTTCCGGAGAGCTCGTTCCGGTGCAGCATCTGGAACTCGGAAACCCGCAGTGGAAGCTCGCGGTACGAGTGCTTCCTGCGCCGATAGAACAGCATCGTGTCCGGGCAGTTCATCGGCTTGATGCAGAACGTCTCACCCTCGGACTCGAGCTGGAACATGTGCTCGTTGTAGTGGTCCCAGTGCCCCGACGTCTCGAAGAGTGACTTGTTGTAGATGACCGGGTTGGAGATCTCGACGTAGCCGTTGTCCGTGTGGAGCTTCCGGCTCATCTCCTTGAGCTCCGAGTAGATCAGGTAACCGCGCGGATGCCAGAAGACCGACCCCGGCGACTCCCGCTGGAAGCTGAACAGGTCCAGCTCACGAGCCAGCTTGCGATGGTCGCGCTTCTTCGCCTCTTCCAGCAGCTCCAGATAAGCCGCGAGGTCCGTCTTGTTGCGCCACGCCGTACCGTAGATGCGCTGCAGCATCGGGCGCTCGGAGTCCCCCCGCCAATACGCGCCCGCGACGTTGAGCAGCTTGAACGCCTTGCAGTTGCCCGTGCGCCCGACGTGCGGCCCGGCGCAGAGATCGATGAATTCACCGCACTCGTAGAAGCTGACCTCGGTCTCGCCCTTGTCCGCGAGGTCGCGGATCAGCTCCACCTTGTACGGCTGATTCGTCGCCTCGAAGTGCGCCACCGCGTCCGCGACTGACATCGACGACGGTTCGAACCGCGCATTCGCCTTCACCAACCCCTTCATTCGGGCTTCGATCGCCGTCAGATCCTCCGGCGTCAGTGGGCGCGGCAGGTCGAAGTCGTAGTAGAAGCCATGTTCGACGGGCGGGCCTATCGCCAGCTGAGCATCGGGGAAGACCTCCAATACCGCAGCGGCCATGACGTGCGCCGTCGAGTGCCGGATGCGCCAGAGCCGCTCGCCAGCGGATATCTCGGATCGCTGTGCCCCTGCGTCGTTCATCGCTACCTCCGTTCGTGAATCGCCTCGACCGGACAGTGGTCGAACCTGGGAAGAGAGCGGACCCTACTCCGTTCGCCGCGGTCGATGCAACCGCCTATTCCCCGTCGATCGCTCCCATCTCCCCGGTCAGCGGCAGACCGCGGAGATCCACGGGCGGCGTCGTCGCTTTGCGGAGCCGGAGGTTCAGCATCTCGACACCGAAGCTGAAGGCCATCGCGAAATAGACGTAGCCCTTCGGAATGTGGAAGTGCGCGCCGTCGGCCAGCAACACCAGGCCGATGAGCAACAGGAAGGAGAGGGCCAGCATCTTCACCGTCGGGTGCGCCTCGACGAACTCTCCGATCGACCGGGCAGCCACGAGCATCACAGCCATCGCCAGCACGATCGCCGTCACCATCACAGCGAGCTCCTCCGCCAGTCCGATCGCTGTGATCACCGAGTCGAGGGAGAACACGATGTCCAACACGCCGATCTGGATCACGACCGACACGAAACTCGCGCGCGCAGCGCTCGCCCCCTCCGCGTCGGCCGGACCCTCCAGGCTCCCATGAATCTCGTGCGTACTCTTGGCGAGCAGGAAGAGCCCGCCCCCCATCAGGATGAGATCCCGACCCGAGACGCCGTGATGCAAGACGTGGAAGAGCGGCTCGGTCAGTCGCATCACCCACGTCAGGCTGAAGAGCAGGGCGATCCGGGTCAATAACGCCAGGAAGAGCCCCACCGTGCGACCCTTCTGCTGTTGCTCCGGAGGCAGGCGGCCCGCCAGGATCGAGATGAAGACGATGTTGTCGATGCCGAGAACGATCTCGAGCACCGTCAGCGTCGCCAGCGCTGCCCACGCTTCCGGAGAGGTCAGCCAGTCCATTCGCCAGGCCGGGTCATCGAGGCTCGAAGCGGAGAACGCCGCCCGCAGCCAGCTCGCTGTGCGGGAGAAACGGCTCGTCGAGCGGTGAGCCGTTCAGCGTGATCGCGAGAGGGCGGTCGCCGAACCCGGCGGCCCCGGGAGCTTCGATCACGAAGGACTCCCCCGAGTAGTACGCGCCGTCGAAGAAGATCTCGGCCCGATCGAAGCGCGGCGCCGCCAACGTGTACACCGGGTCGCCCGGTGTCACCGGGTACAGACCGAGCGCGGCGAACACCAGCCAGGCCGACGTCGAGCCCGCATCGTCATTGCCGGGAAGCCCGCCGGGACCGGTTCCGTACTCCCCGTCGATCACGGCGCGCACACGAGCGCGGGTGAGGTCCGGGCGTCCGGCGTGGGCGTACAACCACGGGATATGGAAGCTCGGCTGATTGCTCGCGTCGAAGTGCCCGTCGTCGAAGAATGCGTCCAGCTTCGCCACGAACGCTTCCGGGCCTCCGTGCGCGTCGATGAGCCCGGGCACGTCGTGCGGGACGAAGAATGAGAAGATCCACGACGACGCCTCCACGAAGTCGTTGGCGTCGCTCATGTCTGCCGGATCGAAGGGCTCCACCCAGCTGCCAGACCGCATCCGGCCACGCACGAACCCCGTCTCGTCGTCCCAATGGTGACGCCAGTTGTCACCCCGCGACCGGAAACGCGTAGCGAGCTCGTCTCGGCCCATCGCCTCCGCCATCTCGGCGATGCACCAGTCTCCATGGGCGTACTCCATGGTCATCGACGCGCTCTGCGTCGCATCGCACTCGTGCGAGACCCAGCCCTGCCTGACGTACTCGGGGGGCGTGCCCAGACCCAGGTAGCCGCAGAGCCCCTCCGGGAACGGGTTGTCGTCCTCGTCGGCCAGGTGGACCATCGCGTCCAACGCCGCCTCGGCGTCGAACCCGCGGAACCCCTTCAGGTACGCGTCCGCGATCACCGGCAACGCCGGATTTCCCGTCATGACACGCGAGTACCCGGTCGCCATCCACGGGCACTTCGGCAGCCAGCCCCCGCGGTCGTGCCACGCGAGCAGTGATACGATGAAGTCGTCGACGATCTCCGGCTCCACCAGTATGTGCAGGGGATGGCTGGTCCGGAACGTGTCCCACATGCACCAATCGTCGGTGTAGTAGCGCCAACCGTCGGCTTCGAACGTCTCGAGCTCCCCGCCCGCCCCGATGGAGTAGCGCCCCTCCTCCGTGTGGTCCGCGGGCTGCATCATCGAGTGGTACAGCGCGGTGTAGAATAGCGTGCTGTCTTCGTCGTCCGCGTCGATCTGGATGCGATTCAAACGCGCGTTCCACGCCTCCTCCGCCGTTTCGCGTACCTCGTCGAACACCGCCGCCGGGCGGGGACGGTTGGCGCGCGCCCGCGCGACGTCGATCGTCGAGATGCCGACGTGCAGCTCGATGGGGTCCGTGCTCGGCGAGAAGCTGACCACGACGCCGAGCCGCGAGCCTTCCGCCTCCTCGTCGAGCGTCCCGAGCGGGCCGTCCCCCCTCCACGTGCGCCACCGCGCCGGGAGCGTGGACGCCTCGATGGAGAAATGCACCCGGGTGTACGCCGTCTCGTTGCCGCCGCCCCCGAGCTCCCGCACCGCCGGGTGCACGTCGTAGGCTGCAAACCCCTCGACTCCGGCGCCGGTCGGCCGAACGAGTCCGCCGACCGACCGACCCCGGGAAGGGCCGAGGTCGACGACCACGTGCCGGTCGACACCTCCCGGCCACGTGTACCGGTGGATGCCGGCATGATCCGTGGCCGTGACCTCCGCGCGAACGTCGTTGGCGAGGGTGACGGCGTAGTAACCGGGGGAGGTATCCTCGGTCGCGTGGTCGATCGCCGAGCCGTAGATCGGCGCGCCGTTGCCCAGGTCGCCGCTGCTCGGAGACACCAGCACGTGTGCGTAGCCGTTGGCGCTGCCTCCCGGACCCTCGAGGTGGGTATGGGCGAACCCGAACACGAACGCGTCGTCCCAATCGTAGGCGTCGATCGCCGAAGTGTCGTTGGACACCGGGCTGACCCGAACCATCCCGTGCGGGACGAGGGCGCCCGGGATCGCGTGCCCCGGCCCGTCCGTCCCGATCATCGGATCGACGAAGCCCACCAGGTCACGCGGCTCGAAGACGTAGCCCGGTACGCGCCCCGTATCTCGGATCCCAACCACGTCGTCCGGTTCCGCCGAGGCGTCGAGCGGGTCGGACTCACCGTCGGCATCGGCCGTGACCGCCGCGTCGACCGGCGAACCGACGTCTGTCGCCGCATCAGGGCCTCCGCCACCGCGCTCGTCGCCACCGCGGCAGGCAGCGAGGGCGAGCGCCAACGACAGCGTGGCGCGTAACAGCGGGCGTGTGGGCGGCATCGGGTTCGGCGCGTCCGGCAAGTGGGGCGGCGGGTAGCCATGCAATAGCGCAATCCGCCAGCCGCGAGAACGCAGTCGCGAGGCGGCCTCCGGGCCGGCCGGCAGGGAAGCGGTGTCCGGCACTTGCTTCGTGGCGTCGCGGTTGCCACAAGAGGAGACCCAACCGAGGAGGTGCGCGATGAGTGAGCAGGAGTTGGTAGTCGGGGTCGGCGGAATGACGTGCGGCCACTGCGAGGCGTCGGTGCGCGACGCGTTGTCCCGCCTGACGGGCGTCACAGCGGTCGAAGCCGACCGCGAGGCCGCCGTGGCCCGCATCCGTCACGCCGGCGAGCTCCACCCCGACGAGGTCGCTGCGGCGATCGACCGAATCGGATTCGACTTCGAGGGCGTCCGCTGATCCTCGGGTTGAGACCCCGAGACCTGCCGGAGCGGCTCGACCCCGTCGATTCCCGTCGGCCGGCCGCCGCGGAGCCCGCGGGTCGGATCAGGAGCGAACGTCCGGGATCACGCGACCGATGGTGCGGACGACGTTGAGCCACCAGATCGACTCCAGGGCGATCAGGGGCTTGCCGTTGTTCAACAAGGCGACACTGATGTCGCGCTGCGGATCGGCGAACACGAGGATGTTCGAGAAGCCCATGTGGCCGAAGGCGTGCCGGGTGTTCGGGCCGAGGACGCTCAGGTGGTCGCTCCCCAGCATGAACCCCAACCCGTAGCGGAACGGGTAGTGGAGCACGTCGTCGTGCTCGTGGTAGCTCGACTCCGCGGTCGCCCGAACGACCGTGCGCCGGTCGAAGATCCGCTGCCCGTCCAGCTCGCCGCCCCGGAGCAGGAGCTCGAAGTACCGACACGCTTCGTCGGCGGTGCAGATCAGGTTTCCAGATGGGACGACCGCCGTCAGGAAGCGCGGGTCGGTGGTCTCCGGAATCATCTTGTGAGCCGGCCCCCCGAACGCGCGTTCGATCCAACCCGCGATGGGGGGGAACGGGATCGGGCCGGTGAAGACGTCGTGCGCCACGTCGCCGATCCGATCCGGGGGTACCCCGTATTGGAAGCTGGTGAACCCCAGCGGTTGACGGAGCACCTCGTCCAGGTGTTCGCGGATCGGCTTCCCGGTGACCTTGTGGATGATCGCCGCCAGGACGAAGCCACCGGTCAATGCGTGATAGGCCAGCCGGCGGCCGGGGACACTCGACGGCTTCATGTCGCAGAGTGCGGCGAGCACCGCGTCCTGGTCCGTCAGGAGCTCGAGGTCGTAGTGGTCGGCAGGAACGAGAGCGATGCCGGCCCGGTGCCCGAGGATGTGGCGAATCGTCGCCAACTCCTTGCCGTGCTTGCCGAACTCCGGCACGTACTCCACCACCCGGTCGTCGATGTGCAGATCACCCCGTTGGTCGAGACGGTGGATCAGCATCGCCGTCACCGACTTCGACGCCGAGAAGAGGTTGTACAGCGTCTCCGGAGTCGCCGGGATCAGCTCACCCCGACCCCGACGCTCCGGCTCGTTTCCGCGCGCGTGTCCGATCGAGCGGTGCAGAACGGTGCGCCCGTGGCGGCGTACACAGATCGTGATCGAGGGGTGGAGCCCCGTGCGGTAGTGGCGGGCCACTGCGCCCCAGATCGCCTCGATGTCGCCCTGACGCAAGCCTCCTTCGGCCGCGGAAAGCTCGTCGTCGGCGCGCGTGGTGACGGCCTCGGGGTCGAACACGCGTACCCGACGAGGCAGCAGGCGTGTACGAATCCTCTGCGCAAACATCGCCGCGGACCCTAGCCGATGCGACGGCGCTTGTCAGGCCCCTCGCGGAGCGCGAATCCCCTCAGCCGCCCAGCACGCCGAGCACCAGCCACACGACGCACGCGACCGCCACCGCGACGATCGCGACCGGCCTCAGCGAGAGGGAAAACCCGGGCGCCGCCTCCGCCTCGCTGGGGTTCGTGTCGAGGTGAATATGCCCCGACCGGAGAGGCGACGTGATCGGAACCTCGACCGGCTGCGTCTTCGGACAGGGGGGCGGACCGGGGTGAACTGCAGGGCCCTGGGTGCGGACGTGCATAGACCCTCCGCCGGACGGGCGGCGCGCGGGCTGGGTCGGGCACGCGCGCCGCAGGATGGAGCTGCAGATTCGATCGTATGGGGATTCTATCCGGTCCGCGGTGAGTTCGCCAGCGAAAACTTGCGATAGATCAATAAACGAGATCACCCCCGCCTCAACACGATCTCGGTGATTTCGCTCGGTGCACCCAGTCGCATCGGGGGCCCCCAGACAGCGGTGCCTCTGCTCACGTAGACCTGCATGCGGCCGAACCGCGTCAATCCCGCCGGCACCGGGTGGAAGAGGTCGACGACCCACGTCCAGGGCACGAACTGGCCGCCGTGGGTGTGTCCGGAGAGCTGGAGATCGTAGCCGGCGCGTTCTGCGGCGACGACGGATTTGGGTTGGTGCGCGAGCAGCACTTTGAGGGCGACGTCGGATGCGTCGGCAAGCGAACGCTCCGGGTCGGAGGCGTCGTGGGGGACGAACCGGCCCGCGTCGTAGTCCGTGACCCCGCCGATGAGGAGGCTGGCTCCGTCGACCTCGACGACCGTGTGTTCGTTGGTCAGGACGGTGAAGCCGAGCTCGGTGACGGCCCGTTCCCATGACCTGGCGCCCGAGTAGTACTCGTGGTTACCGGTGACGAAGAGCTTGCCGTGACGAGCGGAGAGGGCGCGGATCGGCTCGACCTCGCTCGCCAGGGAACGGACGCTGCCGTCGACGAGATCTCCGGTGAGCGCGATCACGTCGGCTTCGAGGGCGTTGGTCCGGTCGACGATCGCCTCGAGTTGGGCGCGCGTCGTCGGCGCTCCGACGTGGAGGTCGCTGAGTTGTGCGATTCGGAATCCATCGAGGCTCGCCGGGAGCCCGGGAAAGAACACCTCGCGCCGAACGATCGGCGGCGTGCGAGCCGCCGATCGCCAGGCCAGCGCAGAGAGCACGCCCGCGCCCGAGAAGACCGCGGCGGTGCCGAGGAGCGCCAGCAGGCGACGTCGCTGCCCGGCGAACGCGCTGGGCACTGCGGAGGGCGCGACGCGCTCGATCGCACCGACCGTTCCGACGAAGCCGTGTCGCACGAGGGCGCCGACGAAGAGCAGCGAAAACACCCCCATGTAGAGATAGGCGGCGTTCCGTACCGCCTGGCCGACCGGGTGGGCGCCCGCGTCGTATGTCAGTGCGAGCGCGAGTGGCGTGCCGATCGCCAGGGCCAGGACGCCCCCCCAAGTCAGGCTCGCCGACGTGCCGGCGAGTCGCAGGGGGTGGATCAGCTGCCAGGCAGCGTAGGCGTGCAGGGCGCACCAGCACAGGCTGGAAACAGTGTAGAACGCGAGGGCGTGGAGCGAAGTCATCGAGTCCGAGATCGCCGAGTGTGCGCGCCGGGGTGGCGAAACCGCCGCGGACGGTCTATCGAGCGGGTAGTGCGCCGACCGGGAGGAGCTGAACTCCGGGCCGGTTCAGAAGCTCGATCCCGACCCCGTCCTTGACAAGTCGCAACCCCGAAATCGACGGGCGACTCCTCCGCCGGACACTGGCGCGCTCCGCAGCGCTCATGGTGACCGTGTACGGCATCGGGGTGTTCGGATACCGGCTCATCGGCGGCGGTGCGGCTTCGTGGGTCGACGCGGTCTACATGACCGCGATCACGCTCACGACGGTGGGCTACCGCGAGGTCGTCCCCGTCTCCGGGAGCCCGGTCGCCGAGCTCTTCACGGTGGGCCTGCTCCTCGCTGGGGTCGGCAGTTTCCTCTACCTCTTCTCCAACGTGACGGCCTTCCTGGTCGAGGGCCATTTCCACCGCGTCTTCCGGGAGCGAATGATGAAACGTCGTGTCGACGCGATGTCCGGACACTTCATCGTGTGCGGCGGAGGCCACACCGGTGAGCATATCCTCCGCGAACTGGTCGGGACCTCCAGGGGTTTCGTCCTGATCGAGGCCGATCCAGCTCGGGTCGAAGAGCTGTCGGAGGAGACAGACTTCGACATCGTGTCCGTGACCGGCGACGCCACCGACGACCGCGTCCTGCAGGCCGCCGGCGTCGAGCGGGCCGCGGGACTGGCAGCCTGCATCAGCAACGACAAGGACAACCTCGTCATCACGCTGTCGGCCCGCATCCTCAACCCCAAACTGCGCATCGTGTCCCGGTGCATCGAGCAGGGTGACGAGCACAAGATCCGGAAGGCCGGAGCCGACGCGGTGGTCTCGCCCAACGCGATGGGCGGGCTCCGGATGGTGTCGGAGCTCGTGCGCCCCACGGCCGTCTCCTTTCTGGACCAGATGCTCCGCGAAGGAGGCACGTCGATCCGCATCGAGCAGGTCGACGTCGAAGACGGCTCCTACCTCGACGGACGTTCGCTCAAAGAGCTGGCGGCCAGTGGCGTTCGCGACCTCCTGGTCCTCGCCTTGGTCGACGAGAGCGGTCGCTGGGAACCTCGGCCCAAGGGCGACACTCAAATGAGCGCCGGGAACGTCGTGATCTTCGTCGCCGCTCCCGACGAGCGGCAGGAGATGGAGCGGCTCGCGACCGCACCGACCTGACGACGGCGGACAGGCGCGCCTCCGCTTCAGATCTCGAAGTCCGGCACTTCCCAATCCCCGGTCGACAGCCCGCGGATCAGGGACTTGTTCAATCGGCGCAGGTCGCGCACGAGCTGCCGCGCGA
>CAZFPM010000211.1:0-9814 GCA_964520965.1 uncultured Myxococcales bacterium
GTTCGCGTACCTGTCGCCCCGGCAGTGCGCATCCGTACGCATCGCCCAGGGCTGTGACGACGAGGGCCGGCTGACGTTCCGGCACATCGAAGTGCTGCAGGACAACGGCGCCTACGCGTCGTGGGGGGCGACGTACCCGAGCGTGATGATGCTCCCCGCGACGTCGCTCTACCGCGTGCCGAACGTGATCTTCGACGCGACGCTCGTCTACACACACAACACGTATTGCCAGGCGATGCGGGGCTACGGAAACCCCGAGGTGACCTGGGCGATCGAGAGCAACCTCGACGAGCTGGCCGAGGCCGCCGGCATCGATGCGCTCGACATGCGGCGCATCAACTGCAACGAGGCCGGCGAGACGACACCGATGGGTGCGAAGGTGACCAGCTGTGGTCTCCGGGAGTGCCTCGACTCGGCATCGTCGAAGATCCGCTGGAACGAGAAACGGGGAAACGGGCGCTCGGTGAAGCGCGGTGTCGGCGTCGCCTCGCTCATCCATGTCGGCGGTTCGGGGCGCATCTATCGGTCCGACGCCAGCGGCGTGATCCTCCGCCTCGACGACTTCGGCAACGTCTACGTGTACTCGGGCGGCGTGGAGATGGGGCAGGGGCTGCACTCCGTCATCCGCCTCGGCGTCGCGGAGATGGTGGGGGTGTTGCCCGAGCAGGTAACGATCAACCAGACGGACACGTCGACCTGCCCTTGGGATGTCGGCACGCATGCGAGCCGAGGTGCGTTCACCGCGCTCAAAGCCATCGAGATGGCGGCGCAGAAGCTGCGCGCCGAGATATTCGCGCTCGCCGGGGGGGTCTTCCCCGCCGAGGTCGAACGCGCGTGGAAGAAGCACCTGCGCAAACACCCGGGGACGCCGCGGCCGGACTTCGACTTCCACGCGCAGGCCAGCGCCGACGCCTTCGACCTGGTCGACGGAATGCTCTTCCTGCGCGACGGACCGGACGAGCCGTGGGCCCGGGTCGCGCTCGACCGATTCCTGCGTGCGATTCACTTCCGCGATGGCGGGACGATGCTCACGGTCGAGGCGATGTACGATCCGCCGACCGACCTCCCCGATTGGGAACGGGGCATCGGGAACATGTCGGCGACGTATGCGTATGGCACGCAGGCGGTCGAGGTCGAGGTCGACGAAGAGACGGGCGACGTGCGGATCCTCCGCCTCGTCGCATCCCATGATGTCGGCCAGGTGCTCAACGAGCAGACGCTCGCCGGACAGACGTACGGTGCGCTGGCCCAGGGCATCGGCTACGCGCTCTACGAGGAGATCCGGTCCGAGGAGGGACGGATCCTCAACCCCAACTTCACCGACTACAAGATCCCGACCATCGCGGAGATGGATACGGAGATCGAGCTCGATTTCATCGAGACCGCCGACGAGCACGGTCCGTTCGGCGCCAAGGGGGTGGGAGAGCCGGGGCTCGTCCCGACCGCGCCCGCGATCGCCAACGCGATCTACGACGCGATCGGCGTCCGGGTCCGCGATCTACCGATCACCCCTGAACGCCTTCGGGCTGCCATCGAGGCGAAAGAGGAGGGAGAGTCGTGAAACACACATACCTTCGAAACCCATTGATCCGGACACCCGAGCGCTCCTTCCCCCATCGCGTCGCGATGGTGGGGGCGGGCACGATCGGTCCGGACATCGGCTACTACCTGGCCAGCGAGATCCCGGGGGTGGAGCTCGTGCTGCTCGACATCGATCAGGGCGCGCTCGATCGGGCCGTGAAGCGCATCAAAGGCTACACCAAGAAGGCGGTCGTCCGAGGCAAGATGAACGAGGAGCGTGCCGCCGGCGTGCTGGCGAGCATCGAGCCTTCGCTCGAGTATGGCGCGATCGAGGACTGCGATTGGGTGATCGAGGCGGCCACGGAGGACCTGGCGGTCAAGCGCCACATCTTCTCCGAGATCGAGTCCATGGTGCACCCGGATGCGATCATCACGTCGAACACCAGCTCGTTGCCCGCGTCGCGGATCTTCTCGGAGCTCGAGTATCCGGAGCGCGCGACGGTCACACATTTCTTCGCACCCGCGTTCCGCAATCCGGCGGTCGAGGTGATCGACTGGGAGCAGGTCGATCCCGACGTCGTGCACTACCTCAACTGGGTGTTTGCTTCGACCGGCAAGGTGCCGCTGATCACCGATGACGTGCTCTGCTTCATGCTCGATCGCGTCTTCGACAACTGGTGCAACGACGCGGCGCTCCTGCTCGAAGGGGCGACAGCATCGGAGATCGACAGCGTGGCGGCCGAGTGGGTCCACGCCGGCCCTTTCTTCGTGCTCAACATGGCGAACGGAAACCCGATCATCGTCGAGACGAATACGCTCCAGATGGAGGAGGGCGAGCACTACCGGCCGGCTGAGATCTTCCGCTCGGTGCACACCTGGGAGACGAGCCGACCCCGCGTCCCGGTGGAGCAGGACGCCGCGGCGAAGATCCGCGACCATCTGCTCGGCGTGTTGTTCTCGCAATCGTGCGACATCCTCGACCGCCGGATCGGCGCCCCCGAGGACCTCGAGTTGGGCTGCCGTGTCGCCCTCGGATTCCGGCACGGCCCCCTCACTCTGATGGAGGAGCTCGGCGACAAGGAGGTCCACCACATCGTGGACCGCTTCGTCGCTGCACGACCGGGCATGCCCAAGCCGCAGCGAGAGCTGGGGACCTACCAGGACTTCCGTCACCACGTGCTCGTCGACGACGTCGATGGAGTGCGCGTCCTGACCATTCGGCGGCCGGGCGCGATGAACGCGCTCGGTGACGACGTGAACGGAGAACTCCTCGACGCGATCGTCGAGGTCGAAGACGATGACGCGATCACGGGTTTCGTGATCACCGGCTTCGGGACGCGGGCGTTCTGTGCCGGCGCCGACATCGGGCGTTTCCCGGAGGTCCTCGGCGATGCCGAGGCCTCCGCGCAATACGCGCGGGATTGCTCCACCTTGTTGATGCACCTGGACGGCATGCGGAAGCCCGTCGTCGCCGCACTCAACGGGATGGCCCTCGGCGGCGGCATGGAGTTGGCGATGCGATGCCACGGCATCGTCGCGACGCCACACGCCATGCTGCAGCTCCCCGAGGTGACCCTCGGCATCGCCCCCGGGATCGGAGGCCTCGTCGTGCCGTTCCGCCGCTGGCCGGACGCGGTCTCGACGTTCGTGGAGATGGTCCGCTGCGGGACGCGGCTTCGGGCGCCCAACGCCCTCGAGTTGGGTGTCGTCGACGCGTTGGCGGAGGACGTCGGCGGGTTGATCGACCTCGCGGTCGCGCGGGTGAGCGAGCTCGCCGACGCGGACCGGTTCGAGCTGGACGCACCGGTCGTCGTCGAGTTCGAGAGTCTGGACGAACCGGCCTCCGCCGGTCGTCCGCTGAGCCGCGAGGTCGTCGCGATCATCGAGACGGCCGTGCGCGACGCGGCCAGCGCCACCTCGTACGATGAGGCGCTCGAGATCGGATACGCGGCATTCGGCGCCACTGCGTGCACCGCTGGCGCGCGCGAGGGCGTCACCGCGTTCCTCGATAAGCGGACCCCCGACTTCACCACCACCGGCTGACAGCCGAGGAGCAGACCATGACCACCGACCTGCAGACCCGCTTCGACGTGCTGTGCGCGATCACGCGCGCGCAACACTTCGCCTGGCGTCAGGCGGTCGTCGACCTCTGTCCAGACGTCGACCCCGAAGCGGTGGTCAATCGAATGTGGGAGGTCACGGGGGAGGGCACCGCGGCGGCGTACCTCAAACGAATCGACCGCTCGAAGCCGATCGCGCCACAGATCGCGGCCGGCATCGTGTGGTCGAGCGACTGCATGGGCGAGGATGCGACCGCCGAGCGTCCCGACGGCGCAGCCGCCGCGGGCGGCGACGAGGCCTGGGTCTGCCACTCGGACTGCCCCTGGTTCCATTGGCACGAGAAGCAGGATCTGTTGGCCGAGGACCGGCCCGGATGCGACGCATGGTTCGGCTCGACGATCGACCACGTGAATCGCGCGCTCGGCACCAGGTTGCGCTTCGAGACCCTCGAGGCGCTGCCGGACGGTGGCGCTCGATGTGTCCGCCGAATCTGGAACGAGGAGTAGCCGTGAACCGCGCCTCGCATCCGCTCCTCGTCGACGACGCCGGGCACGTCGAGTGTCTGCTCGGCAACGAGGCGATCGTGCGTGGCGCGATTGAGGCGGGCGTGGCCTTCGCCTGCGGCTACCCTGGCACGCCCTCGTCCGAAGTCACCGACACGTTTGCGCGCCTCGCGCCGGATCTCGGGATCCCGTTCGAGTACTCGATCAACGAGAAGGTCTCGCTCGAGATGGCTTATGCTGCCTCGCTCGCGGGGGCCCGTTCGATCTGCGCGATGAAGCACCTGGGTTTGATGGTGGCCGGCGACCCGCTGTCGACCATCCCCTATGTCGGGACAGTCGGCGGCATGGTCATCGTCAGCGCCGGCGACCCGTCGTGCCGCACCAGCCCGAACGAGCAGGACCAGCGCTGGCTCGGCCAGATGCTCCACCTGCCGACGTTGGACCCGAGCACGGCACAGGAGGCCTGCGATCTGACCCGCGAGGCGTTCGAGCTGTCGGAGCGTTGCCGTCTGCCGGTGCTGATGCGCATCACGGCGCGCGTCTGCCATACGCGGGCGCCGGTTCGATTCAGCCCGATCAGTGCCGCGACGGTGGGGGGATTCATCCGCGATCCGGAGCGCTTTCTCCCGACGCCGCCGAACGCGCGACGCCTGCGCAGGGAGATTCCGGATCGACTTGCGACGGCCCGGGCGTGGATGGTGGAGACCGGCGTATTCCAGCGCCGGGGCGGCGGTCGTCGTGCGATTCTGGCGACCGGTTCTCCCGCGGCCACCTGTGCCGATCTCCTCGACGAGAGCGGCACCGACGTGCTGTTCGCCACCCTGTCCGGCGTTCATCCGCTCCCAGAGACGCCCCTGGTCGAGTTTCTCTCCGAAGTCGACGAGGTGCTCGTCGTCGAGGAGCTGTCCCCCTTCCTCGAGGACGCCCTCCGCGTGCTCTGCGCTCAACACGGGCTCACGCCGCGGATCCTCGGCAAGCGGAGCGGCCACCTGCCGGAGGAGTACGAGTACGATCCGCCGGTCATCCAGCGCGGCATCGCCGCTGCGTTCGGGTTGCTGGAGACTCCGGCCGCGTCTATCGAGGCGCCCGACGTGCCGACGCGTGCGCCGACGCTCTGCGCCGCTTGCCCCCACCGCAGCGCCTATTTTGCCGCGAAGACGGTGTTTGGCGACGACACCCTCTACTTCAACGACATCGGTTGCTACACGCTCGGCGCGAGCCCGCCGCTATCCGCCGGCGATGCGCTCCTCTGCATGGGCGCCGGTTTCACGCTGGCGGCCGGGGTCAGCCGGGTCACCGGCAAGCGCACGGTCGGGTTCGTCGGCGACTCGACCTTCTTCCACGCCGGCATGCCGGCGCTCCTCAACGCGATCAAGGAAGAGGTGAACATGGTCGCGGTGATCCTGGACAACCAGGTCACCGCGATGACGGGCTTCCAGGAGAGCCCCGGGGTCGAGGTCGAGGCGTCGACGCTCCAAAGGTCCGTTTCGATCGCCGGCGTAGCCCGATCGCTCGGGGCCCGGCACGTCGAGACGATCGACCCGCAGGTGCTCCCCGCTGCGATCCAGGCGTTCGAACGAGCCCGCGACCACGAAGGCGTCAGCGTCATCATCGCAGAGCACCCGTGTCCGGTGGCGCTGGAGCGCGAAGTCGGCCCGCCGCGTCACGATGCGGCGGCCTACGAGATCGATCATGCGCGTTGCCAGACCTGCGGCCTGTCGGGCTGCGGGCTCCAATGCAGCCAGCCGGTGATCCGTGATTTCGAGCGACAGCTGTCCCAGAGCCGGGCGCTGGAGGAGGCCCACGGCGCCTGTCACTCCGAGGCGGTCGCCGCGCCGTGCTCCACCCGTTGTCCGCTCGGGCTCTGCATCCAGGGCTATGCCAACCACATCGCCGCGGGCCAATACGAGGAGGCCCTCGAGCTGATCATGGCGCGCAACCCGTTGCCGGACTCGGTCTGTCGTGTCTGTCACCGGCCTTGCGAGTCCGTGTGTGTGCGTCGGGAGCTCGAGGGCCCGATCGCCGTCAACGACCTCAAGCGCTTCGTCGTCGAGTGGGCGGCAGCCGAGGGCGTCGAGTACGCGCCGGAAATGGAGCCGGAGCACGGGCGCCGCGCCGCGGTGATCGGCGCGGGCCCCGCCGGCCTCGCCGCCGCTCACGACCTGCGTGTCCGCGGGTATGGCGTCACGGTCTTCGATGCGGCTGATGCGCCGGGTGGTCTGCTGCGTTCCGGAATCCCCGCCTTCCGGCTGCCTGCCGAGGCGGTCGGTCGCGACGTCGATCGGATCCTCGGTATCGGGGTCGAGTTCGTCGGAGGCACGGTCATCGGGCGTGATCGGACGGTGTCCGGCCTGCTCGGAGAAGGGTTCGACGCGGTCTTCGTCGCGGTCGGTGCTTCGCGGCCGATCGTGTTGGACTGGGTGGAAGACGTCGCCGGTGGGCCGACGGTCGTCGATGCGAACGACTACCTCGCCCGTGCCCGCGGCGCCGCGGGGCACGTGGAGACGGGGCGCCGTGTGGCGGTGGTCGGCGGCGGGAACGCCGCGATGGACGCCGCTCGGACCGCTGTGCGCAATGGCGCGGAGAGCGTCACGGTGCTCTACCGCCGCAGTCGCAGCGCGATGCCCGCGCTCGTCGACGAGGTCGAAGCCGCGGAGCATGAAGGGGTGACTCTCCGCACGTGGATCGAGCCCGCGGGCTTCGGCCCGAGCGGCGCCCTCGCGTGCGTGCGGACGGAACCGGGCGACGTCGATGCTTCAGGCCGCGCCTGGCCGGTCCCGGTGCCGGGAAGCGAGGAAGAGATCGACGTCGACTTCGTGGTCGTCGCCGCCGGCCAGTTCGCCGACCCCGCGGTGTTGGGCGAGGACCTGGAGTTGGAGCGAACGGAGCGAGGTGCCCTACGGGTCGACCCCAAGACCGGCGGCACGTCACACCCGCAGGTGTTCGCCGGAGGCGACTTCGTGCCGGGGCCGCGTATGGTCACCGAGGCGATGGCATGGGGCCTGCGGGCGGCCTACGGGATCGATGCTCGCCTGCGGGGCGACGAAATCGCTGGGCAGCGGGCCGCCCCGCCGCTGCCCGAGGCATGGCGGCCCTTCGCGACCTATGAGCAGCAACGCCCGTCGCGAGCGGACCACGTAGAGCGCGCGCGCCCGAAGGAGATGCCCTTCGAGGAGGGCGCAGGCTTCGACGAGATCGTGGGGGTGCTGCCCGAGGCGGACGCCCGTCGAGAGGCCGCGCGATGCATGGTGTGCGGAACCTGTAGCAATTGCCGGGCATGCCTGGATCTGTTCGGGTGTCCCGCGTTCTTCGTCGCGGACGATCGCATTCACATCGATACGCAGATCTGCACCGGCTGCGGGGTTTGCGCGGAGTTCTGTCCCAACCGGGCCATCGTGCCCGCGGGCGAGGTGTCCCAGTGAAGGCGATGGCGACAACGGAGCAACGCGCCGGCGCGACACGCGTTCGCGTCCTGCTCGTCGGCGTCGGCGGCCAGGGGGTTCTGACGGCCGCCCGGGCGATCGGCGACGGGGCCGTCCGTGCCGGAGAGAATGTCGTCATCGGCCAACTCCACGGCATGGCCCAGCGCGGCGGAAGCGTCGAGGCCACCGTCGTGGTCGGGCCGGGCCGCAGTGCGTTCATCGGCGACCGTGACGCGGACATCGTGCTCGGGCTGGAGCCGCTCGAGGTGCTCCGCGCATTGCCCAAGATGTCCGAGCGGACCCACGTCGTGATGTGCCGACACCCGATCGTGCCTACGGCGCTCGCCCAACGTGGCGAGCCCTACCCGTCGGTCGATGGTGTGGTGGATGAGATCCGCGAAGCTGCAGCCGAAGTCGTTGCACTCGAGGCGGCCGAGTGCTTCGCGTCACCGGCGGGCCGACGCACACTCAACGTCTTCATGCTCGGCGCCCTCGCCGGGCTCGAGCTTCTCCCGCTCGGCGCCGACGACCTCTTCGCCGCGATCGAGCGGCAGAGCGCGCCTCGTCGTCTGGAGGCAAACCGCGCGGCGTTCGCGCGCGGAATGGAACTCGCCGCGGCCTCGAGCCGCGAGCCCGACGAAGATTTGCCACCAAGTAGCCAACCCAGTTCATGACTCGATATCGAATCGGCATCGATGTGGGCGGCACGTTCACGGACCTCGCGCTGTGGACGGCCGGACAGAGCATCGAGACCTTCAAGGTCCTGTCGACACCCGGCGACCCCTCGGTGGGCGTCGTCGAGGGACTCGGCGTGATGGCCGCCGCGCACGACCTGAGCGTGCGGGATTTCGCCAGCCGCGTCGACGCGATCGTCCACGGGACCACGGTCACGACCAACGCCGTTCTGACCCGCGGCGGTGCGCGCTGCGGGCTGATCACGACCAAGGGCGTGCGTGACGCACTGGAGATGCGCCGGGGGATCCGCGAGCGGCAATACGACAACCGCTACCCAAACGTCGTGCCCCTGGTGCCGCGGCGTTTGCGTCTGCCCGTCGGAGGGCGGCTCGACTGGCGCGGTGACGAGCTCGAACCGCTGGCCGAAGACGACGTGCGGGCGGCAGCGGAGACCTTCCGCGACGAGGGGATCGAGGCCGTCGCGATCTGTTTCATGAACGCGTTCGCGGAGCCGTCGCACGAACGGGCCGCCGCCGCGATCGTCAAGGAGATACTGCCCGACGCCTACCTCAGCGTGTCGTCGTCGGTGCTGCCTACCATCCGTTTCTACAACCGCGTCTCGACCACGGTGTTGAACGCCTTCGTCGGCCCGGTGTTGCGCGACTACCTGGACAGTCTGACGGGGAAGCTCTCCGAGACGGGCTTCGGTGGCGTGCTCGTCATCATGCAGTCGAACGGAGGGGTCGCGCTTCCGGAGACGACGATGGAGCGACCGGCGTTGACCCTGCTCAGCGGACCGGCCGCAGGCCCGCGGGCCGCGGTGGCGTTCGCCCGGGCGGGCGGAAGCGACGACTGCATCCTCATGGACATGGGGGGCACCAGCTTCGACGCGTCTCTGGTGCGGAACGGTGCCGCCGAGCTCGAGACCGAAGGGGAGATAGACCGTCTTCGCGCGGCCCTGCCAATGCTGGCCATCGATACGATCGGCGCCGGCGGAGGGAGCATCGGTTGGATCGACGAGGGCGGGCTTCTCCGCATGGGCCCCGCCTCGGCCGGGGCGCTGCCCGGGCCGGCGTGCTACGGGCGCGGTGGCGACAGACCGACGTGCACCGACGCGAACGTGGTCCTCGGATACCTCGATCCGACCTTCTTCGCGGGCGGCAAGCTGCGTCTCGACGAGGAGGCCGCACGCACGGCGATCGCGAAGCACGTGGCGGAGCCGCTCGGCGTCGACATCGACGAGGCGGCCGCCGGGATGAGCCGCGTGATCAACGCCAACATGGCGCACGGAGTGCGACGCATCACCGTGAGCCGAGGCCTCGACCCGCGCGAGTTCCCGATGGTCGTCGCCGGCGGTGCTGGCGCGCTGCACGCGTGCATGATCGCGGAGGAGCTGGAGATTCCCACGGTGCTCGTACCCGCACCGGCATCGACGCTTTGCGCGGCGGGCATGTTGCTGTGCGACCTGCAGCACGACTTCGTTCGCTCGTGCGTCGGGCCGCTCGGCCGAATCCCGTTGGAGCGACTCGGACAGCTGGTCGGCGAGATGGTGGAGCAGGGCGAGCGGGAGCTGACGCTGGAGGGGGCGGATTCGATCCGCCACGAGGTCAGCTTCGACCTCCGCTACCTGAA
>CAZFPM010000211.1:9824-10720 GCA_964520965.1 uncultured Myxococcales bacterium
CTGAAGCAATACCACGAGGTGACGGTCCCCGTGCCGGCGGGCTCGCTCGCGGCCGACGATCTGGCTCCCGTGACCGACGCCTTCCACGCCGAGCATGACCGCCTCTACGGCTACAACCTGCGCGAGGAAGGCACGGGGCTCGAGTTGATCAACATCCGCGTGCGTTCGATCGGGGCGACCGACAAGCCACCGTTACCGAAGGTCGGGCGGGGTTCGGCCGACGCGGCGTCCGCGATCAAGACCCGTCGCCGCGCGCTCGTGCCCGAGTTGGGCGAGTTTGCGGAGGTTCCGGTCTACGACGGCCACGCGCTTCGCGCCGGCAATCTCATCGCCGGTCCGGCGCTCATCGAGCGCACCGACACCACCATTCTGATCAGCGCCAACTTCGACGCCGAGGTCGACGACCACGGCACCGTCGTGCTCCAGCGGCGTCCTGCGGAGGGCCCCCATGTCTGACCCGCGCATCGACAAGGTCCTCGCGGCTATCACCGGCCGAGCGCTCAAGGCGATCACCGACGAGATGAGCGTCGCGACCGAGAAGACGACGCGCTCGCCGATTCTGTGCGAGGCGCGCGACTTCGTGACCGGCCTCTACGACGCCGAAGGGCGCATGCTCGAGCAGACGGAGAACCTGCCGATCCTGAGCTTCTCTCTCAGTCCGGTGTGTGCACATATCGCCGAGAAGTTCCGCGGCGAGATCTACCCAGGCGACGTGTTCTTCCACAACGACGTCTTCACGCTCGGGAACCAGAACAACGATGTCGCGGCGTTCAAGCCGATATTCGTCGACGACACGCTTGTCGCCTGGTCCGCCTGCAAGGGACACCAGGCCGACATCGGCGGGGCTGTGCGCGGTGGGTACAACCCGAACGCGACCGAGGTCTGGCAGGAGGCGC
>CAZFPM010000212.1:0-10649 GCA_964520965.1 uncultured Myxococcales bacterium
TCTTCGATGTCGAGGGTCGATCCGTCGCGATCGCCGGCCCGGTCCCCGTGTCGGGCCCTGCGCAGGTGGTGGATGCGCGGCAGCCGACGGTCACGATACGCGAACCGACCGATGGCGAGTCGTTTCCGCGGTCCCTGGTGCTCCTGCGCGGCACGAGCAACGACGACCGGGCCGTCGTCGCAATGCAGGTGCTCGTCGACGACGTCGTGCAGTTCGACCGCCCGCTCGCGACGACGGACTTCTATCTGAACTGGTCCGGCCTGGTGGCGCTGCCCCTCGGCCGGACGTCGACCGTGGCGGTGCGCGCGTTCGACGCGTTGGGGCAGTTCGCGGAGGACACCGTCACCCTGACGTCACGGGGGATTCAAGACCGGGACGCGCCCGACGTCCGCATCGACGCCCCGACCGAGGCTGAAGTCGTCGACACCGAGTTGGTCGAGGTGCGCGGCACCGCCGCAGACGGAACCTACGTTCGCGAGGTCAAGGTCCGCTGGGCGTTCGACGGGGGCGAGCGCGAATGGTCCGACTACGTGTCCGCGCAGACCGAGGACGATTGGGCGTCGTGGACAGCGCGAATCGCGCCCCCCGCCGGGTCGTTGGTGGTCGAGGCGCGGGCGATCGACGCCGGGGGCCTGGGGGCGACCGACACCGTCCACTTCGTCAGCGTGGCGGCCCCGGAGTATGGCGAAGAGGAGACCTACTTCCTGCGCGTTCGGGGCGAAGGTGATCCACCACGCATGGCGCTGGAGCTCGACCGGGAAGGGGTCTCGGCGGTGATGTCCGAGGAGATCCAGCGCGAGCTGCTGCTCATGGAACTCGCCCCCCTGGAGCTCCTCGAGAATACGCTCGACGCGGTCAAGGACGCGTGTGGCACCAGCTGGAGCCACGACTCCCCGGACCCGGACCACAACTGCTCGCTGACGCCATTGGGGCAGACCTTCCGCGGCTCGGACGGGTCGTGGCGCACCAGCGCGGAGTACGCGATGGTGCGCATCCTGACGATGACCCCGGCCAATGCCCAGGTCGCCGGCACGTCGATCGCGGGCATCCAGGAGTTGGCGGACGGCGAGTTCTTCGGCATCACGATCGGCGGCGGCTTCAGCCAGATTCTGGCCGACAGTCTCGGCATCGACCGCACGGAGACCTTCCTGTCGACCGACTCCACGGCGCGCGCGCTCCTCGATGGCGTTGTCGCCACGCACCCGAACACGGGCGACGACGGCTCGATCCCGGTCACGCTCTACGACGTGATGAACGACCTCGCGCCGCTCGGCCGCCTGCTCGGCCCGACCCGAGACCATCCCGGGATCGTGGACCCGAGCGTCCCGCCGACCGGACGGGTGTTCGGGGACGACTTCCGCATGGTCCTCTCGGCCCAGTCGAACCTGCAATGGCGCGACGGGATCGACCTGTCATCGGGCAAGGACTACTTCGCGGTCATCGTCGACCAGACGGGTCCCACGTTCGACGACGTGGTCGAGTTCGACTTCACTGATCCGGAGAGTTTCGACCTGCGCGGATTGGTACCCGAGCCGACAGCCGACATCCGCTTCCGCATCGTCGAGGACGGCGCGTTCGTCGAGTCGTGCCACGGCCGCGACGCCTGCCAGGGGAACCTGCCCGGCTCCCCCGTCGGAGCCCGCTCGTATTGGGCACTGCCGCCATGGTCGGCCGAACGGATCGTCGCTGACGCCGGGCTCTCCCAGTATCAGCGCCGCAGGTTCCGGCGCTGCTACATCGACTTCGTCGGTTGCCACGCCGAGGTGGCGATCGGCCAGGACGGCGCCCCTTCGGGGTGGGCGGCATTCCACGTCATCCTCGACCTCGGAGACCCGCCCGAGGACCAATATGTCTGGGAGTTGATCGACGAAGTGGCCCAGGTCGCGCTCCACCGACTCCCCGACCGGACGATCCCCGAAGGTCACGCCAACGTCGCGTTCTCGGTGACCGACATCCCGGTCGGGCTGCGCGCCAGCGAGGTGCGGGAGATCGTGCGTCCGGTGCTGCAGGAGCAGGCACCGCTCTTGTCGGAGATGCTGCTCGGCGAGTACGCGGCGAACAACGGACTCGTCGACCTCTACTATGTACACGAACCGTCCGGGCCGGCGCTGCGCTTCGTCGGACCCGACGACCCTCGCCCGGACGCCATATACCCGTACGAACGCCCGGGCTTCTTCGGAGAACCGACACTGGACGAACTCTCGCGGGTCTCCGCGCCGAACGAGATCGGCGGCGAGACGTTCAACCTGCCGCTCGGCGAATCGTTGGTGTGGGCCCAGGACGATGTCGGCCGGATTTATCGGTTGCGGATCGAGATCGAGCGGCTCGACGACCCCGAGATCGTCGTCCACGTCGCCGAGAGGTTGTGATGGCGTTCAACACCTCGACATCGACGGGTGCACGCCGCCGCGAGCCACGACACAACGAGGGGTCAGGACGCGGGACCCGCGATTCTGCCGAAGTCGTGCTCCTGATCGTAGCGGTCGTTGTTGCGTTCGCTGCGGCGGCGGGATGCGCGGACCCCGTCGAGGCGACCTACCCGGACCCGACGAGCGCCAACGTCGCGACCGTTCGAGGCGGGATCGAGGCGGTGGTCGTTCGGCCGGACACCACCGGGACCCTCGGCACCCCCAGAGCCGAGATCGAGATCGCCGCGTATGTGCCCGGGGGACCCGGAATCGAACTCAGCGCCGAGCTGCGGCTGGAGGATCGGCTGACGGTCCCGATGGACGCGACCGGCCCTCCGGGCACGGCTCGACGGTTCACCGCCGAAGTCGGGCTCGTGCACGGGGCCAACGCGATGGCGGTCGTGATCCAGGACGAAAGCGGGCGGTTCCGCCACACCCTCGACCTCGCCGTCCGCTATGGGGGCGGGCTGCCCGGGCTGCGGATCTCCGGGCTCCGCGAGGTCTCCGGCGGCGACTGCACCGACGTCGTGGTCGAACGGTACACCCGCGATGTGGTCGTCTGCGTCGTCGGTCGCGCGAGCGTGCAGGTGGGTCCGGTCGGTGTCTCCGCCACCGGCGACGCCGGCAAGGTGGTCGGACTGGTCAGGCAGGGACGCTTCGCGCTGGTGGTCCCGTTGGTGATCGACGCCGTCAACGAGATCGAGGTCACGGCCGTCTCCGAACGCGGGCTGGAGACGATGGCCAGCACCGTGGCGGTACAGGACTCCACGCCGCCGATCGTCGCGATCCGGGAGCCCGCCGACGGCGAACGGACCGCCGCTCCCGACATCCTGGTCAGCGGCCAGTGGATCGACGTCAACGGAGTCGCCGAGCTCCGGGTCGAGTCGTCGGTCGGCGCCCCGATCGCGCTCCCGGTGGTCGAGTTCTTCGACGTGCTCGTCCCGCTTGCCCCGGGCGAGAACGCCGTATCGGTGATCGCGACCGATGTCGCCGGAAACGTCGGCCGTGACGAACGCGACGTCATCCGCGACCGCGTGGTCACCCTGCGCGGCCCGCGTTTCGATGCGACGACGGAGATCGATCTCGATCGTTATGCGCTCGAGGCGCTGCTCACAGAAGAAGACAGGCAGGCGATCGAGCTCCTCCGACTGGAGCTCAGGCCGGCGATCGTCGCGGCCCTCCGGGCGATCGGCGACCCGAGTTCCCACGGGGTCGACACCGCTTCCTGGGGCACGCCCGAGTGGAATATGTGGCGGTTGCTGAACATGACTCCGGACACCGCCGACCTTCGAGGCACGTCGCTGGAGCGGATGCTCGCGATCGGCGACGCGGTCGGCCTTCCGGGGCCTCGGCTGCTCGCCGAGATCCACGACATCGCCCACACCGAGGTATTCCTCGACGTCGAGACCCTGGCGGATGTCGCTCTAGAGCACCTGATCGGGTCGCATCCGAACACCGAGAGAGACGGCGCGGGACGCGTCACCGTCCGGGTCAGCCTGGACGACGCCCTGCGAGACATGCGCCCGATCGGGGTCCGATATGGCCCCAACGACGGGCACCCCGGGTTCATCGACGGCGAGACCTACGCCCCCACGCTCGAGCCGGCATTCCTGATGAGCCTGTCGGCGGAGTCGACCCTGACGGAGTTCGACGGCCTCGATCTGTCTACCGGCACGAAGGACTTCATGTACCGCGGCGACGATACGCCCGCCGTACGGCTCGACTTCGACGATCCGGACACGTTCGCCGTCGTCGGCCTGGTGGACGAGCCGGAGATGACGTTGCGCTTCGTGATCCAGGAGTCGGGGCGGTTCTTCGAAGCGGGGCGGACCCGGTCATACCGACCCGCGGAGGAGGCAGGGTTCTTCCTCGGGGACGGCGACGCGTGGGGCGCGAGCCCATGGCTGCTCGAGCGCTTCGTCGCCGAGGCAGCCTACGCGCGCTACCACGACGCGTGGGCGGACTCCGGATTCCGGCAGACCTTCACGTATGACGCCGGCTCGATCGAGGACATCGCGCGCATCGAGTGGGACCGCGGCTGGGTCGAGATCACGACCGCTGGCGGCCTCGGCGACCCCCCGCCCCCGGCCTACGTGTGGGACACATTGGTCGAGATCGCCCAGGTGCGACTTCACGACGGCGGCCTTGAGGAGGGCGACGCGAACCTGGCCTTCGAACTGACGGTCCCGATCGGCTTCACTGCCGACGAGCTGATCGCCTCGCTGCGTCCGTCCCTCGAGGCCCAGGCCGAGACCATCGCCGAGCGGCTGGTAGGCGCTGGCGTCCGGGTGGTGCCGCGGGCCGACATCTTCGTCGATACGGCGCGGAGCGGGGCGCTGGTCCTCTTCTTCCGCGCACCGGAAGACACCCCCGAGATCGCGTACCCCTACGAGCGCCCCGGTTTCTACGCCGACGAGGACCTCTCCGATCTGCGTTCGACGGTCGATCCCCTCGCCGGACACGATGATCGACTGCACCACAAAGTCGCCCCAGCGGTCGGCGACGTGTACTTCGCGGCCGACGAGGTGGGGGATGTGTTCCGGATCGAGATCGTCGGCTTCGATGCCGCCGGGCTGGACGTACGCGTGACGACCCGATGAGGACAGCGCGGCCGACACCGACCGCGCTCGTCGTCGTGGCGACCGCAGCCTTGATCGCGTGCGTGGAGCCGCTGACGGTCGAGGAGCCGGACTCCACACCGTTGAGCGTGGGCGAAACCCGGACCGTCGAGCTGCGCTACCTCCGCCTCGACGTCCGAGATTTCGAACAGACGTTGACCAGGGCCGATCTTCTGGCCCTGCCGCCCGCCGTCGCACGACGGCTGTGGTTGTTCGACCTCGACCTGTCGACGGGGCCCGCTGCTCCGCGCCTGATCGACAACGCGCTATCGGAGATCGCGGCGTTGCCGCCGGGAGACCTCGACCCGGCGTCTCGGAACATGCAGCGCCTGCTCGCGATGACGCCCGAAGACGCCGATCTGCGCGGAACCGTGCTCGAACCGATGGGGGACCTCGGCGCGGTCGTCGGCCTGTCTGCCGCACAGGTGCTCGCCGACATGATGGGTCGTGAGGTCGACGAGTCCTTCCTCCCCGTCGAGGTGATCTCCACCGCCGTCGTCGAGCACGTGATCCGCTCGCACCCCGCTGCACAGACGCGCCCCGGACCGCTCACGGTTGCCCATCCGGACGGCGTCTACCCGGTGGCCCCCGGCTCCATTCCGGTCACCCTGGCCGACGCGGCCAACGACTTCTCGAACCTCTCGGAGACGTTCGGGCCGGTGTTCGTCGACGGCGTGCTCCACCCCGGCTTCGTCGTCGGCCAGACACGCTCGGAGGTGTTGACCGACGACTTCCGGATGACCGTCCGGGCCAACGCCAACGCGCTCCCGCTCAAGGGGATCGACCTGACCGACGTCACGACCGCGAGTGTGAGCTCGATCGGGGGACAGATCGGCGGCCTGTTGGACTTCGGAGACCCGAACTGGCTGCAGATCGAAGGGCTGCCGACCGAGCCACCGCGCATCGACTCCCTGACGTTCCGCGTCGTCGAACACGACGGCTTCGTCTACGGCGGCCGGTCGCCGCACCCGCCGGGCCTTGGCGACTCTCCGGTCTGGCGAATGGCCCCGTGGACGTTCGAGGGGCTTCTCGCCGGATCGGCACGCCTGGCGTTCTCCGACCGGGTCTACGACGCCGAGTACTTCCTGCCCGGTCGCGATACACCGGTGTTCGAGGTGTCTGTCGACGAGGGGTGGGCCGTCTTCGGTGCCGCCGGTGACGTCGGTACGCCACCGCCGCCGAGCTACCTCTGGGACATGATCCTGGAGATCGGGCAGATTCGCCTGCACGACGAGGGGGTCGCGGAGGGCGCGGGCGACGTGTCGTTCACGCTCCGAGACGTCTCCGTCGGGATCACCGCGGCAGACGTCGAACGAACGGTGCGCGAGAACCTTCAGTCGGATCCGACGGCGTTTCTCGACCTCGCCGAGCAGATCCTCGACGCCTCTCGCGGCGCCCCGGACATCTTCTACGTGCACGTGCCTCCGTCGGCCGCCCCCGAGGAGGCGGGCGACTGGCTCTACTTCGTGACGCCCATGGACATCCCGCTGGGCGACGACGGTCGTCGGGAGCGGGAGTACGCCTACGCCCACCCCGCGTTCTTCGCCGACCCCGGCTTGACCCGGCAGGTGTCGTCCCGCACCCGGGTCGACGGCGACGAGGTCCACGAGAAGGTGCGCGTCGACGCTGGCGATCGGGTCTACGTCGAAGACGACACCGGAGCGGTCTTCGTGTTGGAGATCGGAGGCAAGCCGAGTGCGCACACCATCTCGATCGAGGTGCGCCGTGTCCGTTGACGATCGCCGCGCCCGGCTCCGCCGACGAGGTCCGTCGGGCCCGCTGTCCATGGCGTGCATCGTCGTGGCGTGGGCGCTCTGCTCGGGCCCCTCGGGGGCGCCTCGGGCACACGCTTCCGGTCTCTCCGCGCCCGGCGTCGGGTCGTCGCGCTCGGGCCCGGCCACCGTCGACGCCGCGTCGACCTGGTGGAATCCCGCGAACCTCGCCCTTCTCGACCGCATCTCCCTGTTGGGCGGTGCCGCGATCGTGACCGGACGTCTGGCGTACCAACGCGACCGGCGCGCGACGTACCAGATGGAGGACTCCTTCGATTTCGCGGTCCCCATCTCCCCCGACGCGATCGACGCGCGGAAGTCCGGACCGGCGGAGACGGTCTCCTCGACCCCCTTTGGCGTGTCTCCGAGCGTCTTCCTCGGCGTGCCCTTCGGCGAGAGCGGCCTGGCGCTGGGGTTGGGCATTCACGCCCCGTACGCCGCCGTGGTCTCCTACCCCGCCGACGGCCCGCAGCGATGGGCGTTGCGCGACGCGACCCTGGCGATGCCTCACTTCGGCGGCGCCGTCGCCTGGCGACCCCATGACCGGATCGCGATCGGCGTCGGCGGCTCCGCCGTGTTCGGGTTCGCAGAACTCTCCCGAGTTCTCGACCTCGCCAGTCTCTCGGAGCTCGGCGAGGCGCTGGGGAACCCGCCGATCGGGCAGCCGAACGACTTCGGACCGGAAGCGCCGCCCGGCGTCCGCGAACTCTCCGTGATGAGCCGGGACACCGTCTTGCGGCGCGCGACGGGGTGGTCGGGCACCTTCAACGCCGGATTGACGGTTCGACCTCTCGACGACGTGCGGATCTCCCTCTCCTATCTGCACAGCGTGCCGCTCACCATGCGGGGCTCGTTCCAGATGGACATGGACGACGACTTCTTCACCGAGGACCTCGCTTCGCAGGGGCTGGACTACGTGCCATTGGTCGAAGGCGACGCGTCGCTGTCGCTGACCCTGCCGAAGCAGGCGTGGCTTGCGGTCGGCTGGGACCCGACGCCCCGCTGGACGGTCGCTCTCTCAGCGGGATGGACCGGCTGGTCGAGCATCGAGAGCTTCGACGTACGGGTCCGCTCCGACGACCTCGTGCAGCGCGAGCTCGGGCTGCCGGCAACCCAATCCGTCGCCCTCCCCCGCGACTGGCACGACACTGCGGCCGTCGAAGCGCTCGTCGAGTGGCACCGGTCGGCGAAACTCGACCTGTGGGCTGTCGCAGGCTGGCAATCGGGCGCAGTTCCGGATCAGACCGTCGACGCGTCGTCTCCGGACGGCACACGCGGCATCGCCGCCTTGGGCGCTCGCCTGGGGCTCACGGAACGCACCGGCCTGCTGGTCGACGTCGAGACCCAGTTCCTGGGCCGTCGGGTCGACGCGTCGGACCACGACCTCGGCAACGGGCAATACCGGATGACCCTGGTCTCGATCGGGATCCTGGCCGACGTGGCGTTCTGATCGGGCCGGTGCGGACGTAGGAAGAGCACGTCTTGCTGGGGGAGCGATCACACCCCATTGTCGGGGTGGGAAAGCGGGCCGGCGATCCAGCCGCGTGCGGCGGGTCGGCACGACGCCCAGGGCGGTCGCAGAGTCCGGGCCAGCCGCCATCAAGGGCGAGATCCTATCTCGCCCCCGGCTCGCAGAGCCGGTCTACACCCCTGAGGCAACCCAAGACCCTCGACTTTGCGATCCCCCTGGCACGGCGCCCCCGGACTTGCCAAGATCACGACGACCGACGATGCTGCGCCGACGCGCTACGACACAGGACCCTGGACTCGTGGATCGCGAACTCCGCGACCACGGAGGAAGCAATGGGACCAACGCATCGCAAGCGAACAGCTCTCATCGCCGGCCTGAGCGTTGCCCTGATCACCGGGCTCGGCCCAGCGTGCAGCGACGAGCCGACAACGACCGACGACACGGGGGTCGACGCTCGGGACGCCGACACCGAAGACACGGAGGTCGAGGACACGGAACCCGACGTCGCAGACTTCGACGCCGACGACGGCGGTGAGTCGGACCCCCTGGTCGTGCAGACGACCTCAGGCCCGGTCGCGGGACTCGAGGTGAACCGCGCGCGAGCGTTTCTCGGCATTCCCTTCGCTGCACCACCGGTGGGTGATCTCCGGTGGCGTCCGCCGCAACCGCCGGACGCGTGGGAGGAACCGTTCGACGCCACCGCCCGCGGGCTGGAGTGTCACCAGGCGGAGATCCCGGGCTTCTTCATCGGCGAGGAGAGCGAAGATTGCCTCAACCTGAACGTCTGGACGCCCTTCCCGGCGCCGGTCGATGCACCCGTGATGGTGTGGATCCACGGCGGCGGGTTCATCGGCGGCGCCGGTAATCATGACCGGTACGACGGCGCAGCGCTCTCCTCGCGCGGTGTTGTCGTGGTGTCGTTCAACTACCGCCTGGGGGCCCTCGGATTCCTCGCGCATCCTGACTTGACGGCGGAAGACCCGGACCGACCGTCGTCGGGGAACTACGGCCTCATGGACCAGCAGGCCGCGCTCCGATGGGTGCACGACAACATCGAGGCGTTCGGCGGCGATCCGGGGAACGTCACGATCTTCGGCGAGTCGGCAGGCGCCGCGAGCGTATGCATGCACATGGTCGCCAGCGGGGGAGAGGACCTCTTCCATCGGGCGATCCTGCAATCGAGCATCTGCTCGGCGACCCCCACCCTGGCCGAAGCCGAGGTCCAGGGACTCGCGTTCGCGACAGCCGTGGATTGCCCAGGGACTACCGCGACGAGATGCCTGCGCGCCGTCGAGCCGGAGGAAGTCGAGAACGCGCTCCCAGCGCCGCCCGGGATGATCATCGGCCCAGGCCACCGATGGGGATTCATCGAAGACGGCGTCGTCGTCAGTGGGAACCCATTGCTGCAGCTCATGACCGGCAGTTACGAGAATGTGCCGGTGATCATCGGGACGACGGGCGACGAGGGGTGGCTCTTCACCTGGCTCTACGGCGGCGTCGCCGACGAAGAGGAATACGCCGCCGTACTCGATGGACTGCTTCCGGGCCGAAGCGCCGAGATCATGGAGGAGTATCCGTCCACCGCTTACGCGACCATCGACGACGCCCTGGGCGCGGCGATCGGAGATGGCCTCTTCGTGTGCCCGGCGCGGCTTTTCGCCGACACCCTGTCGGGCAACCGCGTTCCCGTCTGGATGTACCACTTCACCTTCGTGTACCCGACGACCGCGTTCCCGTGGGGGCGCGCGTTTCACGGCGCCGAGTTGCCGTTCGTCTTCGGCAACCGTTTCGGCGGCGCCGACCCATGGGGTCTCGACAACGACCTGACGCGCGCGATCCAGACGTATTGGACCCAGTTCGCCGTTGCGGGTGATCCCAACATCGGCAGCGCCGTCGACTGGCCGCAGTATGACGCCACCGAGCGTCCGTACCTCGTGCTCGACAGCGGCGCCGTCGCCGCCAACACCGACCTCGGGCACCGACACTGCGACTTCTGGGAGGCGATCTACCTCTCGTTGTAGCCGGCGACGAGCGCGACGATCGCCTTGTGATCGAGGTCCGCTCCCCCGCGGGCGCCGATGAACTCGATCCACGCGTCCCACCGGCGCCCCGTCGCTCGCTCGACTGCGTCACTCGATATCTTGTTGATCGTCTCTGGCACTGCGGGCCTCCCTGTCTGGCTCCTCTCACAGCGATGAACGCCACAATGTGACCACGACTGGGGCTGTCCGAAAGGGGGCCGGTGGCCGCCCCGGGTCGTCGGGCGACGTGTCACGCAGAGGCGCGGGGCCTGTGGCCGCCCCGGGCTCTTCGGGCGGGGTGTCACGCAAAGGCGCAAAGGCGCAAAGGCGCAAAGGCGCAAAGGCGCAAAGGCGCAAAG
>CAZFPM010000213.1:0-10577 GCA_964520965.1 uncultured Myxococcales bacterium
GACGCGCAGCTCGTCGAGCTCATCCACCAGGAGACCGCCAACGAGATCCCCGGCGTCGGACGCTTCGAGGCCAGGCTCGTCCTGCGCGAGCGCAGCGATCACATCACCGTGCGCTTCCTTCGGCCCGAAGACTCGACCCTCAGCCGCGAGCAGTGGGTCGATATCGACGAGGGTCAAGAGGTCGAATACCGCGCGGTGCCCCTCCCCTGGGACACCGCGAACCGGGTCGACTGGGATCCGCTCGGCGACGCTTGGCGCGGGTTCGTCCCCGAATGAGCCTCTCGTCCTGCGAGCTCGGCGCCGTCATCGCCGATCTCGGGCCGCGGCTGGCCGGCGCGACCCTGCAACAAGCACGCGCCTGCGCCGACGAGCCGGGTTGCGTCGTACTGGTCCTGCGCGCCCCCGGCCAGACCCTCGCACTCGCCATCTCCGCCACCTCGGGCGCGACCCGTCTGCACCTCGTCGCAGACATGCCCAAGCAGCCCTCGTCCCCACCCGCGCTCATCATGTGGCTGCGCCGCCACGCCGTCGGGCGACGATGTGCCGCCATCGAGCAGCTCGACGCCGACCGCATCGTGCGCCTCGACTTCATGGGCCCGGAGCTCGAGCCCGTCGCGCTCCTCGCCGAGCTGACCGGACGCCATGGGAATCTCTTCGCCATCGCCGAAGGCGGCTCCGTCGCGACGGCACTCCTGCCCAACAAGTCGACCCTGCGGCGGCTGCGACCGGGCGAGCCGTGGAGGCCACCGGCGGCACCCCCGCCCGACCATGGCTGGCTCCGCGACGGGTGGCCGGCGACGGATCCGCACGCCTTCGTCGAGGCGATCTACGCATCGAAACTCGCCGGGACCGCATTCGATCACCGTCGCGGAGCCCTCTCCGCAGCCGTGCGACGGGCCGAGCGAAGGGCGTCGCGGAAGGTGCAGGCGATCCGACGCGACCTGGAACGGATCGGCCAGGCCGACGAGTTTCGACACCACGCCGAGCTGCTGCAGACACGCTACGGCCAGGTCGACCGCGGCGCCGAGCACGTGATGGTGACCGATTGGAACACCCCGGACCAGGCGCCGGTCCGTATCTCCCTCGACCCGAGCCTCGACCTCCAGGGCAACATCGACCGGCTCTACTCCCGATATCGGCGCTTGCAGCGAGGACGCGCCACCGCCGAGCAACGCCTCGGGTGCGCGGTCGACGAGGCCGCGGAGCTCCTACAGCTCCTCGAAGACGTCGAAACAGTCGACCACGACACCCTCTCCGACCTCGAAGAACGCGCGCCGCGCCTGCGCGTCCGGATAGCCCCACCCGCGAAGCAGAGCCGCCGCCCCAATGACGCCGAGCGACTCCCGCACCACACCTTCATGTCCAGAGATGGATGGCGAATCCTCGTCGGGCGGAGCAGTGCGGACAACGACCGACTCACCTTCGGCATCGCGCGCGGCAACGACCTCTGGATGCACGCCGCCGACTGGCCGGGATCACACGTCATCGTGGTCCGGCCCCGGGGCCGCGACGTACCGCGGTCCACGCTCGAAGACGCCGCACAGCTCGCCGCCCACTACTGCCGGGGCCGTGGAGATTCCTCGGTCGCCGTCCGCTACACCGAGCGCAAGCACGTCCGGAAACCGCGCGGTGCGCCGCCGGGGCGGGTCAGTGTCGCCGGAGCCCGTAGCATCGACGTCAGGCCTGACGACGACCTCGTCGCTGCGCTCTTCGCCACGCGGGAGACCTGACCGGTCGGGAACCCGATCGTTGTCGGACGCTCGGGTTCCCCACCGGTCAGGCGTCTTCGACTCTCTCGCGGATGGTCGCGTAGGAGCCGGATCCGAGCGAACCGGGCAATGCCTCGTCGAGCGGTACCTCCTCGGTGACCGACAGACGCTCGGCGAACCGGCGCCTCACCATCCCGGCGACGAAAGCGAGGCTGCTGGTGACGAGACCGACCGCGAGCAGGTAGCCCAAGAGGACACTGGTCGAGGGGTGGGCGTCGGCGAGGAATCCGGGCATCCGGTCACTCCGGCGGTTGGATCCGGGTCATCGTCTCGTCGGGCTCGAACCGGAACGACTCGGCGGAGAACCCCGTGTTGTACTGCGGATCGACGAATCGGATGGTGTTCGTGTTGCCCAGGGCGTCGACGATCGTAGTCTCGCGCACCTCGAAGTCGTCGCGGCTGACCACGAAGAGGATGCGCGCGTAACTCCCGCCGGGGTCCCGGGGCACCAGGTCGAGGACGGCACGCTCGGCGGTCGACTCCTCGAGGAGGGTGACGTCGAAGTCGTCGCGGAGCTGCCCCTCGCCCATGAGGAAGCGAAGCTCGCTGGGCAGCTCCACCCCCTCGTCGATCGGTGCGGCGTAGTATTGCGAGCGGGTGGGTTCCACGCTCCAGAGGGTCGTGCCGTCGATGATGAGGTGCTTCTCGGGGTCGACGTAGTCCCAGCGCATCATGCCGGGCCGCAGGAAGTAGACCTGCCCGCGGGCGGTGGTCGTCTCTCCGAGCGCGATCTGCGTGTTCTCCTGCACGAAATCCGCGGAGTAGTCGGTGATCGACTCGTAGCGGGCCTGCAGGCCGTCGACGACGACCGAGAGCTCGTCGAGGTCGCCGACGACCGAGAGCTCGCCGCTACCCTCGACATCACCGACGAGCGACGGCGGCACCGCTTCGAGCACCGGCGGGAGATCGAGGAAGTCGGGCAGGGTCCACGCCCCGATCAGCGGGGCGATGAGGAGGATCGATGCACGGGTTCGGTTCAGACTCATGTCGGGCTTCGCGGAGAGGGTCGGGCGATCGCGGTCGATGGCCTTCGGGTTCGGCCGGCGGCGGCGTGCCTCTACGGGCTCAAGACGAGATGATCGTGGGTTTATTCGCGCCGGAGCGGGCGAGCGCGCGCAGGACCGCGGCCCCCTTGGGTCCTGGCGGGACCGCCGGATCGAACTCGTCGTGAACCTCGCCGATCAGCTCCTCGACGATGTCCTCCAACGTGACGATACCAACCACATGCCGACGATCGTCGAGGACGAGGGACATGTGAACGCGCCGCTCCTGCATCTGCGTGAGCAGGTCGTTGATCGGCTTGTCTTCCGGCACGAACATCGCGGGACGGGCGAGAGCGCGGAGGTCGAAATCGGCTGCCCCGCCCCGGTCGCGGAGCTCACGCAGCAGGTCCTTGGCGTAACACAGCCCGATCACGTTGTTGAGGTCCCCGGCGTAGACCGGCATTCGGGAGTGGCCGGCCTCGACGAGGAGGTCGAGCACCTTCGCGCGATCAGTGGAGACGGCGAGGGCGACGACTTCATCGGTGGGCACCATCACCTGGGCGACGACGGTGTCGTCGAAGTCGAACACCGACTGGATCATGCGGGCCTGCTCTTCGGGAATGGTCCCTTCCTCGCCGCCGATCTCGACCAGGTACTCGATGTCCTCCTCGCGGACGAGCGGCCAGTCCTGTGCATCCTCACCGCCCACGAGACGAGAGACGCGGGCGGCGAGCGCGACGAATGCCCGGGTGAAGGGCCAGGCCACCACGCTCGCGGGTCGCAGCACGCGCATGATGGGGATCGCGACGCGGGCGGCGTTGGCGCGGGCGATGGTCTTGGGGGTGATCTCGCCGAAGGTGAGCAACAGCAGCGTCGTGACGCCGACGGCCACGGGAATCGCGCCCACCGCGCCGTCGTGCCCGCCGTCTGCACCGAGGATGTTCTCGGCGGCACGGGTAGCGAGGGCCGCAGCGGTGATGTTGGCGAGGTTGTTGTAGATGAGGATGGTCGTCAGCACCTCGGCGGGCTTGTCGAGCCACATCCGGAGGGCGCGCGCACCGCTCGCGCCGCTGTCGATCAGCTGGGCGGTCCGGGCGCGCCCGAGCGCGGTCAGCGCGGTCTCGGAGCCGGAAAAGAACGCCGACAACACCAGGCAGGCGGCGAAGCCGAGCAGGTCGAGGGGGGGGACCGCCTCCACAGCTCAGGCGCCGCGACCGGAACTCGACGAGATCCGCTTCCGGCGCGATCGGCTCGACGCGTCGTGCGGTTCATCGAGTGATCGCGCGCTGATCGCGGCAGTCAATGGTGGGGCGTCAGCGGTCACCACGCGGTCGGCGAACGGGTCTCGCGGGCACGGGCTCGGGTTTGCGGTCCAGCACCGTCTCGGCGATGACGACGGCGATGCCGGCGACCACGACTGTCACGATGATGATTCCGGTCACTTCGCTCGGCGTCAACGGGGCGCGTAAGGGTTAGTATCGGCTCGGGAAAGCGGCGTGTCAAGCCGAGGTAGGGCCGTATTGACAGGCTCGCGCGGCGCGCGCTATGACCGTGCCACCTCACACCGCGAACCGTTAGGCGTTCCGCGCGGGTGCGCGTTCGTCGCGAACCCGCGCACGGAATGAGTAGTCTCAGAACCGATGACGTCATCTCCCCCCGCTAAGGGGCATTCGATGGAGCCGCTCATGTCGCGAGTCGTTCGTCTTCTTCCGGTGTTGTTCGTCCTGTTCCTCCTCGGCGCGTGCGGCGGCGGAGTCGCCGGATCCGCGGTCGTCGAGGGTATCGACGACTTGATCGCTCCGACCGGTGAGGGCGAGTTCGACGCCCTCGTCACCACCGCCGACGCACACTGGGCCGAGCGGAGCAATCGCGCCGATGTCGAGGCCGCCATCGAAGCGTGGGAGGCTGCGATCCACGCGCCCACCGCCGATGGCGTCGACCGCCGCGCCGCCATGGTGCCCGTCTTCGTCAACCTGTCGAAGGGCTACTACTGGCTCGCCCACGGTCACCTCCGTTGGGACGACGCCGCGGGCGACGAGGTCATGCTCGCCACCTACGAGATCGGCATGAACTACGGCGCCCAGGCGATCGCGCTGAGCAACGACGCATGGCGACGTGCCCTGCTCTACGAGACGCCCATCCCCGATGCCGTCGACACACTGACGCCGGACGACGTCCCCGCCGTCTACTGGTACGCCAGCAACCTCGGCCGCTGGGGCCTCGTCCGGGGCATCGCGACCGTGCTCTCCCGCGTCCACGACATCAAGGCGATGATGGACCGCGTCGAGCTGATGGCACCCGACTTCTTCTACGGAGCCACCAACCGGTACTTCGGCGTCTATTACACCAAGCTCCCCTTCGGTAACCCCGACGTCGACCAGGCCGAGAGGCGCCTCGGGCAGTGCATCTCCGACTACCCCGAGTACCTCGAGACCCGCATCCTCCTCGCCGAAGACTGGGCCATGGTCACCCAGGAGCGTGCCATCGCCGAGGAGCAGATCCAGGTCGTGCTCGACGCCGATATCTCGCAGTGGCCGGAGCTCTACCCGGAGAACCGGAACGCCCAGCTGCGGGCCGAGCACCTTCGCGGAGAACTCGACGAGATCTTCCGCTAGCGTGCCGGTCGTGAATGCGAGCGTCGGGAGCGCCGTCCTCCTGGCCAGCGCAACGCGCTCCGACCGAGAACACCCAACAGGACCCCTGATGATGCTACGTATCCCCGCCCTCGCGACCGCCGCCCTGGTGGTCGTCGCCACGCTCTGTCTTCCGACGGTCGCCTCGGCCGAGTGCACAGTCGAAGCGCCCTGCGTCGTCCGTATCGCCACCGTCGCTCCGCGCGGCACCCCATGGGCCGACCAGCTCCACCGCCTCCGCGACTACCTCGAGGAGGAGTCCGGTGGACGGCTCGACGTCCGCACCTACCTCTCCGCGGCCGAAGGCGAGGTCTCTCTCGCCCGCCAGTGCAAAGATGGCGCTCTGGAAGGCATCGGCGTCTCCACCGGCGCGATCGCCTCCCTCGTCCCCCAGGTCGGCGTCTTCGAGCTCCCCTTCCTCTTCGACTCCTTCGAGCAGGCCGACTCGGCGATCGACAACGCGCTTTTCGGTCCGATGGAGCAGGTGCTGGGCGACAACGGGTTCCAGCTCTACATCTTCAGCGAGAACGGCTTCCGGAACTTCGCCACCACCACCGGCAACCCGATCCTCGCGCCCGCCGACCTGGCGACCGTCCAGATGCGGAGCCAGGAGAGCTTCATTCACGAGGAGATGTACCGTGCCCTCGGTGGCAACCCCGTGACCATCCCGGTCACCGAGGTCTCCGCGGCGCTGTCGTCCGGGAACGTCCAGGGGTTCGACAACACCCCGCTCTACTCCCAGGCGGCCGGATGGCCCGAGTTCATCAACACGTGGACCGTCTCGAACCACATCTACCAACCGGCCGTCGTCGTCTGGAACAAGGAGTTCTACGACGGACTCCCCGCTGACCTGCAGGAGCTGATGCTCTCTCGGCGCGCCGAGGAGACCCGCCGCGGGCGCACCGACATCCGCGCGATCAACCCGCTGCTGATGCAGAACTTCCCCGCCTTCGGGGTCGAGGTCTTCGAGCTCACCGACGCGCAGCGCCAGGCCATGGCCGACGCCACGCGCGACGTGCACCAGATGTTCCGTGACCGCGTCGACGGCGGCAGCCACCTCCTCGACCTCGTGCTCGCCGACCGCTGAGCGATCCTCCAACCGTCCCCAGGACCCGCCCGCCGCGCATGCTCTAGATGTCGTCTCCCATTCCCCGCGACAGCGTAACGGCACGGCCGACGCTCCGCGAACGCTCCCCGGTGTTCGCGTGGGTGGGGAGGATCGACGACGCCATCTACGCCGGCGAGCGCATCGTCGTAACCGCCGCGCTCCTCGTCATGAGCGGCGTGGTATGCCTGAACATCCTCTACCAGTTCCTGGTCAATCAGCGCGCCGTGCTCCAGCTGACGCGCGCCGGTGAGAGCAGCCCCCAGGAACTATGGCCGGCCCTCGTCGTCGGTCTCGCGGTCCTGGCCACCATCCACGCCTCGTTCGCCAACGCGCCCGCCTGCCGCCGGAATCCACCGGTCGTGTGGCTCCTGACGGTGCTGGCCTTCGGCGCGACGCTCGTGGTGTGCGCGGGGATGCTGACCTTGTCGAGCAGCGTGGTGACCGCCGTGCTCGCGCTGGCATCGGGGCTCATGGTCCTCGTTGCGGAGCTCGACCGACCGCGATCCCTCGACGGCGCGCCCTTTCCTATCGGAGCCCGCGTCGCGGTCGCAGCGATCGTCATCGGCACCGCCGCGGCGGTCTGGATGTCGCTGGTCTTCGTTCCCGAGGGCTACACCTGGGCTCAAAAGCTGGCGCTCTTCCTGCTGCTGTGGATGGCGTTCGTCGGCGCGTCGATGGCCACCCACGACCACCGTCACCTGACCATCGACGCGGTCCGCAAGGCCGTGCCGGCCTCGATCCTCCCCTACTTCAACTTCGTCAGCCACCTCGTCGCCGCCGTGTTCACGGCTGCGTTCATGTACCTCGCGTTCCTCTACTTCAGCGACCGGCTGGTCGAGGATGCCGCGCCCGGGGAGATCCCGGATTGGCTCAAGGTGCTGTCGATTCCCGTCTCGCTCGCCTTCGTCACTGTCCGCTTCGTCATCCGCGGCGTCGAATCCCTCTTGTCGGGGTTGCTGGGGCTCGAGCTGGCGGAGAACGTCGATGACCACGGCGCATTCGCGGCCGCGGCCGAGTTGGAGGCGCGATGAGCGTTCTCGCCGTCGGCCTGCTCCTGATCATCGTCGGCGCGATCGCGCTCGGCGAGCCGCTCTACGTCTTGATCGGCAGCGTCGCAGCCTGGCTGCTGCTGGCCAGCGGCGAGTATCCGACCTTCGAGGGTCTGAAGACCGTCGTCGAGATGACCCGCGAGCTCAGCGACAAAGAGGTCCTGCTCGCCATCCCCTTCTTCGTCATCTCGGGCGCGATCATGTCCGAGGGGGACATCGCCCGACGCTTGATCCGCGTCGCCCGCGCCTCGTTCGCCTGGCTCCCAGGGGGCGTCGCCGTCTCCGCGGTCATCGCCTGCATCTTCTTCGCCGCGATCAGCGGATCTTCCCCGGTCACGGTCATCGCCATCGGGTCGATCATGTACCCGGCGATGATCGAAGAGCGCTACGGCGAGCGCTTCTCGACCGGATTGGTCACCTCGGCGGGAAGCCTGGGCATCCTGATCCCGCCGTCCATCCCGATGATCGTCTACGCGATCATCGTCCCGAACGGCTTCCAGGACCCCGCCGGCTACGACATCTCCGGCGGCGAGACGCTCGGCCTCGTCGAGCTCTTCATCGCCGGCGTCGGACCGGGCCTGCTCATCGGCGCCCTCCTGGCCGGCTACGCCATCTTGCAGGGCATCCGCATCGGTACGCGGATCGAGCACTTCACGGCCCAGGAGTTGCTCGCCGCCATCCGCGATGGCGTCTGGGCGCTGATGCTACCGGTCCTCATCCTCGGCGGCATCTACACGGGCGTGTTCACGCCGACCCAGGCCGCCGCGGTCAGCGTCCTCTACGCGCTGGTCATCGAGCTCTGGATCCACCGAAGCCTCACCTTCCACGACCTGCCGCGCATCCTGAGCGATTCGACGGTCCTGATCGGCGCGCTGCTCGTTATCCTCGCCCTCGCCCAAGGCTTCAACAAGTACCTGACCCTGGCGAAGATCGGCGAGCAGTCGGTCATGATGCTCGACGCCTGGGAGCTGACGCCCGTCGGGTTCCTCCTGCTCCTGAACGTGCTGCTGCTGATCGTCGGATGTTTCATGGACATCCTCTCGGCGATCCTGATCCTCGTCCCCCTGCTCTCCCCGATCGCCTTCGGCCTCGGCATCCACCCGATGCACCTGGCCGTCGTCATCATCGTGAACCTCGAGATCGGCTACCTGACGCCGCCGCTCGGGCTGAACCTATTCGTCGCCAGCACGATCTTCCGAAAATCGCTCGGCGACGTGATCCGATCCGTGCTGCCCTTCATGCTCCTCATGCTCGGCGGGCTCATGGTCGTCACCTACGTGCCGACCGTGTCGTTGGGGCCGGTCTCCGCGAAGAACGGCCAGGGCTTCATCGTGCCCTTCCCCGAGCGGAAGCTCCCGATGGAGACCATCAGCACGACGCCCGGCATCCGCTTCCTCGCCGCCGTCGCCGACGCAGAGGATGGCGGGGGAGACGACGACGGCGGAGGTGACGCGCCCGCTGCCGATCCCGGCCGCCCGCTCACCATCGAAGAGATCGTGGCCCAGGCGCGCGAGGAGCGCGAAGAGGAGGCGATGTCCTCGCTATCCTACGACACCCTCGACGACCTGCTCGACGACTTCCGCGCCATCCGCTCCGGCGACCTCCTGCTCGACGAGCTGGGGCTCGACCGCGAGGGGGACGAGGACGACGACGCGGAGGAGGGCTCGGGCGAAGGGGATCCGGGCGGTGGAGCGGACGGCGACGAAGAGACGGGTGCGGGCGACGGCGGGGAAGAGGCGACCGGACCAGTCACACCCTGATCGCCAGACCCGCGTCGTTGTCGCCGCGACAGGCGCGAGGATCGCTTGCTGCACCACGAGCGGTGGCCGAACTCCGGACTACCTTCGGGCAGGGCCAGCAGAATTCCGAACTACCTTCGGGCAGGGCCGGCGGGGAGCTCCGAACTACCTTCGGGCAGGGCCGGCGGGGCCGGCGGGGAGCTCCGAACTACCTTCGGGCAGGGCCAGCCGCGGGGCCAGCTGATCGCCAGACCCGCGTCGCGAACTACCTTCGGGCGGGGCCTCTGGGAACTACCTTCGGGCAGGGCCTCTGCTGCCAGGTCTCGCCGGCGTTCGCCTGCGGGGTGGCGCCGGTCACTCCTGGCCGACGACGCGGCCGCGTGCGTCGCAGATGTCGACCCCCTTCACATTCGGGAGGACGGAGACGACGGCCTCGACTTCGGCGAGAAGATTGGGCGCATTCCGATTTGCATCTGGGATCAACACGCACCCTCGCATGGGCTCTTGCCCCTCCTTGGAAATCGCGACCGCGACGCCCTGGATCGCCCGCGATCCAGATGCGTTGAGAGCGGCAACCGCATCTCCGATCTCGGCATCCGTGATTGGACCGCGGACGTAGAGCACATCATCGTCGCCCCAGTATGCCCCACGACCGAGCGTGCCATCGCTGTCGTAACTCTCGCGGGCGGTCAGGTGCGGATCGACGACGACGAGACGAGCCGGTTGTCCGTCGACCGCCAAGGCGGAGATCTGATTCGCTGCCGTCCTCCCGGCGTCTTCGTGTCCGGGAGTCTCATCCCAGACGGACGTGAGTACGACACCAACCTCGAAGGTGGTGTCGTCTCTGTCGACGTAGAAGTCTCCGCCCTCGAAGTAGTTCACGTAGGCGAACAGCTCCACGACGGCCTGGGCATCTTCCATGGTAGCGCCGTCGCGAATGAACACGCCGTGCCCTCCCACTTCATGCCGAACCGACGCTTCGTCGAAGAAGCCCGGCGGCACCAGGAACACGCCGGCCAAGACGATGGCGATGAACGGCAGCGCCAGCACGACGCCTGCGAGCGTGCCCCGAGTCCTGACCCCGGCAACGTCGAGATCGGCGCCGAAGAGCTTACCGGCGACGGCCCTCGCAGTGATGGCGAACACGAGCGGGAACACCGCCCCGAGGCCGCTGTTCAAGTTGACCGCCGTCCCCAAACCGATGATGGCCGCAGTCACCACTGCACCGACGAGGAGGGACACGAGGTCGCCGTCGTCATCGGCGCCGTCGGCGCAATCTCGCTCCCAATCCACCGG
>CAZFPM010000214.1:0-10546 GCA_964520965.1 uncultured Myxococcales bacterium
CGACGCGAACCGGGAGCTGGAAGAGAACCTCGAGTCGGTCCGGTCCGGTCTCGCCGATGCCAACGAAGGGCTCGCGCGGGCGCGCGAGCAGGGGGAATCCGCGACCGTGGGGCGCCTCGCGGTGTTCCAACAACGCATCGAGACGCTCAACGAAGAGAACGCGCGTCTCGCCGGCGTCGTGGATCACGAGCGCGCCCGGGCCGGGGAGCTGACCGCGGCCGCCGAGCGCGCCCGGGCCGAGTGTGCCGAGGAGACGGCCACGCTTTGGAAACTGCGCCGCCAGATGGTCGAGGCGTGGAAGGGGGTCGCCGCAGCGGTCCGCGATGACCCTGCCAGGGATCTGGCTGCGAACGACGACTCCGCGTGATGGAACCCTTCCGTGTGAAAGGTCGTCCGATGGCGCCGACCGTGTCGTCTGCGCGCGCGGATGCGGGAGCCCCAATCCCGTGGCGCGCAGCGCTCGCGCATCGCCGGCTCGCCCGAGCTGGGCAAGCCCACAACCAGCTGGGCCGTCGAATCACCGCATGAGTCGATGCGACGTCCTCGACACGGCTCTGAACGCCGATCCGGGGCGGTGGATGGCGCTCCTGGCGGTCGCCGCGCTCTGCGGATGCATCGACATCCCGGAGTTCAGCAACGACGCGGGACCAGACGTCGCGGCGGTGCCGGACGTCGGGGAGCTCGTATTCGAGTGCGCCGACTTCAACGGAGACTCATTCCAGTGCGGAGGCGATCCGATCGGAGATTGGACAATCACGCTCGGGTGCCCGGCCGCGTCGACGTACGATCCGCTCGCCGGGACCTGCGAGGAGTTGGAGGCGTCTGGAGCGGGTTCCGCAGAGGGGACGCTGTCGATCGACCGATTCGGTGAGTACGAGCTGAGGCTCGACCGTCGGGACCTCGACGTGGAGTTCTCGTTTCCCCTGGATTGCTACGGCGGCAGCCGCGACCCCTGCGACGGCGCCGTATTCAGCGGCCAGTGCGAAGTCATCGTCGACGAGGAGCGCTGCCAATGCGGCGTTCGGTCTGCGCGAGCGCCGCTCGCAGAGTCCGGCACCTGGCGGCGGCGCGAGAATGTCCTGACGTTCACGACCGACGATGCGGCGTACTCGCTACAATACTGTCGAGTCGCGCCCGACGCCCTCTACGTGTTCCGATTCCCGGTCGGCGGCGACGTGGGATGGGGCTTCGCCATGCAGGCGCAGACCCCCTGACCGGCGGTCGACTGCGAGCGGAACACCCGACCGCCCGGTCTCAGAACTCTCCGTGAATGCCCACCCAACGGCCGGTCGTTCGGAGAGACCACCTGGAGTCATCGCGACCGTCTTCCTGAATCCGATCAACCACCACCAGGGTGACGCCGGTCGCCAGCGCGGTGCCGCCGAGCGCGAAAAACGCGTTGGCCATGCGCTGCTGTCGGCGTCCCTTGCTCTGGAGCGAGTTCAGCTCTCCGCGGGGGTGTGGCTCCCCCTGGATCTCCTGCTGTGTCTCATCGGCGCCGAATCCGAGCAATATGCCGCCGGCAAACAGACCTGCCCCTGCCCCTGCCGTGTACGCACCGGCGCGACCCATCGTTCCGAGAGAACGCTCGCGGGAGGGTCGCCGTGTGACCGGCATCGGCGTCGGCTGTGATGGAGCTACTACGACAGGAGGTTGCGGCTCGGGTTCCAGCCAATCCGGCGTGACCTTCAGTGCGTCGTGGCACGGCACGACCAGGTAGTCGAACCCGACTGGCCCCGGCAGATACGCGAATGTCTCGGCGACCAGGATCCCCAGCGCGAGGTCCACGGTCTGGTAACGGACCACGAGGTCTGGGGCCCGCCAGTAGATGCTGACCAGGAGCGCGTACTCGAACGACGTGCCGTAGAGCGCGTCGACGTAACAACGCACGTCGGATCCGCATGGCTCGATCGCCCGACGGGCCGAGGTGCCCACGACCTCGTCGAGCTGGTAGTGACGGGTAACCGTGAAGCCGCCGAAATCCTGAACCAGGTACGCAGACTCTTCGACGAGATCCGACGCCTCCTGGTCGCTGATGTCGTAGATCTCGGCGGGCGCAACCAGAATCTGGTACGTGCGTTGCGCCAGGGCGTCGGGAGCTGCCAGTGCGATGAGCGCCGCCGCCATGGCAACGACGCGCAGGGCGTGTACCGGAGTATCGACCATCGGTGCCGGCGTCCTCGGGAGAGCGAACGGGTTTGGGGACCCAGATACTCGAATCGGGCCCATTATGCGATTGTTCGGTCGTGTCGAAACCTGAAAATTCGCTGAATTCCCGACCCACGTTGGCATCCGCGACGCGATCACAGACAATCCGGACGCGGCGTGGAGAGCAGATGGAACCGAGCCGAAACACCCCACCAGGACGAGCGTGCCGGCGCGGCAGACCGGGCGTCGCGGGAGCGGTGCCGATCGCTCTCCGCGCGCACCGGGCGCGCGGGTTTTCCGGGCCCCGCCGCCACGCTCGGGGCTGGTACTTCCTCGGCGTGACCGCCTTGCTTGTTGGACTCGCAGCATCGGCGGACGCGGCGACCATCGAGGTCGTCACGACCACCGGGCTCGACATCGAGGTCGACTCCCACGGCCGCGAGCTGCAGGTCCGCGGGGTCGTGCGCGACGACGCGGCGCTGGGCGTCGCCTTTCGGCCTCTGCGATTGCGCGCAGGATCGGGCGTCGGCGGGAGCCTCGATGTCGAGGTTCGCACCGACCTGCACGGTCGATTCGCGTGGAGCCGAGTCGTACCCGAAGGTCAGTGGTGGGTCGAAGCGACGTTCGCCGGAGACCCCTACCAGGTGCAATCGTCGGCCCGAGCCGAGCGCGAGGTGCGCCGGGCGCCGGCCACGCTCCTCATGCAGGTCCCCCGAGTCGTACCCGGATACGTCGAAGAACTGCCGGTCGTCGCCGTCGTTCAGGCCGACGGTCGTCCCGTCCGGGAGGCGACGGTCCAGATCACGCCGGGCTGCTACGAGTCGTCCGGACCGATCACCACCTCCGCCACGGGCGTCGCGAGGTCGGTGCTCCGGCTGAGGCCAGACGCTGCGCGCGCCAATTGCTTCGTCGCCGCCGCGGTCGCCGAAGACGCTCGCTTCTCCGCGACGACCGCGGCCCATGGCGTGCGTCGCGTGGGCGCTCCTGTTCTGCGTGTCGACGCGCGGCGGGCCGACGTCGGAGCGTTCGGCGCGGCGACGTGGCGATTCGAGGTAACCCTGCGCGACGAGTTCGGCGGTATCGAGGGCGGCCGACTCACCCTGAGCGTCGGTCAGCAGGCCGTGGCCGAGGGTGTATCGGGCCCGCGCGGCGTCGCTGAGTTCGATGTCGCGGCGTCGGCGCTGGGCAGCTCGCCCGCCACAGTCTCGGTGGCGTTCCGCCCCGATGTCGGCGACGTGGTCTTCGAGTCCGACCCGGTCGTGGTCCGGACGCCCCCGTCGCCGACCGCGGTGCTTCCGTGGTTCGCGGGTGTGGTCGCATGCGCTCTTGGTGCGATGCTATTCGTGGGGTTGCTCTCGGAGTTCCGTTGGGGGCGCGTGGTGCGCCTGCCGACGTCGAGGCCCCCGGCCACGGCCGGCGTCGAGGACGAGGTCGTTACGGCCGTCGGCGAGCGTGGCGACGCCACGCGGGTACTCGGAGTCGTCCGCGACGCCAGCTCGGGCGAGCCGCTGTCGGCGACAGTCTGCGTCGACTGGCCGGACGGGACATCGGAGCGGGTGACCGCCGGCCTCGACGGTCGGTTCGAGGTCTCCCGCCGCGCCGGCTCCTGGCTCGAGGTCGACGTCCGACATCCGGGGTACCTGCCGCACGTGGAGCGCGCCCGGCCTCCGGTCGCGGCGAGACGCCTCGTCGTCCGGGTCGTGTCGGTCCGCACGGCGGTCCGCGACGTGTTCGCGGGATTGGCGGAAGACCTCGGCGTCACCGCCCCAGCCTGGTGGGGGCGCGCGACGACCACGGAGATTCGGCGCGAGGCCGTCGGTGCACTCCGCGTTCTGCGCCGCCGTCCGGCCCGGGATCCCGTGTTCCGCCGCGAGCTGCGTCGCCTCGTCGCCGCCGCGGCCTCGGAGGTCGACGATGGCGGGATCCCGGCGGTCGAGGCCCTGGCCTTGCTCGTCGATCACGCCTACTTCTCCGACCGCCCGCATCCGGTCGCCGTGGTCGAGTTCGCCCGCGCCCTGGCCGACGAGGTGCGGGCGCGCCGCGCCGCGGGGGTCTCGTGAGGTCCTCACCGCACGGGCTTCTGGTCGCCGCTCTGGCGGCGGGTATCGCGATGGTCACGGCGCTCGCCTGGCCGCACGTCGCGTTCGGGAACCCCCTCGCCGCCTACGACCTCGACGAGGAGGAGTGGAACGGCCTGTCGTCCTTGCGGCTCGTCGCGCGGGCAGAGGGGATCGAGCTCGAGCAGCGTTCGTCGGTCGCATTGGATCGATCGGACGACTTCGACGCGCTCATCATCGTGTTCCCGACGGCGCCGCTTCCGGCGCATGGCATCGCCGACCGGGTGGGCGAGGGATTGCGCTTGTTGGTCGCGGACGACTTCGGTACGTCGGGTCCGTTGGCGGAGCGCTTCGGGATCGTCCGCCTCGCCGAGGAGCCGACGGGCGATGCGCTCCTCCTCGACCACCCCGGCCTGCCGCTGGTCGCACCGGTGGGGCGACACCCGCTGTCAGAGGGCATCTCCGACGTGGTGACGAATCACCCGGCCCAGCTGCGCGGCGAGGGCGTGCCGGTTTTCGAGTTCGCGGCCGGAACCGGCCTGCTCTACGACATGTCCCTTGGGGACGGGGTCGCGGTATTCCTCGCCGACCCGAGCATGCTGACCAACCTGATGCTCCCGCTGCTCGACAACCGGGCACTGGCCGCCAATGTGTTGCGCTACCTGTGCAACGGCGCGCCTGGTTGCCGCGTGGCGTTGGTGACCGGGGACGCCGGGATCGAGGCGCCACCGGTCGCTCGGGGCTCGGCTCCGCCACGGGCCCGTTCGATGGCGAGCGCGCTCAACACGCTGGTTCGGCGCCTTCGGGACCTGAAGATCGACCCGCGGGCGCTCTATTTCGCGTCGGTGATGCTCCTCCTCGGCAGCCTGGTCATCCTGGCCGCGATCTTTCCGTTCCGTCCGCCGCGGTGGCTCTCCCTGCGACCGATCCCACGGGCGATGTCACCGGCGAGTGAGTTCGAGTTCGGCCTGCTCCGTTTCGAGGGCCGTTTCGGTGAGCGTTCGTATACGCTGCCCGCGGCGATTCTGCGCGGCACGTTCGAGCCGATCTTCTACGGCGCCCTGGGACTGGAAATCCCGCCTCCGGACACCGGCGGCGACGTCCGACGAAGCCGTGCGTCACAGGATTACGTCGCCCGATTCGAGGGTGTCCTCCGGGGACCCGCCCGCGCTCGCCGTGCTCGCGCCGTGGTCCGCTTCCTCGACGAGATCGGCGCAGTGGCGCCCCGCGACCCGTTGGTCCAATCTCGCAACCAGCCGATCGACGCTCGCTCCTTGCAGCGGCTCTACGAGTCCGCGATGGAGATCCTCGCCACCATGAACCTCGATGACGATTTCCGATCCCGCGCCAGCCGTCCCTGAGCGAATCGACGACGACACCCTCGCCCGGGTCGTCCGCGACGTCGGCCAGGTGCGCGCCGAGCTTCGCCGCGTGTACCAGGGACCGTCGTCGGTCATCGACGCGCTGCTCGTCGGCCTCGTCGCCCGCGGACACATCCTCTTGGAAGGTGTGCCGGGCGTCGCGAAGACGACGCTGGTCAAGGCGTTCGCCGAGACGGTCGCCGGCGTCTTCCGCCGAGTGCAATTCACCCCCGACCTGCTGCCCTCGGACATCACGGGCACTCACGTGCTCGACATGCGGACCAACGAGTTCGTGCTCCGGCGCGGGCCGATATTCGCGAACGTCGTGCTCGGCGACGAGATCAACCGTGCGCCTGCCAAGACCCAGAGCGCGTTGCTCGAAGCCATGCAGGAGGCGCAGGTCACGATCGAAGGCACCACCGTGGTGCTGCCGCAACCGTTCATCGTGCTCGCCACGCAGAACCCGGTGGAGCAGGAGGGCGTATATGCGCTGCCGGAGGCGCAGCTCGACCGCTTCCTCGTCAAGATCCGCATGGGCTACCCGGACGAAGCCGACGAGGTGATGATGCTCGCGGCGCACGGCGCGGGCGCGCCGACGGTGCGACCGGTGTTGAGCGTGGACCGTGTCCTCGAACTCTCGACCCTCGCCGAGGCGGTGGGCGTGTCCGATACGATCCGACGCTACGTGGTCCGCCTCGCCCAATGGACCCGGGAGGCGGCGCCCGTGGTCCTCGGAGCTTCGCCGCGAGCGTCATTGGCGCTCATGCGGGCGGCCCGCGCCCGGGCCCTGTTGTCCGGGCGCGACTTCGTGAACGTCGAGGACGTGCGTGCGCTCGTCGGCGTCGTTTACGCGCACCGGCTCGTCCTCACATCGGCGGCCCTTCTCGAGGGCACCGAGCCCGGCGATCTGCTTCGGGCGGCCGTGCGTGCTGTGCCCTACGACCCCGCGTGACTCCGCATCTCACCGAACGGGGACGCTTCGTCCTCTACACCGCCGCCGTATTACTCGTCGTCGGGGTGCTGCGCTCGTTCGTCCCGCTGTTGCTCGCGGCCGAAGCGGTACTGGCTCTGGTCGCGGCGACCTATCTGGTCTCGACGCGCCGACTGAACGCCGTCGAACGGCGGCTGCTGACCCTGACGCTCGAGCCAGAGCACGGCGCCGCCCGGAGGCCCATCGCGCGCGGCGACGGGCTCGCGGTCGACCTGCACGTGGTCAACCGATCCGACGTCTCGATGCCCCGGCTCGACATCGCGCCGGTCGCTCCCCCCGGCATCCGCTTCGCCGAGCGCCGACTCCAGGTCGCTGCGGTCGGTCGTTCGTCTCGTGTCGTGGTCGGGGTCGACGCGGTCGCGACCCGGACCGGCCGTTGGACGGTGCCGGGGTTCCGAGTAGGGCTGGAAGACGCCCTCGGCATGGTGCGGCTATCGACCTATGTCGCCAGCGCCACCCACGTCGAGGTCGTCCCTCGGCGGAGTCCGGTGGCGGCGGCCCGCATTCCCGTTCGCCTCAAGCAAGACGCGCTCGCCCCGTCGGGCGGGCACAGAACGCGTCGCCCCGGGCACGGCTTCGAGCTCCGCGAGTTGCGGGAGTACCAACCGGGCGACTCGTTCAAGCACATCGCGTGGGGGGCGACGGGGCGTCGGCGGCGCGTGATGGTGCGAGAGAGCGAAGACGAGGTCGTCTTCAGCGGCGTGTTGGTGATCGACGGGTCGAGCACGATGCGTGGCGGAACCGACGGAGCGAAGTTCGAGCACACCCTGGAGGTTGCCGCGGACCTGGTCCACACGGTCTCCCTCTCGAAGGACCGGCTGGGCATCGTGTCTTTCGACGATGAGGTCTACGGGCATCTGCCGTTGGGCGCCGGGGCCGGCCATTACCGAAGGCTGATCGCGCACCTGGTCGCCCTGAACAACGTCGTCCGCGAGGGGTGGACCGAGAGCAACAACGCCGACGTCATACGGGCGATCGTCGACCACGTCATCCTGCAGGATCGACTGGACTTCCGAAGGCGGCAGGCCCGCCAGGCGGAGATCGACGAGTTCGCGCCGGTCGACGAGATCGTCGACGTCGACCTGCTCGAGCGCTGGATCGCCGCGCGGCTGGAGCAAGAGGTCGGGCGCCTCGAACGCGAGATCGAAACCGCGGGAATCGCCGTCAGGCGTGAGTCCGTGTTCCGCCGATTCGCGCTTGGCAGGGGCATCGCGCTGCCCTACCGGGTCGAGTCACGCATGGGGCGGAAATCGACCGGCCTCGCGAGCGCGGTGGAAGCGGCGATGGACATGAGCCGCGATGGTCTCCTGATCGCCATCCTCACCGATCTCTGCGGCCTGATGTACGTCAGCGACGTCTGGCGGACGCTCGACCTGGCCCGCGCTCGCCGCCACCGCGTGGTCTTCCTCGTCCCGTTCACGCCGGACTACGTCGACACCACGTCGCCAGGGGCGCCGATGCGGCCCATCGTCCACGAACTCCTCTCGATCTCCGAGCGACGGGAACGCGACCGTGTCATCGCGGTGTTGCGCGGTCGCGGCATCCCGGTCCTGCCCTTGGGGCCCGAGGTCGGCAGTGCGCTGCTGACTCGACGAATCGCTGCGTTGCGGGTCTGAACGAGCGTGGTGCCGCGCCGATCGTTCCGATGCGACGGCCGAACCCGAGCGCCCGGGACCGTCAGGCGGCGCCGTCAGCTTGGGCGCGGTCTATCCCCTCGAGGAAGCCCTGGAAGTATCGCCAGCCGCTGAGGAGGCTGTAGTAGAGCGACACCAACATCAGCAGGAGTCCTACCTGGCTGAGTCGAGCGCGCAGGTCGAACGGGCCGAAGTGAAGCGTGTACTCGTAGTGCAGGAGCAGGCAGGTGAGCCCCACGAACTGGAAGCCCGCCTTCCACTTGCCGCCCCAGGCCGAGCCGATGATGATCCCCTCGCCGGCGGCGAGCGCCCGGAGGGCCGTGATCGAGATCTCCCGCGCGAGCATGACGATAACGAACCAGACGGGGATCCGTTCGAGGGGGATCAGGGTGATCAGGACCGCCATCACGAGGAGCTTGTCGGCCAGCGGATCGAGGAACTTGCCCGTCAGCGACTCGAGGCCGCGCTTGCGGGCGATGTAGCCGTCGAGCCAGTCCGTGATCGCGGCGACGCCGAAGAGGACGGCCGCGAAGACACAGTCTACCGGGCGGCCGGTCGTGACCAGCCAACAGACGAGCGGAATCACGGCGATGCGGCCCATCGTGAGCACGTTGGGCAGGTTCCAGATGTCCCGGCGCACCGTCGAACGCGCCCGACCCGCCTCGGAGCTGCGGCTCAGGGCTCCTCCGCGAGGTACTCCTCGTAGTACTGGTAGACGCGCTCGATGTACCGCCGGGTGGCCTCGTACGGGATGCCGTCGTAGCGGCTGACGGTCCCCGAACCGGCGTTGTAGGCCGCCAGCACGAGGTTGATGTCGCCCGAGTACCGGTTGGTCAGAATCCGAAGGAACTGAGCGCCTGCCAGGATGTTCTCCCGCGGGTCGAATGGATCGGAGCAGTTGAGAGACCGCGCCGTTCTCGGCATGAGCTGCATCAGACCCTGTGCTCCGGCGTGGCTGATCGCGTGCGGATCGAACGCCGACTCCACCCGGATCACCGCCTTGATGAACGCGAAGGGAAGGGCGTAGATCTGCGCGGCCTCGGCGATGATCGGGTCGAACGCGTCGGGGCTGCGGTCAGGGTTCGGATTCGGGGCATCCGGCGCTGCCGGAATCGGCCGGCGGTCGCCGTCGTCATCGTCGACGACGTCGCCATACACCTCCGTCGCGTGTTCGCCCGACTGCGGCTCCGTCGTGAACATCACGGTGCCGTCGGGGAGCTCGTACCGGTAGATCTCCGCCCGGGCGTCGTCGGTCCGGGAGGCGATCGCGATCAGCGCGAAGCTGAGAGGGACGATGAGGCGCGAGACCTTCATGGGCGCGAAGGTTAGCGTGAACGCCACGCGGCTGACAAGTTGCCAGCCGCGCCCGGGGCCGCGAGGGCGTCCGCGGTCAGCGGGTGCAGAACCCGAGGTCGCACGTGCCGGTCCCGCATTCGTCGTTCGACCAGCACGGCATTCTGCACGAGCCGTCGACACATTCCGCGATCGACGGGCAGTCGTCGGACAACCGACACTCGGGGCCGGGCCGGATGTCCGGCCTGCAGATGCCGTGGTCGCACATCTCGCGGCGGCCGCACTCGTCGTGTCCCTCGCAGCGCTCCGAGCAGAGCGAGTTCACGCAGACCCCGTCGCCCGGGCACGTCGCGTTGTACACGCACTCGCCCGCCGAGCCGAGGTCGTCGGCGCAGAGCCCGTCGATGCACGATTGGCCGTGCGGGCACTCGTCGGACCGGTCGCATTCGAAGGCGCAGAACCCGTTCGTGCACTCCTTGCCGTAGCCGCAGTCGTCGTCGACGAGGCAGAAGTACTGCGTCACGCTGCAGATGCCCCGGATGCACGCCTCACAAGGCTCGCAGTCCGTGCTGGCGGCGCACATGACCGTGTCTCGGTCCGGCGACGGGTCGACGCAGCGCCCGTCGTCGCACACCTGGTCGTCGCGGCACTCGTCGTCGGCGTCGCAGAAGGGGCGGCATTGCCCGCGCAAGCAGTAAGCCCCTGCGTCGCAGTCGCCGTCGATCTCGCAGATCACGTTGGTGACACAGATGCCATCCTCGCACCGCTCTCCCTCGCGGCAATGTCCGGCGACCGTACATGCGCGAATCGGCTCGCTGCAGGCACCCGACAGGCACACGAGGTCATCGATGCACTCGCGGCTGGCGGCACATCGGTCGCCGAGCTCGCCGAGCTCGCCGAGCGTCGGTTCGTCGCCGCCATCGGAGCCTCCGCCGGTGCCGGGATCTTCTCCCGCCGCGCTGGTATCGTCGCCTGCGGTTCCTGCATCGTCTCCCGCGCTTCCGGCATCGTCGCCACCACCGGCGCATGGGCCAGCGCCCGCGTCGTCGCCACCACCGGCGC
>CAZFPM010000215.1:0-10527 GCA_964520965.1 uncultured Myxococcales bacterium
AATCGACCACGCGGCGGCCCCTCAGAGGAGCCGGAGCGAGGCCAGCTTGAACGCCAGCGAACAGCAACTGTACAGCCGCTACAAGCACACCGTGAGCTGTCGGGTCGAGTACGGCGGAGAGACCGAGGAGAACCTCTGGTTCGACCTGGACGTATACTCGAACAGCGAGGATCCCCGTACTGCCCTCGTCGCCTATCTGCGGCAGGAGTACGGGGAGCGGGATGTGGTGACCGAGTCCCGTGACGGCACCTTCGCCGTCCTCGACCCGATGTTCCCCGACGAGAGCGTCCGTCGGCACTACCGGCTCAAGCAAGACTGAGCGACAACGCGGGCTCGTCGGTGTGCGCATGTGCGCACTGTGCGCGGCCCTTTGCTTCGTTGGCCGGTGTGGCTAGGTTGGTGGAAGGTCGGCGACATTGTCGCCCCCGTCCACGCCAGGCAACGCCATGCCCGACAGGCTCACAGCGCTCATGGTCGACGGCTGGAAGACGTTCGATTTCACGCTCATGCGCGATGACGACGGATCCCCGATCCTCGTCTCGGATGTGATCATCCGGGAGTACATGGGCTACATTCGAACCTGCCGCGCGACCAACAGACAGGAGCTCAGCTTCGGCGACTGGATGACGGCCACCGACCCGCACGCCTTCGACGGCGACATCGAAGCGGGTCGCTGAGACCAGAATCGCCGCTCTCGCGTCGTAGAGACGCCGTCGGCGACCTCGCGTCAGCTCATTGGAGCGGGGAGCAGATCAGCTCTACGGAGTCGATCAGCGCTCCGGCCCCACCGCGCATGCCCGTCACCACGTGGCCCGGCGGGCACGTGCGGCTGTAGGAGTTCCCTCCGGCGCCCCCGATCCGCTCGAGGGTGGTCGTTCGTGACCCGAGTCGGACACCGGTCACCTCGTCGAGGGATTCCCGGAGATCGGCGACCGTGGTGAGCAACTCCTCGTAGCGGTCGATCTCCTCGAGAGAGCGCCCGCCGAGCAGCGTGCAGTCGTCGGCCTGGCGAGCGTGGTCTGCCCGCAGGGCGCGATCCGCGAGGTCGGCGAACGTCAGGTCCAGCTCGGCGATCACCTCCTCCCGGGGGGGCGGCGGGCTCTCTGCGGCCAGCGTCAGGGCGTGGCGCGCGACCTCGCCGATCAGCGCGAGCTCGACGCCGATGAAGAGCGACGCGCCGTCGTGCGCGGCGGCGAGCGGCGTCGCCGAGCCGAGCCACACGTCGTAGCGACCCTCGAAGACCGCGACGTATTGGTGCTCCTCCCAGACGGCTTCGTCGGCGTCTTCCTGGACGTAGAGCTTGAACGTCAGCGGGAAGACCCCGCTGATCGGCGCTGACTCGTCATCGACGAACTCGCCTCGGTAGCGTACCCGCATCGTCCCGTCGGCGGTTGCCGCGGACGGAAGGGCGGCCATCACGACGAAAACGAGGGTGGCGAACAGGCTCCAGCGATGTCTGGACAAGGTGGGCATCGTCTGCGCGAAGGAGGTCCCGAGTCGGGCTTGAGGTCGTACTACACGCTCTGATGCCAACGTCGCAAGCCGCCCGCGTGTTCCGCGCCGAGCGTGATCGCGGAGCGCCGGCTCAGAAGCGACTGATCAGCTCGAGTCGCCCACCGGCGAACGCCGGCCACTGGCGGCAGACGCCGCTCAGGCACTTGATCCCGCCGCGCTGCGTGCCGCCGACCGCCGTCAGGGTGAAGTGGTCCGACATCTCCCAGCGGACGTGTCCGGCGTAGAAGAAGTTGGCCTGGTCGGCGGACTGGCTCTGGGTGTCGTAGCCGAACTCGAACGCGAGGGTGCCGAGCCCCGCCTTCTCGACCGACGTGATCAACGTGCCGCGCTGATAGGCGGCGTCCCCGAGCGTCCGGAACTCGGTGTCGTTGGTCACGTGGAGCGAGAGGCCGTTGCCGAGGAATTGGGCCCAGTCGAGTTGGGCTTCGATCATCGACTTGTGCTGGCGGTAACCGGGCAGCACGACGCCGCCGTCGCGGGCGGCGGGCGGCGAGTCGAGCGTCGTCTCGTCACGGTAGCCGCCGCTGATCTCGAATCGCGACGCGGCGTCCTGGTAGTACGCCTTGACGCCACCGTACCCGTGCATCTGTCGCAGCCGGGATTCTCCCATGTCGTTGACCAGGAGGTTGCCGGCGACGTACGCCGTCGTGTCGGCTTCGAAGAAGTAGCGCTCGGCGCGCACGCGGCCGCCGTGCACCGACGGGTGGTTCAGCGACTCCTGGTCGATGCGCTCCAGGGTCGGCGCCTGGTTGTAGCGGAAGGGCTCCCCGTCGAGCGCGCTGTTGCCGGACCCCTCGATCGACCAGTCGTCGAGGTAGATGCTCTCCAGGACGAACGAGTAATCGCCGAACGCGAGGTCCGCGAGCCCGTAGGAACCGTAGCCCATGAACTGCTCGGCGCTGAACTGTCGGGTCTGGATCTCGCCCTCCATGTAGAGGGTGAGCCACGACGTCAGCGAGGGGAACGATAGGCTCAGACCCTGGGAGTACGAGTAGTCGTGGAGCGCGGCACCGGTGGGGGCTTCGAGGTCCAGCGCGTCGATGAGCGCCGCGTCGGTCTCGCGCCAGGCGACATCGTCGAAGCTGAAGCGGGGCTCGATGTAGGCGCCGAATACCGCGACGTCGACGGGATCGATCGCGCGCAGCTCGTAGTTGTAGCCGGCGACGGTATCGAGGGTCTCGTCGACGCGTCGCTGATTGACCGAGTCGAGGTTGGTGGTGTTCGTCAGGCCGGCGAAGAGCGTCAACCGATGATCGCGGCCGCGGTAGTTCACCGTTCCGCCGCGTAGCGCGATGTCGAGGCCGGCCTCGTCGACCTTCCGGATGGCGAGGACGATGCCGCGGCCCAGCTGCTGGAAGTAGTCGCCAGCGGTGAGTCGCCAATCGCCGAGCCTGTACTCGACCGAGAGGCGCTCGAGGATGACCTCGGTGGGGTACTCGTCCGACGGCGGATCGACGAACGCGAATCCGTCGATGCGAAGCTGTGAGCTGAGGTTTCCTGCGTTCCCGGTCAGATTCAGGCGCGTGATCGCGGCGCCGTAATCGTCGTCGTTGGGGTTGCCGTTCCGGTTGTCGGCGTGGGCTTCGACGATCAGGGTGTCCGTCAGCGCGACGCGGGTGTCCGTTGCGTGGCTCGCGGAGCCGACGAGGAGCGTTGCGGCGAGGGTCGCCAGAGCGGTCGTCTTGTTCACTTGACGCCGGGGAAGGGGCGCGCGGTCGGCGCGGTGCGAGTCATTCGGTCTCGGCCAACAGCTGTTGGATCGTCTCCTCGTAGCCGACCTCGTCGCCCGACGAGTAGCCCTCGTGCGCCTCGGCGAGGCGTCCGGCGCGATCGATGAAGACCGAGTACGGGTTCGTACCGCGCGGGTTGAGCTGCGCCGTGAGCGAACCGTCGAAGTCGGTCACCACGATCATCGACCAGCGATTGCGCCGCACGACGTTCCGGACATCCGAGATCGTCTCCGGTCCGTCCGTGGAGATGGCGAGGACGACCAGCCCGTCGTCGGCGTAGTCCTCGTAGAAGCGATTCATGTGGGGTGCTTCCTGGAGGCAGGGCTCGCACCAGGTCGCCCAGAACGCCATGACGACGACCTTCCCCTCGAAGTCGCTCAACGAGACGGAGTCGCCGTCGAGGTCGTCGATCGAGAAGTCGGCCACCGGCGGCCGCGACTCGGGCGGATCCAGCGCGAACGCCGACGCGGACGCGGACAAGATCAGCAGGGCGCTGAGGATCGTTCGAACGGCGATGTGCATGCGGGTTCCGGTGTCGGGGACGGGCGCGGAGTGCTGAGGGCAGACGGCGTGCGGACCCTTTCGATTCAGGGCCTCGCGCGGGCGCGCTAGAGGAAGCGGTCGATCGTGGCCTCCACCTCGGTCCGATCGAAGCCGGTCGCCACCGAGATGATCCGCATCGTAGAGCCGTCGATGAACATGTTCATCGGGGTCAGGCTCCGGTCGTAGTAGTTCGCGAAGACGAACTCGTCGTCGAGCACGACCGGGAAGGTAAGGCCGAACATGTCGCGCCAACCCGTGGCGTGGGCGAGCGTGGCCGGGTTGAATTCCTCGTCCTCGAAGATCGCGGCGATGACCAGGAATCCCCGGTCGCGGTGCTCGCGGTACAGCGCCTGGAGCTCGGGCTGCTCGTCCCGGCAGGCACCGCACCACCACGCCGACGTGCTGACCAGTACGAGCCGGACCTCGGGGTCACGGTAGATCGAACCGAATTCGAAGACCTCGCCGTCGGCGTCGAGGAACGACAGGTTGTCGGTGACATCGCCGGTTTCCGTCCCGTAGGGGCCTTCGGGGTAGTCGGCGGCTTCGGTGACCTCGCCGTCACCGCCCACCTCGCCCTCGGCGGCTCCGGCGTCGGCACCGTCGCCGAGGGCATCTGCCGCCGTGTCGCCGCTGGCGACGTCGGGTTCGCCGGCGCCGTAGAACTCGAGGCAGATCGGTTCGGCGCTCGGGTCGTCGCAGTCGATGAAGCGGTCGCCGGGATCACAGGAGATCGCGGCCAGGGCGATCGTGATGGCGATGAGGAGCGGGACGGACCGCATCGGGTACTCCGGGCCGGCGAGAACGCCCAGCCGGCCGCGGCTTCGGACGATGCGTCCGGACGGGCGGGCGGGCGGCGGGGCCGAGGTGGATCTACACGAGATCGTCGCACGGGGGAACCGCCTCCGGCCGAGAATAGGGTCGCCCGAGGTCGCCCGACCGACGGGCGCGCCGGCCGGTGGTGGGGGAGCGCAAGGCTGCCCGTTATGCACGCGATCCCGGGTTTCCACTTGCTCGGGGTGCGTCGGGCCGGTAAGAAGATGCCCGTTCGGAAACCGCCCCCCGCAACACCCTGTGCGCCGGGCGACCCTTGATGCCCGCCGGAGGACTGGAAGATGAAGCGCACTCTGTTCCTTGCTGCCCTGATCGTGTCGGTTCTCGGCGCCGCTTGTGGAGACGACACGACGACGTTCGTCGGCGCCGGTGGCGCCGGAGGCGACGGCACGGGCGGTGGCGCCGACGACGGGGCTCCGGCCATCGAGGCGGTCAACGCGCTCACCGTGGAAGAGGATTCGGCTGCGACGTTCTCCCTGACGATCACCGGCGCCGAGGGGCTCGACCTGTTGTGGCAGGTGTCGTCCGAGACGGTCGCCGACATCGCCGAGACCGCGGTACTGACGCAGACCGATACGGGCCTCGACGTCACCTGGACCCCGAGCGGCGCGCACGTCGGCGGGCACGTCCTGGACTTCACTGCCAGCTGGGCAGACGGCGAGGCCGCCGGCTCGGTGGAGATCACCGTCGAGGAGAAGCCCTGCTTCTACCCCGGCCCCAACGCCTACGCCCGCGGCACCGCGTTCCCCGATCACGCGTGGAACGCTCAGTGGGCAGACGGGACGCAGTTCACGTTCGACCTCTATGACTTCCACTGCGACGATGAGATCTGGGGCGCGTACGACACGCTGATCGTGTCCGTGTCGACGATCTGGTGCCCGAACTGCCCGAACTTCATCGCCTATGTCGATGCGCTCGGCCCCCAGCTCGAGGAGGAGGGCGCGCTCGTGCTCTTCCTCGACGTGCAAGACGAGGCGGGCGGCCCGGTGAACACCGCGGCGACCCAGCGTCACATCTCCCGATACGCTCCGAACGGCACGGGCATCCGCGCGGGTGACGCCGACAACACGACGCCGAACGCGGTGCTGACCTCGCCGCTGATCGAGTACTTCCCGACCGCGTTCGTCATTCGGCGGAGCGACATGCAGGTCATCGCCGATGCGCGCGACTCGGAGTACTACCTGCCCCTGGTGGAGATCGCGATGGACCCGACGGCCGACTGGTCTTCGCCGGGGGCGCCGACGATCACACCCGAATTCCCCTCGAATTGCGGCGAGGAGTCGGAGGAGATCTACGAGCCGAATGATACGCCCGACAACCCGGCGGAGATCGGCCCTGGCACGTTCGACGGCGGCGTGTGCAACTCCGCGCCGGACTACTACTCCGTAGACGTCGAGGGTCCGTGGGAGGTGCTCATGGAGTTCTCCCACGCAACCGGCGACCTCGACATCTATGTCTGGGACGACGAAACAGGCCGCCCGATGGTCGGCGACGACGGGCGCTCCATCGGTGGGGAGAGCGTCGACGACGACGAGAGCTTCCAGTACGAGGGCCCGGCCACGTTGTTCATCTACGGGTACAACAACGGCACCGCGCCCTACACGCTGACGATCACCGAGCTCGACGGCTGATCCGCCGCCCGCGAGCCTGACGGGCGCGCCTCGGCGCGTTCGGTTGTCCTTGGCTGCGGCCCATCGATGCGCCCACGCACCCACGGAGTCGGAATGAAGAGCCACCTCATCGCACTTGCCGCGATGTTCGTGCTTTGCGCCGCCTGCGCCGACGAGACGAGCACCGACGCGCCTGCCACCACCGACGACACGGGTGGGGGTGCCGCGGATACCGCCGACACCGGCACCGCCGACACCGCCGCACCGGACGTCGGTACCGAAGATGCGGCGCCGTCGGACGCCGGCCCGGCCGCGGACACCGACATGGTCGAAGACACCCGCGTCGACACCCGCCCGGACCCCGAGTGCCTGGCCAATTGGGTCGTGTACATCGCTGGCGACGTGCAGGAGCAGGACGGATCGCCGATCGCGGGCGCCAAGGCGCAGGTCTGTGTTCGCATCGGAGAGCGCGACGGACGGCTGGTGTGCCTCGCGCCCAATGACACGGACGCGGAGGGCCACTTCGAGATCACCGTTCCCGTGAACACGCGGTGCATGGGCTACGGGTCGATGCGGGTGATCCTGCCGAGCGCCAATCGTGCGACGAGCTACTGCCACGTCGAGCCGCGAGAGGGCGACGTCACGCTGTCGCTGGACGAACCGATCACGCTCTTCGAGACCACCCCTGCCGAGGTTCTCCCGCCCTACGGGGATCCGTCGATGGCGCGCACGGTGGCGTTCGAGGGCGGTCTCGAGGTCGAGGTGGTGCCGGACCAGCTCGGCTTCACGTTCGACGAGGCGAAGTACAACCGGCTGGCGGGAGCGCAGGTCGATCCTTCGGACCCGTCGCTCTGTTTCCTGACGGAGCCGGTCGACGGCCTCTGGGCCTTCTCGCCCGAGGTGAACGCGACGGCCCCCTTCGTGTTCCGTTTCCCGAACGCCCAGGGCTACGACGCCGGGGCCGCGGTGGACCTCTTCGTGCTCGGCGGTCTCGACACGACGCTCCCGGACGGGTCGTCGATCACCGAGACCGAGTGGCTCCGCTACGGAACCGCGTTGGTGAGCGCGGACGGGACGATCATCGAGGGCAACAGCCGGACGAACGGGTTGCCCGCCCTGAACTGGCTCGGGTACCGGCTCGCCGAGTAGAGCGACGGCCCCGATAGCGCGCGCGACGATGTTGGCGGGGGCTCTCCCGGTGGGATAGAATCCGAGCACCGCCAAGTTCCCGGAGTACCCCCCGTGGGCGAGCAGATTACGACGGCCCAGGTCGATGGTCCCGCGATGCGGGCGTTCATGAAGCGCCTGCTGGCGGACGTGAATGCCCTGGAGCAGATGCTGGACGAGGGAGTGGTCGAGTCGGGCATCCGCCGCATCGGCGCGGAACAGGAGATGTTCCTGGTCGACGAAGCGATGAGGCCGGCGGCGGTGAACATGGAGGTTCTCGCCCACCTGGACGATCGTTTCACGACGGAGCTCGGTCGCTTCAACATGGAGGCGAACCTGCCGCCGCTGCTCCTGGGGGGCGCCTGCCTTTCCGAGTTGGAGGCAGAGCTGACCGGGGTCGTCGAGGCGGCGCGCGCGGCGGCGAGTCGTGAGGGCGCCGAGGTGTTGCTGGTCGGTGTCGCGCCGACGCTGGAGCTGACCGACCTCAACACCGAGAACATGACGCCGCTGCCCCGGTACCGAGCGCTGAACGATGCGCTGATGCGGCTCCGGGGCGACGAGTACCAGTTCTTCGTGAAGGGTACCGACGAGATCCGGGTCTCGGCGAACTCGGTGATGTTGGAAGCCTGCAACACGAGCTTCCAGGTGCACGTGCAGGTCGGACCCGAGGAGTTCGCCCGGGTCTACAACATGGCCCAGGTGGCGACCGGACCGGTGCTCGCGTGCGCGGTCAACTCCCCGTTGCTCTTCGGAAAGGACCTGTGGCGGGAGACGCGCATCGCGCTGTTCGAGCAGGCCGTCGACACTCGCCGCGCGACCCAACACCTGCGCGAGGTCCACCCGCGCGTCGGGTTCGGCAATCAATGGGTCGACGAGTCGGTGCTCGAGATCTTCCGCGAGGACATCATGCGCTTCCGGGCAATCCTGGCGGATGCCCGCGAAGAGGATCCGTTCGCGGTGCTCGAGTCCGGCGGCGTGCCCGAGCTCCACGCGCTACGGCTGCACAACAGCACCGTCTACCGCTGGAACAGGGCTTGTTACGGGATTCTCGACGGAAAGCCGCACCTGCGCATCGAGAATCGCGTCTTGCCCTCGGGCCCCACGACCCATGACGAGGTGGCGAATGCCGCGTTCTGGCTGGGGCTGACGAGCGGGCTGATGGTGCACCACCCGAACGCACGGGAGCACATCTCGTTCGGCGACACGCGGGCGAACTTCCTCAGCGCCTCGCGTCGGGGCCTGTCGGCGCAACTCCGGTGGCTCGACGGAGAGGTCTGGCCGGCGAGGGACCTTATCCTGGAGGAACTGATCCCGCTCGCGCGCGAGGGGTTGGCGAGCTCGGATGTCGCCGCCGCGGATATCGACCGATACCTGGGTACGATCGAGGATCGGGCCCGGTCCAGCCAGACCGGGGCAACGTGGATGCTCGGATCCCTGTCGGCGATGGGTGAGGACGGGAGCCGCGTCGAGCGGCTCCGGGCGGTCACGCGCGCGATGCTGGTACGGCAGAGCACCGGGCAACCCGTTCATGCGTGGCCGATCGCCGAGATCTCGGAGGCCGGCGGCTGGAAGGAGAACTTCCTGCGCGTCGACCAATATATGACCACCGACCTGATCACCGTGAATCAGGACGAGCTCGTCGACCTCGTGGCCAGCCTGATGAAGTGGCGGAACATCAGCCACGTGCCCGTGGAGGACTCGGCGCACCGGTTGGTCGGATTGGTCGCGGTTCGGGAGCTGCTCCCGCTCGTCGCCCAGGGCCTGCCCGAGGGCGAGGGCACGCACGTCCCGGTCAGCGAGATCATGGACCCGGAGCCGGTCACCGTGCCACCCGACACACCGACGCTCGCCGCGATCAGGTGCATGCGGGAGCGCAAGGTCCGCTGCGTGCTCGTGGTCGACGGCGACGAGCTGGTCGGGCTCGTCACCGAGCACGACTTCATGAACATCGCGGCCCACCTGCTCGAGGAGCGGCTCCGCAGCTGAGCTGCGCGCGCGGTCGTCGGGCCATGCGTGGCCTGGACGCGGGCCTCTAGATGGCGACGCGGTTGCGGCCGAGGTGCTTGGCTTCGTAGAGCTTTGCGTCGGCCAGGGCGACGAAGAGGTCCACGCTCCGATTGCGCGAGGTCGGGTTGGGGTCCAACCCGTGCGTGAGCTTCAGCTCCTCGAAGTCGGTGACGCCGAGCGAGATGGTCAGCGGCACCTCGGTGCTGTCGGTCTGTACGGGCTCTCCCGCGACGCTTTGGCACAAACGGGTGGCCAGCTCTGCCGCTTCGAAGATCTCGCAGTCCGGAAGGACCACGATGAACTCCTCGCCGCCGATGCGGGCCAGCATGTCTTCGCGGCGGATGGCCCCGTTGGCGCGACGCACGAGCTCGACGAGACACTGATCGCCCGCGGCGTGCCCGTAGGTGTCGTTGATGTTCTTGAAGTGATCGATGTCGAACAGGATGACCGACAGCGGGCGTTCGTGCCGGGCGCTACGCGAGATCTCCTGCTCCAACGCGTCCCACGCGTGCCGGCGGTTGTACGCGCCGGTGAGGTCGTCCGTGCTCGACAGGCGCGTCATCTTGTCGTGGTACTGCACCTCGACGTGATTCAGGCGCAGGAACTTCAGCACCGACTTGCCGATCGCGATGAGGAACCCGTCTTCGAGCTCGCGCTCGGTGACCGGCGCGCCTTCGACCAACGTTCCGTTCTTCGAGCCGCAATCCACGAGCGCGAATCCACGCTTCGTTCGGCGGATCTCCGCGTGTCGCCTGGAGACACCGACGTCGTCGACGATCACGTCGCACTGCTCGGGATCCCGCCCCAGCACGATGATGTCCTTCGCGACGAGATAACGGTTCCCGAAGACGCTGCCCTTGAGACCGACGAGGCTGGCCTCGATCTCGCCGCCGTCGTCGAATTCGGTCTGTAGAACGATCGTGGTGGTCGTTCTTGCGCTTCTCGCCATCGGCCTGGTCTTGGTGAGCGGTGCAATCCGAGGCATTGTCGCATGTGCTCACCATTGTGCTCAAGGCCGGCCAAGTCGAACGTGCCGTCGGTCCCGCGAACGACGGTTGCGTCGGCACTTGCGACGGGGTGCTCGTCCGCAATATGAGATCTAGCGTGGGGGGGCGCGTCACCCG
>CAZFPM010000216.1:0-10317 GCA_964520965.1 uncultured Myxococcales bacterium
GTCCGAGGCCGCCTGACACCGGCGTCCGCGGCTCCGGACCGTGTGGCTACTCCGCGTCTTGGCCCGTCCGCTCTGTTCGCCGTAGAGACCGCTCGGCAACGGCGACGTCGTCGCGAATCTGTTCGCGCAGGGCGTCCGGGGTCTCGAAGCGTCGCTCGGCACGGATCCACGTGACGAGCTCGACGGCGATCTCGGTGCCCGGTTCCACGGCGTCGAAAGGGGTCAGGACCATCGTCTCCAGCGAGACGCGATCGCCGTCATCGAAGCTGGGGCGCACCCCCAGGTTGCTTACGGCATCCCATCGGCGCGAACCGATGCGCACCCGTGTCGCGTAGACCCCGCGTAGGGGCAACAGGCGATCGGTCGGGTAGAGGTTCAGCGTGGGGATGCCCATGGTCCGGCCGCGTCCGGCTCCGGCCTCCGTCATTCCGGAGAAGGAGAGCGGACGGCCGAGGAGCGCGGCGACCTCGTCGAGGGCCCCGTCAGCGACCGCCCGGCGCACGCGCGTCGACGACACCGGGACACCGTCCCGCTCGACGGCGCTGTGCACGGTGACCGCGACCCCGGTTCGGCTGGCGATCTCGCGCAACGTCTCCGTATTGCCGCGGCGTCCGCGACCGAAATTGAAGTCGTAGCCGACGAGAACGTGCCTGGCTCGGATTCCGCCGACGATCAGGTCCAGGACGAATCGCTCGGGTGTGACCTGCCCGAACTCGCGGTCGAACGTGGCGGTCAGCACCGCGTCCACGCCATGGGCGCGCAGCAACCGCTCGCGTTCCTCACCGGTCGAGAGCCTGAATTCGTCGGCGTCGCGGCCGCGGAACACCGTGACAGGGTGCGGCTCGAAGGTCAGAGCAACGGCGGGAACACCGAGCGCGTCGGCTCGCTCGCGCAGGTCCGCCAGGATCGCCTGGTGGCCGATGTGGACACCGTCGAAGTTCCCGATGCTGAGTACGGCCCCGTCGGCGAGAAGCTCCTGGTATGGCCGCAGCAACGGATGAAAAATGCTACGTTCGTCGTTCATCAGCGCCACCTCTCAGGCGCGCCGGTCCGATAGCATACCTCCTTCGGGCAGACCATCCCGACCAGCGGCTCGCCATGGCCGAACAGATCGTGCTTCTCGGCGACCCCGTCGACCACTCGCTTTCGCCGACCTTCCAGAACGCCGGCTTGCGCGCGATCGGCTCCCCCACGACGTACGCGCTGCGGCGCGTCGACGTGGATGGGATGCGCGCCGCCGCAGAAGCCGTCCGAGCCGGCGCCATCGGCGGGGCCAACGTCACCGTACCGCACAAGGCCGTCGCCGCTCGGATGGCGGACGAGACCAGTGACGCCGTGTCGGTGACCGGAGCCGCGAACACCTGGGTCGGACGCGACGGCTGCCTGATCGCCGAGAACACAGACGTGGTCGGTATCGCCGCGTCGTTGGACCTCCTCGAGTGGAGCGCCGAGTCCGGCCCGGCGCTGGTTCTCGGGGCGGGTGGAGCGTCGGCCTCGGTTCTGGCGGCGTTGTCCGACTGCGGCGCCTCGGCTCTGGTCGTCAACCGCGATCTCGAGCGAGCGGCAGAGTTGGCAGCCCGGTTCTCGGACCGAATGGAGATTCGCACGACCGCGTGGCCTGGCGGAGAGGGGGCAGCTGCGCCGCTGCTGGCGTCCGCGCTGGCCGAGTCGACCCTGGTCGTACAGGCCACCTCCGCGCAGCTTGGCGCCTCGGGCGGTGCGTCGTCGGTCTTCGGTGCGTTGCCCTGGTCGGCGGCGTGTCCGGACGTCTGCCTGCTCGACCTGACGTACTCCCGTCGGCCGACGTCCTTCTTGACGCGAGGACCGGCTTCCGCTCGTCGCCTGGACGGGGCAGCGATGCTCCTGCACCAGGGTGCAGCTTCGTTCGCCCTCTGGACAGGGGTCCGAGCCCCGATTCGAGCGATGGCCGATGCCCTCGCCGCCGCGCTCGGGCGTGACGCGAAGTCGTTGTACCGCCCGGCCGGAGGCGGTTCGGACGAGTCGGAATCGGGGTGACCCGCTGAAGGACCGTATCAGAGGGTGCCCGCGAGCCCGATCGACAGGGAGAAGCGGTAGCTCGCGGTGGGGTTCCGCATGTCGACGAAATAGCGGGCGGAGAAACCGAGCTCGAAGAAGAGCGGCATGAAGGACTCCCATCGAGCCGCGACCGAGGTCCCGATGGCGTTGTAGTTGAGGCGGTTTCCGGTGAATCGATTCAGCGCGTTCGAGACGACACCGAGGTTCGTGTACTCGACTCCGATGATGGGGCGCACGGTCTCGACGGGCAGCGCGAAACGCAACCCGGGACTGACCGAGAAGGTCTGCAGCCCGCGGGTGTACGGGGGCGGAGGTTGATTCGTGAGGTAGTAGTCGGTGCCCAGCGTCAGGTGTGCGCCGAGGGAGCCGAACTGCACCCCCTGGGTCGCGTGTACGCCGACACTGCCGGAAGAGAAGCGACCGACGTCGCCGGTGAATCGGTTGGTCGACACGCCCGGCTGGAAGAACACCTGCGGTCGAAGGTCGGCCGCAAGCAGCGGAGCGGCCGCACACAGCGACCCGGCGATCAAGATGCCGCAGAGGATGCGTTTCATCGACGTCGCCTCGCGGCGAGCGTGAGAAGGGCCACGCCGAGCGGCCACACCGGACCCTCGACCGGCGCGCCTCCGGCGGTCGCGCAGCCCCGATCGGCGACCCGCAGGCAGTAGGCGTCTTCGCTGCACTCGGAGACGTTGGAACAGTCGTTGTCGGTGCGGCACTCCAGCTGTTCGACGAGGAAGAACATCTGGAGATCGGCCGAGCAGCCGGGCGACGACTCGGCGCACTCCAGACCGATGACGGCCTGGTCGCCGATCCCGAGCTGGTTCGCGCTGACGCGACCGGAGACGAACCCGTCGGCGTCTAGGGTGATGGGGTCTCGGACCTCGATCGACGCTGCGGTCCCCGGGCAGGTGCGTGGCACGGTGCGGACCGATGTGCAGGCCTCTTCGACGAGGAAGGTGCCCCGCGCGCCGTTGGTGGAGATGCGGAGTGGGTACGTCCCGTCGTCGAGCTCGAAGACGGCGGCGGCTGACAGCTCGGAGCAGGAGGCCAGATCGGGCTCCCACGCGATGGGATCGATCTCCGACAAGCCGTCGGAGAAGAGTCGGACGTTCGTGTCGGGTCCGGTGTACACCCGGTACGTGCTCGGTCGCCGAATCCGGAACTCGACCCAGCCGTCGTCCGTCGGATTCGACACCTCGTAGAGCCGGTCGAGGGAGCGTCCGATGTCGGTGGCTTCGTCGTCGGCCGGCGCCCCCTGGTCGTCGGCTACCGCGGTGAGCAACAACGCCCTTCCGTGGCGTGCGACGTCGCAGGAGTCGCCGTCGATTTCGCCGGTGGTCTGGGCCTGCACGGTGATGTCGAACGTGGCCGCGTCGGCGCTGGTGTTGGTCAGCCCGAAGTCGAGGGTGATGCGCCCGATATAGGGTTGGCGGAAAGCGCGGACCTCGCGGCTGGCCCGGTCGTCGACCTGCATGACGAAGCTGCCGGACAGATCCTGGTTGTCGCAGGTGGCCGCGATGGTCGCGATCGCGGTTGCGAGCAAGACGAGGGTGCGCGCCACCCGCGATCGCGGCGGCCGTCTCACCCGCTGCGCCCCTCGAGCTCGCCGAAGGCGGTCGGGAGTGCATCGATGATCGCGCCGGCCACGAGCGATGCCGAGCCCCGGTGTTGTGCGGCGTTGCGCCCCGCGGCGGCATGCAGCCATGCGGCGAGCCCCGCCGCGTCCTCGATGGCGAGGCGCACGGAAAGGGCGCCGATGATGCCGGCCAGCACATCGCCAGACCCGGCGGTCGCCATGCCGGGGTCGCCGCCGTCGACGAACGCGATGTCGTCGCCGACGATGACCGCGCCGGCGGTCTTGGCGACGACGACCGCGCCGTGGAGCGCGGCGCAGCGGATTGTGGCGGCGACCAGGTCGTCGACCACGGCGGCGATGTCCTCGCGGAGCAGGCGGGCGAGCTCCCCGGGGTGCGGCGTGAGAACGACGTTGGACGGCATGTCGTCGACCGGAGCCTCCGCGAGCACGTTGAGGCCGTCGGCGTCGATGACCATCGGCCGGTCTCCGATGGTCTGCACGACCTGTTCGAGCAGATTGCGCGTATAGCTCGACTGACCCAGCCCAGGACCGAAGACGACCGTGTCGTAGACGTCGGGGACACCGTCCTCGATCTCGGAGCGGTCGAGGGTCATCAGCTCCGGACGGTGCGCGACGACCGAGAGACGCATCCATTTGGACCCGGCGACGGTGACGAGGCCGGCGCCGGCGTGGAGCGCGGCGTCGGCGCCGAGAATCGCCGCCCCCGGCGTCAGGTCGCTGCCTCCGATGACGAGCACGTGTCCGAGCATGCCCTTGTGCGCGATGACGGGGATCGGTGCCCAGAGTGAGCGCGCAGCGTTCTGATCGATAAAGGCTGCGACGCCGCCGAGCTCGTCGGCGAAGCGATTCGGGATGCCGATGTCGACCACCCGCAGGTCGCCGACCAGTACTCGCGCCGGCGGGAGCACGTGTCCCCACTTCCGCAGGGCGAAGGTCACGGTGCAGGACGCCCGCATGACCGATCCGGGGCATGCACCCGTGTCGGCGACGGCGCCGCTGGGGATATCGACCGCGACTATCCACGGGTCGGTATCGAGCTGGAACTCGGCGGCCTGCCGCAACAGCTCGTCGACCGGTCCGCGCGGGGCCCTGTCGAGCCCGGTCCCGAGCAGGGCGTCGACCCAGACATCGGCAGCCTGGAGGATGCCCCCTACCACGATGTCGTCGTGGCGGATGATCTCGAGGCCGAGGCGCTCGGCGACCCTGAGGTTGGCGGCCGCGTCGCCGATCAACGTCTCCGCGTCGCTCGCGAGCAGGATCGAGACGTGCCACCCCAGCTGGTGGAGCAGCCGCGCGGCGGCCGAGCCGTCACCGCCGTTGTTTCCCGGACCGACGAGCACAGCGGCCCGCGCGGGAACCGGGAAACGGTCGCGAATGGCCTCCACGACTCCGAGGGCCGCACGTTCCATCAGCACGATGCCGGGAATCCCGAGCTCGTCGATGGTCTGGGCGTCGAGCGCCCGCATCTGCTCAGCGTTGACGATTCGCATCAGCCAGCCTGTTGGTCGCGGCCTCGATCGAGCACGTCGAGGATCTCGCCCACCGCTCGCTCGAACCCCACGAAGACCGCCCGGGCCACGATACTGTGTCCGATGTTGTACTCGACGATGGTGTCGATTTCGAGCAGCGGCGCCAGATTGTCGCGATGAAGCCCGTGGCCGGCGGCGACGACCAGTCCGATCTCATCGGCGAATCGGGCGCCGCCTGCGATCGCGCCGAACTCCCGATCGCGGTCGGCGGCTTCGGTGGTGTCGGCGTAATCACCGGTGTGAAGCTCGATCATCGGGGCGCCGACGGACCGGGTCGCTCGAATCTGTCCTTCGTCGGGGTCGATGAACAAGCTGACGACGAGCCCGGCGTCGGACAGGCGGGCGATCCGTTGTCGGAGCGCCTCCGCACCGGCGACGACGTCGAGTCCGCCTTCGGTCGTTCTCTCCTCGCGGCGCTCGGGCACCAGCGTGACCATGTCCGGGCGGATCTCGAGGGCGATCCCGACCATCTCGTCTGTCGCCGCCATCTCCAGGTTCAGGCGGGTCTGGACGACCTTGCGCAGCAGGTGCACGTCGCGATCGACGATGTGGCGTCGGTCTTCCCGCAGGTGGACCGTGATCTGGTCGGCGCCGGCGTTCTCGGCGATCCGAGCCGCGTCGACCGGGTCTGGATAGTCGGTGCCGCGCGCCTGCCTCAGCGTGGCGACGTGGTCGACGTTCACTCCGAGCTTCGGGCGCGGCATCATCAGTCCTCCAGGAATCCGACATCGTCGCCGAAAGCCTCGGCGATGTCGTTGGCGACCGTCGAGATCACCTCGGTGTCGGCACCCTCGACCATGATTCGCGCCTTCTGCTCGGTGCCGGAGTAGCGGACGAGGATTCGACCGTCGCCAGCGAGCTTCTGATCTCCGGCGCGAATGCAGGCCTGCACGGTCGGCAGCTCCGACAGCGGCGGTTTGCTGCGCACCATGCGATTGACGAGGATCTGCGGGTAGCGGGTCATCACGGACGCGAGCTCGCTGAGGGGCCGTTGGCGACCGATCATCACGTTCAGCGTCTGCAGCGCTGCCACCAGCCCGTCGCCGGTGGTGGCGTGGTCGAGGAAGATCAGGTGCCCGGACTGCTCTCCGCCGAAATTCAGTCCGTCGGCCCGCATGCGCTCGACGACATAGCGGTCGCCGACGTTGGTGCGTACGACCTCGACTCCGTGAGGCTCGACGGCTTTCTCCAGCCCCATGTTGCTCATCACGGTGGTGACGAAGCGGCCGTGGTTGAGCTCTTCGTGCCGGTGCATCTCCAGCGCGCACAGGGCCATGACCGCGTCGCCGTCGATGACCTTGCCGTGCTCGTCGATGAGGATCAGCCTGTCGGCGTCGCCGTCGAGGGTGACGCCAAGGCTTGCGCCGTGTGTGCGCACAGCCTCGGCGGCGGTCTCCGGGTGCAGGCTGCCGCATCCGTCGTTGATGTTCGTACCGTTCGGCGAGGTGCCGATGTCGATCACATCAGCGCCGAGCTCTCGGAAGAGGGTCGGCGCCGCCTTGTACGCCGCGCCGTTGGCGCAATCGACGACGATCTTGAGCCCCTCGAGATCGAAGTCGGATCGCAGGAGCGTCTTCAGGAACGTGACGTATCGACCGTTCGCGTCCTCGATTCGCTTCGCGCGTCCGAGATCTTCCCCCGGGGCGAGGAAGTGGTCGGGATCCTCGTCCATGTGGGCCTCGAGCTCCAGCTCGACGGCATCGGGCAGCTTGAACCCGTCGCGGCCGAAGACCTTGAGGCCATTGTCCCGAAACGGGTTGTGCGAGGCGCTGATCACGATCCCGGCGTCGGCTCGCATGCTCGTGGTCAGGAACGCGATGCCCGGCGTGGGCAGCGGCCCGAGCGTCGTGACGTTGGCGCCGGTGCTGGTGATGCCGGCCACGAGCGCCGCCTCGATCATGTAGCCGCTCAGGCGGGTGTCCTTTCCGACGAGGACCCGGGCGCGGTGTTGACCTCGCGAGAACGTCGCAGCGACGGCGCGACCGAGTCGCAGTGCCGTCTCTACGGTCATCGGCGGGCGATTGGCGCAGCCGCGGATTCCGTCGGTGCCGAAGTACTTCCGCATTTCTGTCTCGGTGGGGGGCGCTACAGACGCAATCGAGTCACCCGCGATCGCGGGAGATGTGCGGCTGGCGCCAGTTGGGGGTCACCGGTTCGATCCCGGAACCGGCAGGTCGCCGCTACCGTCGGCCGGTGGCTCCGGTGGCGGCGACACGGTCAGTTGCACCACGTGCGGCTCCGTTTCCACCACCTCCATCGGGCTCGCGAGGTTGCGGACGATCGGCGTCGGGGTGTACAGGCCCGGGCCCGACTCCAGGAAGGGCGCGCAGTCGATTGCGGCGAAGATGTCGTACGGCTCGACCGCCTGCACGAGGGATTTGGGGCCGTTGATGCGCACGCTGATCGATGCGACGTCGAGGGAGCACCGTTCGGTGTTCGCACCCGTGGTGTGCATCGGGACGCCCTCGAGCAGGCGGGTCTCGAACTGGGCCTCGATCTCCACCGTCACCTGGAACTGGGTGTCGGCCGCGTAATGGACGTAGGGGCGCTGGATCAGCAGGCCGACGTCGGCTGCGACCGTCTGGTTCGAGTCCGAGATGTCGATCCACTCCGAGAAGACCGCGTCCATCTCCGGGAAGTACGACGCCGGTGCGCTGACGGAGACGCTCGCCGGCTCGACCCGCGTCTCGGTGATCTCGTAGCCGCGCGCCGGTTCGCCGCGGATGTTCGGCCGCACGACGACCTCGCGCTCCACGAGCCGGTCGAGGGCGATCTCGACCCAGCGGGGCTCGATCGACTCGATGGTGAAGTGCCGCGGGAGGTCGAGATCGTCTTCGCGGATCTCCCACCGGGTCTGGTCTGGGCGGCGGACGTCGAGGGTCAGCACGCGAAGCGCTTCGCTGTCGAGTCGGGCGAAGCCACGCGCGCTGCCGGTGACGGCGACGCGCACGTCGGGAAGCTCGCTCAGCAGGGCGTACCCGGCTGGGAGCTGTCCGACCTCGATCGCGAGGGTGAACTCACGGGTCTTCTCCTTCTCGCTGATCACGAAGAAGTAGAGCATGAACGTCATCGTGACGCTGATGACCTTCAGGTGCAGGTTCTCTGCCGGCCGGATGCGCATCAGGAGTCTCCTGCGGCGTCGACCGTGGGCTGTGGCATCGACGGGCGCCGCGACCTGCCGTCGGTGCGGCTGGCCGGGGTGCCGAGCACGGCGTGGAGAAGCTCACGGAGCGCGTTGGCGTCGAGGTTTCGACTCAACCTGCCCGATAGGGCCACCGACACGATGCCGGTCTCCTCCGAGACGACGAGGACCACCGTGTCCGTCTCCTCCGTCAGTCCGATCGCCGCGCGGTGTCGCGTCCCGAGCGTCTTGTCGACCCGCGGATTCGTCGTCAGCGGAAGGAAGCAGCCCGAAGCCACGATGCGATCACCGCGCAGGATGGTCGCTCCATCGTGCAATGGGTTGGCGTTGGCGGGGTTGAAGATCGCGTAGAGCACCTCGTTGGTGACCACGGCGTCGAGCTTGATCGCCTCCTCCGCATACTGTCCGAGGTCGCCGTCGCGCTCGATGGCGATGAGCGCTCCGATCCGGTTGCGCGACAACAGGCTCGCCGAGCGCACGAGCTCCTCGACGAGCTGCGCGCCCTGGCTGGCCGACAGGCCGCCGCGGAAGAAGCGGCTCTTGGCGAAGTGCGACAGTCCGCGCCGGATGTCCTGCTGGAAGAGCACGACGATCACCAGGATGAACGACGCGATGAACTTGTCGAGGAGCCAGTGGAGGGTCGACAGACCGAGGTACTCGTCCTTCGAGACGAAATACCCCACGATCACCAGAAGCAGTCCGACGAGCACCGGCACGGCGCGTGTCCCGCGAATCACCAGGAGCACCTGGTAGATCAGCAGGTATACGAGCACGAAATCGGCGATCGACAGAATCAGGTCGAACGTCGAGAAGATGCTGAGCGCTTCTTGCAGGCCTGAGAACATCGACTCCTTCGTGGGCTCCAGTCTTTAGCCCAACGCTCGCCCGGATCAAGTCGTGCGGGATCCCCCGCGACTCGAATCGCCCGGGAGCGCACTCGCGGGGCGCCCTCGGAGCACCCGCATGGCGACGTCTGCCGCAGCTCGTCCGGCGACTACATCATGGACCCGAACGACGCTCGCGCCAGCGAGCAGAGCCGCGACATTGGCGGCGGTCGAGCCGTGTTCGACCGCCGCCGGATCGTCGCCCACGGCCGCGCGGATCATGCGTTTGCGGCTGACTCCGACGAGAATGGGGCTCCCGAGATCGGCCAGCCGCTGCGTCTGCGCCAACAGCGCGTAATTCTGCGCTGGCGTCTTGCCGAATCCGAACCCGGGGTCGAGGGCGATCGCGTCACCGGGGATCCCGGCGTCGGTCGCCAGTCGCCGACACCGGAGGAGATGTTGCACGACCTCCGACGCCACGTCTTCGTAGTTGGCGTGCCGATCCATCTCGTCCGGTCGCGCCGGCGTGTGCATCAGGACACATCCGGCGCCCAGTCGCGCGCAGGTCGTCGCCATCTCCGAGTCGAAATCGAACCCGCTGACGTCGTTGACGATGTCGGCTCCCGCGGCGACGGCGGCGCCGGCCACGGCTGCCTTGGTCGTGTCGACCGAGATCACCACGTTGCTCACGGCGCGGAGCCCGGCGATGACGGGCACGACCCGGCGCAGCTCCTCGTCGACGGGAACGACCGTCGCACCGGGACGCGTGCTCTCGCCGCCGACGTCGATCACGTCGGCCCCTCGAGCCACCATGCGCTGAGCTTCCTCGATGGCGTCGTCACCGGAAGCGAAGCGGCCGCCGTCGGAGAACGAGTCCGGCGTGACGTTGAGAATACCCATCACCGCGAAGCGGTCTTCGAGTTCGAGGACGCCGCGTCGGTGACGGAGCCGGAGGTCAGCCCTCACTGCCCCCGGTCGCCTGCGCCGGCGTGAGGTTCGAGCCGGTCTCGATCGGAGTGCGGGAGTCGCGTTCCTCCTGGGAGGCGAACCCGGGCAACGGATGCCGGCGAGCCTTGGCGTCCCGTTCTCGAGACGCTCGTTGATCGCGGAGCTCTTCGAGGCGCTCGGCGAGGACGAGCTCGATCTCCTCGGCATCCAGCACCTCGAACTCGAGGAGGGCCTCGG
>CAZFPM010000217.1:0-10280 GCA_964520965.1 uncultured Myxococcales bacterium
CTCGACCTCACCGCGGATGCGGTCGAGGCAGGTCTGGTCGTCGGGCGCGCGGTAGTCGGCGCAGTTCGACAGGTGGACGTGGACGTCGGCGCCACCGATGTCGAGGGAGCTGAGATTCTGACTCTTGGCGCCCTGGATCAACGCGGCACCGGCGATGACCATGTACGCCTGCTCCGTCATGTAGACGGTGTCGGAGATGATCGGCATGTAGCCGCCGCCAGCGATGCAATCGCCGAACACGCCAGCGACCTGGGGCACGCCAGCCGCAGAGAGCACGCTGTTCTTGGCGAAGATATGTCCGGCGCCGCGTTTTCCGGGAAAGGTCTTTCCCTGCTCGGGGAGGAAGAGACCGGAGCAGTCGACCAGGTAGAGGACGGGAACGCGGAGACGAAGCGCGATCTCCTGCGCGCGGATGATCTTCTCGGGCGTCCGGGGCCACCAGGAGCCCGAAGCGACGGTGTTGTCGTTGGCGATCACGACGGTCCAACGGCCAGCGACGGGGACGAACGCGGTGATCACTCCGGCCGAGGGGGAGGTGCGGCCCCCGAAATCGTCCCCCCAGTTGACGAACGTATTGACCGAGCGGACCCGGTCCGGGTCGTCGGCGAGGTAGGTGACGCGTTCCCAGGCCGTCATCTTGCCCTTCGCGTGCACGCGCTCCCGGTACTTGTCTCCCCAGCCGGCGTGGACCCCGGCACGCCGCTCGGTGAGCTGCTCGTCGAGCATGCGCATGGCTTCCGTCCGGTCGCGAGACTCGACCTGGAGGGGGGCGCCGATCGGTTCGAGGATGACCTTGGCCATTGGCGGGTTGCTGCGGGGGCTGTGCCCGGGCTAGGCCCGGTTGGGGTCGAGGGACTCCAGGATCTCGGGGTGGGCCGGCAGATATTGGCAGTCGTAGACTCCGCGCGCGAAGTCCGGCTCCGCGAAGACCGCTTCGTGCAGCGCGAGCGTCGTCGGCACTCCGGTGACCGATGTCTCGCCGAGCGCCGCACGGGTCGCTGCGACAGCGGCTTCTCGATCGGCCGCGTGCACGATCAACTTGGCGATCATCGAGTCGTAGAACGGTGGAATCCGGTAGCCGCCCCGCACGTGGGAGTCGAATCGGACCCCGTCCCCGTCCGGCCGGACGAGCTCGGTGACGACCCCCGGGGCCGGGCGGAAACCGTGGGCGGGATCCTCGGCGTTGATGCGGCACTCGAAGGCGTGCCCCTGCCAGCGGATGTCCTCCTGGGCGATGTCGAGACGTTCGCCGGCTGCGATCCGGAGCTGCCAGGCGACCAGATCGACCCCGGTGACTGCCTCGGTGACGGGATGCTCGACCTGGATGCGCGTGTTCATCTCCATGAAGTAGAGGTTGCCGTCGGCGTCCATGAGGAACTCGACCGTCCCGGCGTTGTGGTAGCCGATGGCGCGCACGGCCTCGCGAATGCGCTCGCCAAGGTCGGCGCGCACGGTGGGATCGAATCGGGAGGCCGGTGCCTCCTCGACGAGCTTCTGGTGGTTCCGCTGGATCGAACACTCGCGCTCGCCGAGGTGCACGACGTTGCCGTAGTGATCAGCGAGGATCTGGAACTCGATATGCCGCCCGCCGAGAATGTACTTCTCCATGTAGAGATCGGCGTTACCGAAGGCCTTTCCGGCCTCGCGAGCGGCTTCGGCGAAAGCGGCGGCGAGCTCGTCGGGCCCGTTGCACCGACGCATGCCCTTTCCGCCGCCGCCCGCTGTCGCCTTGAGGAGAACGGGGTATCCGAGCTCGTCGGCCATGGCCCGGGCGGCGACGACGTCGGGGAGCACGTCGTCAGAGCCGGGCATGACGGGGAGGCCGGCGGCGCGCATGGTCTCTCGCGCCGTGGCCTTGTCGCCCATCGCGACGATCGAGGCCGGCGAGGGGCCGACGAAGGTCAGCTTCTGCTGGGCGCAGCGGCGAGCGAACCGGGCATTCTCCGCGAGGAAGCCGTAGCCGGGGTGCAGGGCCTGGCAATCGGTCTGCAGCGCGGCCTGGAGGACGGCGTCCTGGTCGAGGTAACTCTCCGATGCGGCGCCGGGACCGATGCAGATCGTCTCGTCGGCCTCTTCGAGATGGGGCGAGTCCGCATCGGCACGCGAGTAGACGGCGACGGCCCGGGCGCCCACGGCGTGGCAAGCGCGGGTGATTCGCAGGGCGATCTCGCCCCTGTTGGCGATGAGGACCTTGCGGAACACGGACGTCCTACTGCCTGAAGTTCTTGTATTGGAGCGCGATCCCGAAGTCCTCGCACTTCAACAGGGTGATGACCTGCTGGAGCGTATCCCGCTTCGGGGCGGTGACGCGGACGGTCTCCCCCTGGATCGAGGCCTGCACCTTCTTGAACCCGCCGTCCTTGATCGTCTTGACCACCCGCCGGGCCTGGTCCCTGTCGATCCCCTCGAGAAGGGTGATGGCCTGGCGCACCTTGTTGCCGCTGGCGGACTCGGGCTTCCCGTAGCTCATGTTGGCGACGGGAACGCCGCGGCGAGTCGCCTTGGCGCGGATGATCTCGTGGCAGGCCTCGAGCTTGTTCTTGCTCTCGGTCGTCACGGTCAGCAGCGCACCGTTCTGCTCGACGGTGGTGCCCGTGCCGCGGAAATCGTAGCGGTTGGTGATCTCCTTGCGCGCCTGGTTCACCGCGTTGGTGAACTCGGCGAGATCGACTTCGGACACGACATCGAACGACGGCATCGACGGCTCTCTGGCTCGGTTCGGGGAATCGGCTCCAGTGGGCTCTGCTCTATGCCGATGCGGCACGACCGTCAACGCAGCTGGGGCGTCTCGCTCCCGCCGGAGGCCGCGGCTGGGGCGTCTCGCTCCGCCGGAGGCCGCGGCTGACGGCGACTCTCGAAGCGGAGCGTGCCTGCGGGGACATTGCGCCAGGGACTTTCATTCCGTTGCACATCCGATTAGGGAGGCTCGGTGGTCAGCAGTTCCGCGCCCTGGGGATGCGGGTTCCTTTTGTCCAAAACCACCGGAGACACGATGTACGACCTCTTCCAGCGCCTTCGCACGAAGACGCCACTCCTGGCGGCTTCGGCCGTGTTCCTCGTCTTCGCTGCCTGCAGCACGACTGACGAGGGGACCGACACGACGCCCGGGGACGACACCGGCGGCAGCGACACCGGCGGCACCGACGTCTCGCGCGACGGCGACCGCCCGGACACCGGCGTCGACACCGCACCGGACACCGCACCGGACACCGAGCCCGACACCGAGCCCGACACCGAGCCCGACACCGAGCCCGACACCGAGCCCGACACCGAGCCGGACGCCGAGCCGGAATGTGGGGACGGTACCGTCGACGAGGGAGAGGAGTGCGACGACGGAAACACCGACGACGGCGACGGATGCGCCGCCGACTGCACGGACGAGCCGGGCGGACCGTGCGACGAGTGCGAGGTCGACGAAGACTGCGCTGGTGACGACTCGTGGTGCATCGAGCTGGCCGATGGAGCCTTCTGCACGACGGACTGCACGGAGAACGGTGACGACGATTGCGTCGAGGGCGAGGCCTGCGTCGACATCGTCAACGAGGACGACGTGGTGATCGGCGCGCAGTGCATTCCCGAGAACGACCGCTGCACCGAGGTCGCCTGCGGTGACGGATTCGTCGATGAGGGAGAGGAGTGCGACGACGGGAACACCGACGACGGCGACGGATGCGCCGCCGACTGCACCATCGAGACCACCTGCGGCGACGGCACCGTCGACGAGGGCGAGGAGTGCGATGACGGGAACACCGACGACGGCGACGGATGTGCCGCCGACTGCACCGTCGAGACGGCCTGTGGTGACGGTACGGTCCAAGAGGGCGAGGAGTGCGACGACGGGAACACCGACGACGGCGACGGATGTGCCGCCGACTGCACCTACGAGACCCCGGCCTGCACGGCCGCGCACCTCGGCGGCTCGGTGGGCGAGAGCGTGATCACCGGCACGACCGCGGGCGGCACGAGCACGTTCGAGGGCACCTGTGGCCTCACCGGCGCGCCCGATCTCGGCTACGCCTGGACCGCTCCGACGACCGGCACGTACATCTTCGACACGTTCGGCTCCGCCTACGACACCGTGATCCGCCTCTTCGACGCTTGCCCCGACGGCGGCACGGAGATCGTCTGCAACGACGACAGCGGCGGCACGGTCCAGTCGAGCATCTCGTGGGACGTCAGCGAGGGGACGACGTACATCATCGTCATCGACGGCTTCGGCGCCGGCGGAGGTGAGTTCGTGCTCAACATCACGCCGACCGTCTGCGGCGACGGCATCGTCGCTCCCTCCGAGGAGTGTGACGACGGCGGCACCGACGACGGCGACGGATGCGCCGCGGATTGCACCATCGAGCCCGGTTGCGGCGACGGCGTCCTCGACGAGGGCGAGGAGTGTGACGACGGAAACACCGACGACGGCGACGGGTGCTCGGCCCTTTGCGTGATCGAGATCTTCTGCGGCAGCGGTCGCGTCGACGAGGGCGAGGAGTGCGACGACGGAAACACCGACGACGGCGACGGATGCTCGGCAGCGTGCCTGTTCGAGTCCGTCTGCGGTAACGGTGAGTTGGAGACCCCGCCCGAGGAGTGCGACGACGGAAACACGGCCGACGGCGACGGGTGCAACGCGGTCTGCTACGAGGAGGGCCGAGCCATCGACGGTAGCGGCGACTTCGATGGCGGCTTCGGCCCCGAGGGAACCATCACCTACACGTTCACGGTTCACAACGACCCGACGAACGTGCTGCTCTTCACCGGCGACGGCGACGGCGGATGCCCCGGCGACACCGTCATCGAGGTGTACGAGAACACCGTCGAAGGGTTGGTCTTCGTCGACTCGAACGACGATGGGGGCGTCGAGCTCTGCTCCGAGCTCCAGCTCAGCCTGCCCCCCGGCGATTACGAGGTGGCCGTCGGCGGCTTCGGCGCCGCCCCGATGCCGTTCCTGGTCCTGACTGCCGACCTCTGGGTCGACATCGACGCCGGCGGCTCGTTCTTCGGTGCCACCAATCGTGACGAGTTCGACTACTACCTGTTCACCCTCGAGGGGACCGAGCACGTGCGCCTGCAGACCAGCCATGGCGGCGGCTGCGAGGACGACACGCGGTTCTGGTTGGTCGATGGCGACGAGGCCCCCGTGGCCGCCGACGATGACGGCGGCACCGGCCTCTGCTCGTTGCTGGAGCTCGACCTCGAGGCTGGCGACTACGAGCTGCAGGTCGAGGGCTTCAGCGGCGGCGACCTCATCCCCTACACGCTGAGCGTTGCCTTCGGGACCGACGCCGGCTGCGGCAACGGATTCCTCGAAGATGGCGAGGGTTGCGACGACGGGAACACCACTCCCGGCGACGGCTGCAACGACGTCTGCGTCGTGGAGTTCTGCGGCGACGGCACGCTCCAGCCTGCCCTCGACGAGCAGTGCGACGACGGGAACAGCGACGACGGCGACGGGTGCAACTTCGAGTGCATCATCGAAGACGTGTGCGGCAACACGCTGCTCGAGGACGGCGAGGACTGCGACGATGGCGGAGTCATCCCCGGTGACGGCTGCGGCGCCACGTGCGAGACAGAGACCCCGATCGACGGTGGTGGTGAGTACGCAGGCGGCTTCGGCGCCGGGGAGGTGGACTACTACTACTTCCGGGTCCACGAGCCGGACGCCACGTTCACCGCCGAGACGCTCTGCGGCGGGTTCGACACCGTGCTGACTCTCAACACGGTCGATCCCATCACCGGTGAACTCAGCCTGTTCGCCTTCAACGATGACAATCCCGCCGGGGGCCGCTGCTCTCGCCTCGACCTGGCGATGGATCCCGGCCTCTACGTCCTGGTGGTCAACGGCTTCTCCGCCGGCGCGGTCGACGCCTACACGCTGGTCGTGGAGGACTACGTCGAGACGGCCGGCGACGGCCTCTACGCCGGTGGGTTCACCACGGACCACGCCGACCACTTCCGCTTCGTCGTGGAAGGCGATCTGGCGTTCTCGGCGGAGACCAGCGACGGTGAGGGCACTTGCCCCGGCGACACCTACATCGAGCTCTTCCAGCTCGGCGGGGTCCGCGAGTTGGTCGCCGAAGACGACGATAGCGGCCCCGGCGTCTGCTCGGCGCTCGGCGTCGTTCTCGAGCCCGGGACCTACGAGCTCGACGTCACGGGATTGGGCGGCTCGGCCATCGACGATTACTTCGTCGACCTGTTCTTCGCCGACCCCGGCTGCGGCGACGGCGTCCTCTCCGACGGCGAGGAGTGCGACGACGGCAACGTCGACGATTACGATGACTGCTCCGCCGTGTGCACGGTCGACACGGCGCTCCGCGACCGTGGCGACTACGCGGCGGGCTTCGGCGAGGACGGCTACGACGTCTTCACGTTCTCCGTCGGTCACGACACGACCAACGTGTTCTTCGAGACCGTGGGCGTGGGCTGTGACTCGGAGGGTGTCGACACCGTACTCGACCTCTACGAGCTCGGTGGTGACGACGGCCCGGTGCTCGTCGACGAAAACGACGACGGCGGCACCAACACCTGCTCGCTGCTCGACGTGGATCTCGGCCCCGGGACGTACGCGCTGCACGTCCGCGGCTTCGGCGGCGAGGCGGTCGACGACGTGACGCTGGTCTACGACGCGTGGATCGATGTCGGCACCGGCGGCGACTTCGCGTCGGGCTTCGGCTCCCTCGAGAGCGACCTGTACCGCTTCAGTGTCGATGAGGCCGGCGCGCTCGTGACGATCGAGACCAGCGACGGCGAGGGCGACTGCCCCGGCGACACGTTCCTGACCCTGTCGAGCATCGACGGAGAAGGCGCTCGCACCGAGTTGATGACGAACGACGACGGAGGCGTTGGCCTCTGCTCGTTGATCGAAGAGGCTCTCGGAGCCGGTGATTACGAGATCGAGGTCCGAGGCTTCGCCAGCCGCGCCGTCGACTTCTACGTCCTCTCCATCGGCTTCCCCGAGGAACCCGAGCCCTGATCGGCACACCGCGCTCTTCGCGCGCCCCCGTCGCTGTTGCGGCGGGGGCGTTCGCGTTTTTGCCGTCCCAGCGAGACCTGCCCGGCGGGCCGGGCCTCGCCTCCCGCGGGGGATTCCAGGCGTCGCCGGCGCTTTACTTCGGTGCGGTCGAGCGGCATACCTGCCCTCCCCCACGCCACCGCCAGGCAGCACTCGATGGCCCAATCTACCGTCTCGATCAGGTTGGCGAAGACCCGCGCCGACGAAGTTCGTCGCCTGCTGGACGCCGCAGGGTTCGAACTCCGGTCCGCACCGCACGCGTTCTTCCAGGGTCGTGACCCGAACGCGATCATCACCTTCTACCGGTCGGGAAAGGTCGTCCTCCAGGGACGCGGTATCGACGCGTGGGTCCTCGCGCTCGAAGAGCTCGGCGGCGCCGTGAGGAAACGCGCCGGGGGCGACAGCCAGGTCGAGCTCCCCACGAGCGTCGAAGGCGACGCCACACCCTTCGCCGCCGCCCTCGCCAAACTCCCCAACCCGACGCCGACGGCCTGGGTCGGTGTCGACGAATGCGGCAAGGGCGACTACTTCGGCCCATTGATCGTCGCTGCCGCCCGGGTCGACGCCAGCCAGCTCCCCCTCCTCGCCGAGCTCGGTGTCGCCGACTCGAAGGCGCTCACCGACAAGAAGATCCGCGCGATCGAGAAGGACATCGCCGCGGTCGTCCCCTTCGCCTGCGTCGTCCTGATGCCGCCGAAATACAACGACCTCTACGGCAAGATCGGCAACCTGAACCGCCTGCTGGCCTGGGGCCACGCCACCGCGGCCGAGAACGTCCTGGAGCAGGCCGACGCCGAGTTGATTCTCTCGGACCAGTTCGCCAAGGCGAACCTCATCGGGCCGAAGCTCAAGGAGCGGGGAAAGCGCTGTCGCTTCGTGCAACGAACGAAGGCCGAGGACGATCCCGCCGTGGCCTGCGCGTCGGTATTCGCGCGGGCCGAGTTCCTGCGCCGCATGGAGCAGCTGGAGCGCGACCACGACGTGAAACTCCACAAGGGTGCCGGGTCGCCGGTCCTCGCCGCGGCGCGGAAGATCGTGAAGGAGCACGGCGCTGACGCGCTCGGCAATCTCGCGAAGCTGCACTTCCGCACGACCCAGAAGGTCGTCGGCTGAAGGCGGAGACATCTCGCGGGGGTCAGCCCGCGGACATCTCCGGGAACGGAACCTGGACGGCGAAGAAACGGTCGATCACCGCCCGCGCGCCGTCGATGGTGTCGACCTCGTGGATCTCGCGACGCAACCGTGCGGCGTCGTACATGCCCTTGGAGAAGTAGCCGAGCACCTTGCGGAGTTTCGCCAGTGCGCGGCGCCCGAGCGGACCGTCCTCCGCCATTCGATCCAGGTAGTCGTCAACCAGCTTGCGCCGGTCCTCGGCCGTCGGCTCGACGAACGGGCGGCCGCCGAGATCGGCCGCGATCCGCGCCAACGCCCACGGGTCCCGCATCACGCCCCGGCCGACCATCACCCCGTCGGCGCCGGACTCGGCGAGCGCAGCGCGGGCGCTGTCTGCATCGATGATGTCGCCGTTGACAAGCACCGGCACCGACACCGCTTCCTTCACCGCAGCGATCGCCGCCCAGTTGGCCCGCCCCTTGTACGCGCACATCCGCGAGCGCCCGTGCACCGCGACCATCTGCGCCCCAGCGGCCTCGGCGTCGGCGGCGATCGCGGGCGCATTCACGCCATCCAGACTCCACCCGAGCCGCATCTTCACGGTCCACGGGATGTCGATCGCGTCGGCGACGGCCCGGAAGATCTCCCCGGCCAGGGCCGGCTCGCGCATCAACGCCGACCCCGCACAACCGCTGGTGACCCGTTTCGACGGGCAGCCGAGGTTGATGTCGACGAAGTCCGCACCCAGGGCCTGACAATGGCGAGCGCTCTCGGCCATCCGCTTCGGATCGCGGCCGTAGATCTGGATCGACACCGGGTGCTCGTCGGGATCGAGCTCGGCCATCTTCCAGGCGTCTTGGACGTCGCGGGTCAATCCCTCCGACGAGACGAACTCGGTCACCGTGAGCCCGCAGCCGCCGAGATCGCGGATCAGCCCACGAAAGGCGCGGTCCGTGACGCCCTCCATGGGAGCGAGGACGACGGGCGGGTCGATGGCAGTGGAGCCGATGGAGAAGCCGAGCATAGGAGCGCGGGGGGAGCTGACGGGGTTCTGATAACACAGCCCGAGGATGCTCGTCGTCTTGAATTTCCCTGCCGCCGCGTCCGTTGTAACGTGGGTAGGACGCGAACTGCCCGACTTCCCGCACTGATCGATGCTTGATTCCGCTCTTGTCGTTGGCTTCCGGGGGGGGCGATTTGGGTTCGCGCAAAGGCGCAAAGGCGCGAAGGAGAGCCGCAAAGGTGGGGGGGCTCCTGCAGGTCGCGGGTGGCGCCCGAACGATGAATCGAGGTTCTCCCGACGCGGGTTGGGGGGCGGAGACGTGCGGCGATGGGGGCGAGGCGCGGCGAGGGTCCCGGCGGGTCTGGCTCTGATCGCGATCGTTGCGGTGATGCTCCCGTCTGCCGCGCTGGCTCAGAACGGTGGGGCGGGGACGGTTCGGGTATCGGGGGTTGCGGGTGGGAATGTTCGGGCGGTGCGCTTCGGGAACACGGCAGACGGGTTTTGTACGGGGTGGATCGCGTCTTCGCCTTCTTACGAGCTGGAGCTGGATGAGGACGGGGAGCTGACGATTCGGGTGGAGGCGCCTTCGGACACGACGTTGGTGATCCTCGGACCGGACGGTACGCGGTGTAACGACGATGACGGCGACGACCAGAACCCGCGGATCTCGGGCGAGTTCGTGGCGGGGACGTATCGGATCTACGTGGGCTCGTACGACGAGGGGCAGGCGATCCGGTACACGTTGTTGATCGAGCCAGGCGGCTGAGCCTGGGAGAGTTCGCGGCCGGGCGGAGACGCCGCCGTCGGCGCCGAGCGTGGCGCCGGACAGCCAGGGCCCGGGCGGGGGCCAGAGTCGGTCGGAATCGAGTTGACAGCGCTGATCGGGTTCGGGTATCTCCACCGTCCCTCGCGCGCCTCCGGGCGTTCGAGAGTGAGCTGATCCCGCTTAGCTCAGTTGGTTAGAGCAGCGGACTGTTAATCCGCGTGTCGGTGGTTCGAGTCCACCAGCGGGAGTTTTCAGGAATCGGGTGATTACGGGAACTTGCCGGGCACCAATAGGGTGCCCGGCGGGCTCCTGTACCCATCCTGTACCCACGGGCACCTCGTCCTGTGCCAAAACTCGATCGAGCCCACTCCGAGCGGGTTTCCGCGTCC
>CAZFPM010000218.1:0-10187 GCA_964520965.1 uncultured Myxococcales bacterium
TGGCCATGGAGATCTACCACAACGATCCCGCGAAGACCGCCTCCAAGAAGCTCAAGGCCGAGATCTTCCACCTGCTCAAGGCGCCCGTTGATCCGGAGAAGCTTGAAGCCGAGTAGGCTTATCTTCGAGGAGAACCCCCCCACACTCGGAGCCGTCCCATGCACAGACCTTCCACCCATAACGCTCTTCGCGGCCGGCTCCTGGTGGGCGGGCTCGCCCTGGCCCTGCTCGCCTTGCCCGCGTGCAAGGGGAAGGCCAAGGAGGTCTGGCCCAACAAGATTGAGCTCAAGGAGCTCAAGGAGCAGCCCGCCCTGACGATCAAAGCGTCGGTTGCCCCCAAGGAAATTGGCAAGGAGTTGAGGCGGATCTTCTCAGCCATCCAGGTCCACCTGGCCAAGCAGAAGGTGAAGGCAGCGGGCCCGGCCTTCATCATTTACCCCAAGCGCACCAAGGGCGGCTCCGAGATCGTGGCGCTGGAGGCCGGCGTCCCACTGAAGGAGGCCATCAAGGGAGAGGGCGAGATCAAGGCGAGCAAGAGCCCCGGCGGCAAGGCGCTCTCCACGACCCTCCACCACGAATCCTTGTTGCTGGTCCAGGCCCACCGCGCTCTCAGGATCCACGCCAAGCAGAAGAAACTCACCTGGTCAGGGCTGGCCATGGAGATCTACCACAACGATCCCGCGAAGACCGCCTCCAAGAAGCTCAAAGCCGAGATCCTCCACCTGCTCAAGGCGCCCGTTGATCTGAAGAAGCTTGAAGCCGAGGTGGCGCGCTACCTGGCCGACCCGAAGGTGGCCGCCGCCAGGGGGGACACGCCGAAGCGACCGCCCTGGGAGAAGATGGGCCGCCGGCTGGCGGTCAAGGGCTTGTTCGGGGGCAAGCCGCCCAAGCTCACCCGGGTGGAGAAGTGGCTAAAGGCGGACCCGGAGCTGTGGGAGCTATGGTCCAACTTCGAGGGTAACTCCAGCGATTCGGTGGATGACGAGGCGTATATGGAGGTGGTGAAGGCGGCTCGCGCCAGGACCTCGGCCGACCCACAGGACACCCGGGCCAGGTTCCTGCTGGCCATGGGGCTCAAGGAGATCCGGCAGGAGAAGGCCGCGCTGGAGCTCCTGCAGGCCGTGATCCAGAAGGAGCCGGGCCTGTGGAAGGCTCACCTGGAGGCGGGCATCCTCCTGTCCGACATGAAGCGCTTTGACGAGGCCCTCCGGGCCCTGGACAGGGCCGAGATCCTGATCCCTGACTATGAGGTGTACCTCAACAGGGGCATCGCCCTCTGCTTCGCCCTGCGCTTCGACGACTCGGAGTGGGACCTCTGGAAGGCGGTGGAGAAGGCCCCGTACGATGGAAACGCCTACTACGACATCGCCTGGGTTCATGCCCAGCGCAAGGAGCCAGCCCTCGCCGTGGAGGCCCTGCGCTTCGCCTCCCGGGACCCCTACCTGTTCAAGAAGCGGCTCAGCCAGGAGACCCTCCTGGATGACATCTTCTTCGATCCGGTGATGGACGCGCCCGAGTTCCGGGCCTACCGGGCCCGCCTCCCGAGCCATGACCTGTGCGTGGAGCGCAACTGGCCTACCCTCTCCCGCTTCGCCATGCGCCGCAGCCTGCTGGAGCGGATCCTCGGGATCGCGCCGGAGATGAGCGAAGACCGATGAAGTCTGCTGTTGCGTTGCACGCCGCTCTCGCCTGGGCTGCCCGGCGTCGCGGTGGATGACGATCACCTTTTCTTTTGCAGCCTCCTGGAGGGGAGGGAGGCCACGTAACGCTCGAAGAGGGGCTCGTTGTACAGGGGCTCGAAGAGGGGCTCCTGCATCAGCTCCCGCTGGCTGAACCGCTCATGGAACAGATCCCGGTTGCGCGCAGCGAAGCGCAGCATGGTGATGGCCATGCCCGGCGCGTTGCGGTGACTGTTGACCGCGGCCAGGTGATAGAAAGCGCTGCCCTCCTCGGGGTGGCCCTCCGCGGCCAGCCACAGGTCCCGCTCCGCCTCGTCAAAGCGCCCGGCGTCGCACAGGGCGATGCCCCGGTTGAGGTTGATGTCCAGGTCCGGGGCGATAACCTCGGCCCGGTCAAAGGCAATGATCGCCTCGTCGATCTTATTGGTGTCCAGCAACGCCATGCCCCTGGTCAGGTGGACCTGTATGCAGCCGGGGGCCCTGGCGATGATGTGATCGAGGATCGGGATGGCCTCCCTATGCCGCTCCAGGTTGTGCAACGCGGAGGCAAGCTGGAACTGGGCCTGGAGGTTGGCCGGATCCTGCGCCACCACCGCCGCCGCGCCGGCGCGGAGTTTCTTAAACCGCCCGTTATCGAAGAAGCGCCACAGGCGCTTGACCTCATCGGTCTCGCTGGGAAGGCTGGTCACCAATTGCCGGGCGGGCGAGGCGTCCGCGGCAGGGAAAGTGGACTGCCTGCGGGCCATGCTCTCCCAGGATGGCCTGGTGGCTTTCTCCCCCGCCGCGGCGGCCACCCTGGGATTGGAGAGGTAGGCCTCGATGTGCCGGGGCTGTGGCTGCTTCTCTGTCGGCCTGACCGGGACCTCCGCCTGCGTGCGGGCCTCGATGTGCCGGGGCTGTGGCTGCTTCTCTGTCGGCCTGACCGGGACCTCCGCCTGCGTGCGGGCCTTGGGGGCCGAGATCATATGCTTGTACACCAGGTAGCCCAGGAGGAAGACCAGCGGCAGCATCCAGAGGAAGAACTCCCTCGCCTGAGGTCTGGAGTGGCTACCCGTCATCGCTCCGCCACCAGGTCATGCGCGGGCAGCTGTTTGGGGAAAACAATCATGTTTTTGCTTGGCGAACAGTGAGGTCGCGGGGCCTCACAAGCACGCAGTAGACAAATTACCATGCTTGAATGCTTCTATTGAAATACGCGTTAGGATATGTCCAGGTTCTTTTACGTTACGATGTGTTTTCCTGATACCGTTTCTCGGTGATGCGCTACGGCATGTCCACGCCTCAGGGGCGGAGGGTATGGGGCAGCCTCCTGGTCCTGGGGGTCTGCGGAGCGACGGCCCTGTGTGGAGATCCTGCCGGCCATCCCGCGGCCAGCGTGGCGCTAGACATGCTCCGTACGATCCCGGCTCTCTGCCTGTTGTTGGTTGTGCCGGGGGGCGTCTATCTCCCCCTCCTGTACCGGCTATGGGGGAGGCCGCCGCGCCGCAGCCGGGTCTTCTACACCGCCACATGGACGGCCCTTGTCACCCTGGGGTGCCACGTGGTCGGGCACAAGGCGGTGCTGCTCATATTCGGCGCCGCGGAGTCCTGGGAGATGCTCTTGAGCGCGCTGGTCTTCACGTTGGCGGGGGCGCTGCTCTCAGCGCGGTGGGGTGGCGAGGGCGCTGAAGATCCAGAGGCAGCCGCGGAGGAGGAGGGCCCGCAGAGCGGAAGGATTGGCCGCCTGGTCGGGGCCTGCGCTGTGCTGGTGGGGTTGGTGGTTATCACCTCGCCCCCGCACTTCGTCGAGGAGGATGATTATTACAAAGAGGACAGCATCTACACCTACCACACCGCCGAGAATCTCCGCTTCACCGTGGAGAGCGGGCCGCCGGCCGGCCTCACCGTGCGGCCCGGCGAGGGGTGGGTGCAGAGGAAGGACGGCGTCTGGGATCTGAGCGGGAACGCCGGGACCCTCCACATCCGGAACACCTCCGGCAAAGCCACACCGGTAAACCTGAAGATGATGCTGAAGAACCTGAGGGAACAGCAGGTCCTCGTGGATTTCACCCTCGACGGCGCACGGGTGGAAAAGTGGAACCTGCTATCCCATGAAGGTGGCCACTACCAGGTGAAGAGCGCCCGGTTCCCCAACTCGGTCTTCCTGATGCCCAGGTACAACCTGTACAAGGCCCCCCGCGACGCCTTCACCAACCTGCGGTTGATCGTCCCCACCCTGCATATAGGCCCCGGCGCCCACCAACTCGAGGTGAGCCTCCGGCACCCCGCCCGTGAGATCCAGGGGCCCGGCCCCCGGTTAAGGATCTTCGACCTCTCGTTCCTGGCGGCGGCTGACTTCCACAGGCGGCTAAAGAGCCACTTCTTCATCGGCGATGTGGGGGACATCCGCGAGACCCTGGACTTCGCGGCCGGGTTCAAGGAGCACATGATCCAGCACTCCCACTCCTACGACGGGGAGTCCTTCGACGGCGGCGGCCCCACTTCCATCTCGGACGAGCCCCCGGGCCACCACTTCGTTTGCTACCTGGCCCAGACCTTCCGCGGCGACTCCATCACCACGGTCAGCCTCCTTTACCTGCTGGAGCTTGCGTTGACCTTCTGCGTGGCGGCCAGCCTGGTGACAGGTGGTCGCCGGCGCCTGGGGTGGGGGGAGCTGCTGATCCTGGGGGCTGGCATCTTCGCTTACTCGCGGCTGTGCCGTCTCGGCGTGGAGTCCAACGCGCCGGAGACCCTCTTCCTCCTGGTGTGGTTGTGCGCCACAAAGGCGTACCTCGACGGGCGCACGCGCCTGGCCCATGTCCTGGTGGGCCTGTCCTTTCTGATCCATGTCTTAAGCCCCCAGTGCGTGCTGTTCCTCTGCCTCTCCCTGGGGGTGGTCACCAGGAGCCTCTCGGGCCTCCGCTTCCTGCTCACCTCGTGGATGATCCTGGCCTCCACTGTCCTCGTCCGCTTCCTGCTCATCGCCTCCGCCGTGGGCTTCCACAAGGCCTGGTTTACGGGGCAGGCCTTCTTCCTCGCGGGCAACAGGCTGGGGAACTTCAAGGCGCTCCTGCTCTCCCAGGATCTCTCCGTGCTCCCCACCATGGCGGGGGTCATGATCGACTTCTTCCAGCTAATCATGATCGCCTCATGCGGGGCCGCCGCGTTCTTCGTCTGTTCCCTGTTCCTGGAGCGTTCGGCGGGGGATCCCGAGCGCTGGCAACGTACCCTGGCCCTGTTCATCTTCGGCGTGATCTACTTCCTGTCCATGAGCCTGGTGGACGGCCAGCGCGCCCACCACCTGGGCCAGATCACCGTCCTGCTGATCATCACCGCGCTCAGGGGGATCGCCTGCATCGAGCGGAGGCCGCAACGCCAGGCCCTCTACGGGGCGATGGTCCTCGCCTGCCTGGGGACGGCCGCCTACATGCTCCACGCGTCCCCGGATCCCACGGGCATCTTTACGCCCTTCTATATCAAGCACTACCTTTTCTTCCTCGATTGAGGTTCCAGGTGGCACGTCCCCTCTTCATAAAGTCAGAACCTGCGTGGGCAGAAGTTGATAAGCTGCCCCGGTCATGACCATGGTCCAGCTTGCCAGCTTGAGAAGGACAGCCGTGCTAATCATGCTGGCTGCCACCTTCATCTTCGCCTGGCCCATGTTCTCCTCCCCGACCGGCATCCACTCCGGAGACGGCTACCGGGATAACGACTGGTTGAACTGCCGGGTCTTCGACCTGATGTCCGCGCAATCCATCAAGCAGTGGGGACAGTTCCCCCTGAGATCCCACCTGGTCGGCGGCGGCTTCCCCACCATCACCCACCCCTCGGACGGGTCATGGGCGGTGACCCTCATCCCGGTGCTGCTGCTGGGAGATGTGTTGGGGGTCAAGGTCAACATCCTCCTGTTTCTGCTCCTGGGGTGTTGGGGGGTGTATCGCCTCTGTCGCGGCTGGCTCACCCTTGGGCGCCTGCCCGCCCTCTACGCCGCGGCCGCCTTCTCCTTTTCGGGGTGGCTGCCCTCCATGCTGCTGGTGGGCTTCTACAACCAGCTATTCTTCTTCGTCACCCCAGCCGCGCTGCACCTGATCATCAGCTCCCGCGGCAAACCCTCGCGGCTGCTGTGGGCCGGGCTCCTGTTGCTGCTGCCGCTACAGCAGGGGGGCATGGCGTTCCTCACCATCACCTTCTTCATCGGCTCTTACCTGTGGCTCTCCGCCGCGGACGCCCAGGCGGCGCCGCAGCCGGGGTGGGCGAGGCCGGGCAGGGGGGTGGTCCTGCTCTTGCTCCTGCTCTTGCTCTTGCTCGTGCCGTTGACCCTCTTCACAAAGCACCAGACCTGGATCCCGGCCTTTGTCTCCCTGTACATGGTGGCCCTGGGCCTACGCTTCTCGCCCCGCATGAGGGAGCTGGTCCGCTGCCTGGCGCCGTGGGCCTGGCGCATGGGGATTGTAATGGCCATCGCGCTGACTCTGGGAGCTCCCCGGCTCATGGGGCTGGCCTACCTCTCCCAGCAGGGGGGGCAATATCAACACTCGGAGATCGACGACTCCGAGCAGGCCCAGGAGCAAGAACGATACTACCGGGGCCCCGCCCACCTCCTCCACGGCATGCTCAACCGCGCCCCCGCCGAGGCCAAATACCAGCGGCAGGGGGACCGCCTGGTGACGCCCCTGGACGACGAGTACGCCTGGCTGGGCCTCAACCTGTCCACCCTGATCCTCGCCGCCGTCGGGGTGATCCTTGGCCGGCGCACGGCCGTCGCGTCGCTGCTGCTGTTGATCTTCAGCGTCGTCACCATGGGAGACATGCTGCCCCTGGACTTCAACCACCTGCTCACCCACGGCGTCCCCGGGATGGATCTCATCGGGCAGCCCATCAAGTACTTCAACTTCTTCATCCTGCTCTGCGTGGCGCTGCTCTCCGGCGCCGGCCTGCACTGGATCATCCGGCACTCTGGCCGGGCCCGGAGGCCGCTCCAGGTGCTGACCTTTGGGCTGCTGCTCCTGCCCATGATGCAGAACCGGGAGATCTTCAAGGAGCTCTTCCGGCTCCCGGTGGAGCCCCCGCGCGCCGGTAGCTATCGGCAGGTGCTGCAGGTGGCCGACGCGTCCTGGCTCAAGCTGCCTGCGCGGGACCTGTGGGGACGAATCCACGCGGCCCAGGACGAGGATGTCTCGCTCAGGGAGGTCAGCCGCCCGCTGCCGGCCATGGAGTACTTCAACGTCAAGCGCGGCGTGGGGACAATCGCCTGGTACGGAACCCTCCGGACGGAGGAGTGGGCGGTGGCCAGCCACTTCGTCATGCCCACGGGCGAGGAGGTGCCCAACCCCCGCTACAGGGGGGAGGCCTGGACCCTCTCGGGCAGGGGCCGGGTGTCGGCGATCACCATCCGGCCCAACACCATCGACCTGCAGGTGGAGTTGCCCGAGGCGGACACGGTGGTGATCAACCAGACCTACCTGGACGGGTTCAGCGCGTCCGCCGGGAAGGTGGTCAGCGTGCACCCCTTCGAGACCGACCCGCAGCGCCCCCACGGTTTTTTGGGGGTGCGCCTGGACCGGGCCGGCACCGTCCGCGTGCGGTTGACCTACAAGCCCTCCATGATCATGGCAGGGCTGGCCATCTCCGGGCTGGCCCACCTGGCCTGGATCGGGGCGGTGGGGTGGCTATTCGTGACCCGCCGCCGCCGGAGGGCGGGTTAGTCCCCGGGCAGGGATCCCTCAGGGGAATAGCGGATCCATGGGCAACTGCACCTGGAGTCGATTCCCCCCTCCCGGATTGTGGGTCGCTCTGAGTAGATGTGGTGCCGGAAGAAGTCACCGGTCTCCATGACGGACAGCAGCATGATGGCGCAGACGCAGAGGAACCCGGCGCGCTTCGAGGGGATGCTGGCCAGGGCCGCCGCGGCGCCGAGGGTCAGCGCGATGATCCCTGGCAGGTAGAGCCGTGAGGTGAAGATGAAGTGATCCTGCCTGCCCCAGTCGTAGATCATGTGCAGGCCAAAGGTAAGCAGCAGCAGCAGCACCGACACCAGGGCGGCCCGGGGTTGCGTCCGGCAAAGCGCGCCGAGGCCCAGCGGAAAGAGCAGCAGAGCAGGAAACCCCAACACCAGCAGCGGCGGCACGTCCAACAGGTTGTGTATCAGGTAGAACTCGCCAAGCTTGGGGTAGTTGTGGGTCCACAGGGTGAAGTTGTAGCCCATCTCCAACGGGTTCCCGGTGGACCAGGCGTTGTAAACAAGCAGCCCCACAAGGGGAAGGCATCCACCCACCAGCACCAGCCACAGGCCTGGCTCGCGCAGGCCATTGAGGAGGCCCGGCCGGGGGCGCCCCCACAGCCATCCACGGGCCAGGAAGTAGACCGGAACCAGGCAGTAGATGGCCAGGTTGCCGATGCGGATGGACACTGATGCGCCGAGGAACAAGCCGGCCCACAGGTACAGGCTGTTACGCTTGCGGAGCTCGCCCATGAGGAACAGCAGAATGAAGCAGGTCACCGCCGCCGCGCTGGACAGATCAGACATGTAGGTGCGGTAGGTCATGATGTAGAGGGTGGGATTTGTGGCGAAGAGCAGCACCGCGAAGACGGCAAACCGATGTTGCCCCGGGGCCATCTCTCGGAACAGCCGCCACAGCAGCCAGAGGCACAACAAGACCCACAGCGGATTGACCAGGCGCTGCAGGCCGACCTTGTGGAACAGGGCCAGCATCAGCGCGTGGCCCGGCGTCTTTTCGAAGACCACCCGGCTGCTGCCGGGCACCGCTGCCCACCCCTCGGGCAGAGCGCGGCCCGCGCCGCTGTCGGCCTGCCCGTCCCCGCCGCTTCCGGCCTGCCCGCCACCTCCCCCCTGATCCGGACCGCCGAAGTCGCCGCGCTCCAGGTGAATGGAGCCCGAAGCGAACATCATCATGCCGCGCTTGAAGGCCAGGTCGTCGGGCTCGAGCGGCTTCAACGGCAAGAGCAGAGAGGTGCAACTCAGGGCCGCGCAGGCCCCCAGCAGGATGATCTTCAGTCGCCGGCCAGATGGGGCAGCCTCGGCCCGGCGGGCGGCGGGAGGGGGGGGAGTGCTTTCGCGCGCCGCGCCGCGCCACCTCGAGCGGATCGCTGGAAAAGCAAAATAGGCGACGAGAAGCAGGGCCAGCAGCGCGCTGAACCGCGCATACCACAGCATGTGGTACACCGGCCTGAGCACCTGGTTGCGGTGGACCTTGGCGATGACAGCCCAGGTCCGGCCGAATACCTTGACCGGGGTGGAGGTGCTGAGCACATGCTCATCGTGAACGTCGACGGTGAACTTCTCGCTGGGGCGTCCCGGCAAGGGGTGGGTCACCCTGGATGTGGCGTAATCTGTTCTCTTCCCAAAGGAGCGCTGGAGGCTCTCCCCGTGGCGGCGGGCGTGGACATCGGAGCGTAGGTTGCCCTTGGGGCCCACGATGTATGTGGCTCCGGATCTTCCCAGCAGCAGGTGGCCGTCGGCTAGCTGGTTGACACGCTCGGTGTTTAGCTCTGCCACCAGGACCACCCCCGGCGCCGCGTCCTGGGGAGTCACCCGGTCACCCATTCTGACGCAGAAAAAAGCGGTCACACGGTCAAGGGCCTTGTAGTGACCATAGTCGGTGAAGGCCACCTCTCCGCTCGAGCTGGACCGTCCCTGGCGGAGACAACCGGCCAGCGGTGAAGCCCCCCTCCGGGCGCTGTTCATCTCCTGCTGGAGCGCCGATACCTGGCCAGTGGGGAAGGTGCTGCGTAGCACCTTGCCGGCCTGGTCCACCATCATGAGGTTGGACAGCAGGGAGCGCCGGGGCGAACACGCATCGAGCTGCCGGTCAAAGCAAGGTCTACCCTGGGCCTGTTTTAGCAGCTCGGCCTTCAGGTCGGTCGAGTGCTCCAGCAGGCGCTGTTTGATCAGTTCCCTGACGGAGACGACTCGCTCTTTGGTGTTGTCCAGGATGACCTGCCGAGCTCGGAGGTGAGTCCGGGTGAGGGCAACGATCAGGCAAGCCAGCACCAGGATCGGCACCAGCAACCGCCCGGCGCGGTGCAGGGGATCTGGTACCCGGGCGCACTGTGAGCCGGGCCCCTCCTCCTGTCTGGACGGCTGGTCTTTCACGTTTGGGATTCTATTCCAGATCCCCTGGCATCCTCAAAGAATTCGCGGGCAGCCGCCGGCACGAGGTGACGGTGGAGGGGCTTATCGAGGGAGCAAGTGTTCTTGAATTCTCCGCCAACGTGTTTTTCTTCGTGCAGCGGTGAGGAGCCATTTACATGTCGCCTTGATGCGGGCTTTTTGATGAAAGCCATATGTTGCATACAGGTGGCTCAATAAGTAGAGGTCGCTAAATAGCTCCCATATGCCGCCATCTTTGCTCAACAGTTGGCGCATTTTTTTGCATTGGTGTTCTGTTATACGATTGCGATCAGCCAGTGTCCCTCCAAAAGAGGTTTCTATAAACTCCTGCCGCGAACCAAGATGCAGCTCTATACCATGCTTCTGAGGTTCGTAGGCCAAACGGCTGCCGTACATGC
>CAZFPM010000219.1:0-10109 GCA_964520965.1 uncultured Myxococcales bacterium
CCTCGAGCCCGACCTGGGCGTCTCGGTGGTCACCGACGGCGGCTCCGACGGTCGGACCGTGCACACCGCCGCAACCGCATGCCTCGACCGCTGGGTGCACGTGGTCGCAGCGGTCGGCGAGGGGGTCGCCCGGCTGTTCGTCAACGGCGAGCTGCGTGCCGAGAGTGAGCTGCCCTACTCCGCCGCCGTGCTCGGGGACGTCGGGTTCTCGCTCGGCTGGGACCCGCTGGTCGGCCGACGGTACCTGCAGGGGCGGGTCGACGAGGTCGTGTACTGGGACGGCGTGCTGGCCGACGAGGAGATCGTCGAAGTGTACCACCGCGCGGCCTGTGGCGCGGGCTACGCCGCCGAGTAGCGACCGGCGATCGCGCCACCGCTGCCGTCAGTGTGCGTATGCGCCGAGCCCACGATCCTCGCAGAGGAAAGACACGCCGCGGCCGTAACGCTGGCGGTACCAGAGCGCCACGTCGTCACAGTCGCGCTCGTCGTAGTGGAAGACGATCGCGAGCTGCCCGGCGTCGATGAAGCTCTGCAGGTGGTCGTGCTCCCACCAGTCGAGGTCGTCCGGGAACGACTCGAACGTCCCGCCGTCGAAGGTGTCCGCGCCCGGCCGGTAGTTCTTGGCCATGCACCGCATTCCCGCAGCGTGGACCGCGTCGCACAACGCGCGGGCGTAGGTGTCGGCCTGATCCGGCGTGACGTCGAGATCGAATCGGGCGGCCTGGTCGGTGTCCTCGGCCCAGTCCATGTTGTCGAACTCGACGAAGTCGCAGCCCCAGCCGGCCATCTGGTCGATGCGGGCCTGCATGAAGGGCGTGATCCCGTCTGTCGAGCTCACGAAGAACTCGCCCTCCCACTCGGACCACTCGCGGGTCGTGCAGTGGGCGCGCATCGCGTCGAAGTCGTCGCGCCAGTCTTCGCAGGTCCCCACGCTGATGTAGCACCCGACGGTGTTCCCGGCGTCCCGGAGGGCCGTGATGGCCTCGTGGGCGGCGGCCTCCTCGAAGGGGTCGAGGAGCACGTAACAGTCGACCGCTCCGGTCGTGATCTCGTCGATCGTGTCCGCGTCAGCGGTCTCGGCGTAGGCGTGGTTCCAGACGCAGACGGGCGACGCTGGCGACTCGGGCACCGCGACCGAGGGGTCCACGGCGACCGTCGGCCCCTCCTGGCCGCCGCACGCGAGCAGGCAGAACACGAGGTGGTGCGGTCCGAGGCGACGGGTTTCCATTACATGAGCTCCGGGTGGCGATTCTGCTGGCTACGCCGCTCCGGCGCGGCGGTCAACACACGCGAGGGCCACCGTCGGACGGCACCGCATCTTGACAGAGTCCTGTCCAAATGCCACGTTGGAGGCGGTTCTGTTTGGTCGTGCGCACGCGATGATCCGTACCCTCACACACACGCTGCTCGCCCTTGCCATCGCCTCCATGACGGTGTTCGGCATGCCGTGCAGTTGCGAGGTCTTCGGGCCGTCCCATGACGAGTCCAAGCCCGTTGCTTCGGGTGAGAATCACGGCTGCTGCCCCGGTGAGACCGGACAGCAGGATGCCCCGGCGGAGCCCCAGCACGACTGCCCGCACTGCGCGTCCGGGCACTGCGCCGGAAACGGCGACATGCCGAAGCGCGACGGCATCTGGCTGTCGGCACCCGCGCCGACCGAGCTCCCGCCCTTCGTGGTCGCGAGCGCCGCCGGCGCCGACATCGCCGACGCCGACCTTCCCGCGCTCTACCCGACGACGCGGTGGAGTCGATCCGCACGTGCGGAGTCCTCCCGACGGGACACGTACGCCCGGATCAACGTGATCCGCTGTTGAGAGCGGAGCGGAACGCCGCCCGAGCGTAGTGGAGACCGTCGCGGCCAGCCCGTGAGGCCGTCGCTGTCACTCAATCGCTGCGCCATGGCCTCTGGCCACCGGAACCGCACGCGGTCGAGCGCCCCGGCACACGGCTGACCAGACGTCCACTCGCGATCGGCGGCGACGCACCGACGACACCGCTCACAACCTCTGCTCACCAGACCGATGCCAAGCCTGTTCAACAAGGCCGCGGCGCGGGTCGCACGGTGGGTGTGCTGTTGTCTCTCGGTCCTTCTCGGCGCGACCCCCGCGGTCGCCCAGGAGATGTCCGAGACCGGCCGCGCCCTGACCGTCGACGATCTCGTCCAGCGCGCCCTGACCGACAATCCCGAGCTCCGTGCCCTCCACGCCGAATGGGCCGCCACCCTCGAAGCCGCCGAGGGGGCGCGGCACGTCATGCCGCAGCCCCGCGTCAACTACACCGCCTACCTGCTCGCCGTGGAGACCCGGCAGGGGCCGCAGCGCCACATGGTGTCGCTGTCACAGGCCTTCCCCTGGGTACGGGCGCTCCGCGACGCCGCCGATCCGATGGTCGAGCAGGCAGCGGCGACGGCGGCCCGCTTCGACGCGGCAGCGCTGCGCTTGGTCTTCGAGGTCGAGACGGCGGCGTTGCGCGTCGCCCGCGCCGAGGCGCTCGCGGCGCTGATGCACCGGCAGCGCGAGGTCTACGCCGACGTGGCCGATCATCTCGCGGCGGTCATGCCCTTCGGGGGCGCGGAGCATGGCGACGTGCTGCGGACCAGCCTCATGGTCGAGGTGTTCGGCGACCGGATCGCAGACATCGAGGCCGCTCGGGACACCGAGCTCGCCACCCTGAGAGCGCTCGTCCGCGTCGGCCACCCTGAGTCCTTCGACTTCGTCGCCGACCCACTCCCCGTGGGCGCACCGGAGCTACCCATCGCCGCCGAGCTCGCCGCGCAGATGGCGGCGCGGCACCCCGCGTTCGAAGCCTTCGCCGCCGAGGCGCGCGCAGAGCTGGAGCGCGCGGAGGTCGAGGCGAATCGCGTCCTGCCGATGCCGTCGCTCTCCGTCGGATGGGGGGTGATCGGCCGGTACGACACCCCCCTTCCCGGCACCGGAGATGGCGGTCAGGACGTGCTCATGGTGGGGTTCTCGATGCCGCTCCCGCTCTACAGGCGCCAATACCGTCACGCCGAGACCTCTCGCCTGATCCGCAGCGAAGCGGCCGCCGAACGGGCCGACGACCTGGCCTGGACATGGCGTGGGCAGATCGAGAGGGCGCTCGTCCGCATCGACGAGGAATCGGCACGGCTCGAGCGGTACGACCGTGACCTGTTGCCGATCGCCAGCGATGCGACCGATCACTACGGGCTCGAGATCGCGCACCGGGCTTCGAATCACACCGACTACCTGCTCGCTTTCGAGCAGGAGCTCCAGCTGCGCGTCACGGTGGTCGATGCCCGCTTCGCGATGGCCGTCGAGCTCGCCCGCCTGAACATGCTGACCGCCGGCTACATCGACGAGCTGGCCGGCCGCGAAGACGCGGCCCCATCGGTCGCGGTCGACACCTACGGAGATGCGTCATGAAGGACAAGCTCATCCGGTCGCTCCGCGCGACTCCGACGTTCGTGTTCGTGATCGTCGTCGGGGTCAGTGCGTACCTCCTCGGCCGCGTCACCGCCCCCGAAACACCCGCCGCTCCCGCGGACGCGAGCGAGACCGGCGAACACGCCGGCCACGAGGCAGGGGCGGATGTCGAATACGTCTGCCCGATGCATCCCCAGATCCGGCAGGACGAGTTCGGGACCTGCCCGATCTGCTTCATGGACCTCGTCCCCGTGGGAGAGGGCGGCGGCGCCGACAGCGGCATCACGCTCACGCTGTCGGATTCTGCGGCCCGCCTCTCCCGCGTCGCGACGACCACGATCGAGCGGGTTCCCCTGACGCGAGACATCCACGTCTTCGGGCGCGTCGCGACCACCGACAGCGGCGACGCCAACATCACGGCGTGGACGGGCGGTCGCATCGAGCGCCTCTACGTCGAGACGATCGGCGACACCGTCGAGCGGGGCCAGCGTCTCGCCCGCATCTACAGCCCCGAGCTCGTCGTGGCGCAGGAGACGCTGATCCACGCACGCAACATCCTCGGCCAGGCCCGTGCGTCCGGGAGCATCAGCCGCGCCGAGGCCGCCGAGGCAGCGGAGCATGCGGCTCGGACCGAGCTGCGGCTGCTCGGGATCTCGGACCGCCAGATCGACGCGCTGGTCAGCGACGGAGTGGCGGACGAAACCGTGCTGATCTACGCACCCGCCGGAGGCACGGTGATGCGGCGCTTTGCCAGCGAAGGCGACCATGTCGTGCGCGGCGCGCCACTGTTGGAGCTCGCCGATCTCGACGAGGTCTGGGTCCAGCTCGAGGTCTACGAGCGAGACCTGCCATACGTGCCGGTGGGCGCCGAGGTCGAGCTCGTCGTCCCGGGCGTGTCCGACGAGCCGTTCCACGGCGAGGTGTCGTTCGTCGACCCGGTGATCGACCCCGACCGTCGCGTCGCCCGCGCCCGCGTCGTGATCGACAACGCGTCCGGGTCCTTCCGCCCAGACATGTTCGTCGAGGCGACGATCTCGACCCCGGTCGTGGATCACCGTGGCCGCCCACCGGTGTCGGTCCCGGCATCGGCGGTGCTGTGGACCGGTACGCGATCGATCGTCTACATCTACGACGCGCTGGAGAGCCCACCGGTCTACATGGCGATCGAGGTGGAGCTCGGCGAACGCCTCGGCGACCGGCGCGTCATCCGGCGCGGGGTGTTCCCCGGCGAAGAGATCGTCGTCAACGGCGCCTTCCGGCTGGACGCGTCGCTCCAGATCCGGGGTGGCGCCTCGATGATGAACCCCGGCGGTGGCGCGACCGACGACTCCGGCGGCGGAGGTGGGCATGAGCACTGAGGAGAAGGGCTTCTTCGGAGCGATGGCCGGCCTCGTACTCGAACAGCGACTCGTCGTGCTCGTGCTCGTCGCCATCACGATCGGTTGGGGCCTCGTGGTCGCCCCCTTCGACTTCGGGCTCGAGATCGAGCGTGATCCGGTCCCGGTCGACGCGATCCCGGACATCGGAGAGAACCAGCAGATCGTCTTCACGCAGTGGCCCGGCCGCTCGCCGCAGGACGTCGACGACCAGATCACCTATCCGCTGACCGTCGCGCTCCTCGGCATCCCCGAGGTCAAGACGATCCGCAGCTTCAGCGCGTTCGGCTTCTCGACCATCTACATCATCTTCGAGGAGGACGCGGAGTTCTATTGGTCGCGCGCCCGCGTCGTGGAGAAGCTCGCCAGCCTCCCGGCCAACACCCTGCCCACCGGCGTCGCCCCGCAGCTCGGCCCCGACGCGACCGGGCTCGGCCAGATCTTCTGGTACACGATCGAGGGCCGCGACCCTGCCGGCAACCCGACGGGCGGCTGGGACCTGCACGAGATCCGCACCATCCAGGACTACCAGGTCCGCTACGCGCTCTCCGCCGCCGACGGGGTCTCCGAGGTGGCGTCGATCGGTGGCTTCGTCACCGAGTACCAGGTCGATGTCGACCCCGAGGCGCTTCGTGCGTTTGGCGTCACGCTGGAGCAGGTCTACACAGCCGTGCTCAGCGCCAACGCCGAGGTCGGCGCCCGAACCACGGAGATCAGCGGGGTCGAGTACCTGATCCGCGGCATCGGCTTCCTGCGCGACGTGAACGAACTGCGCGATACCGTGGTTGCAGCGGTCGACAACGCGCCCGTGCGCCTCGACGACGTGGCTGTCGTCTCCCTGGGCCCTGCCTTGCGCCGAGGCGCGTTGGACCGTGGAGGCGCAGAAGTCGTCGGTGGTGTCGTCGTCGCCCGCTACGGCGCCAACCCGATGCAGGTGATCGGGAACGTGCGCGCAGCGATGGCCGAGGTGCAACGCGCGCTGCCGTCGCGCATTCTGCCCGACGGGACCCGCTCGCAATTGACCATCGTGCCCTTCTATGACCGCACCGGGTTGATCGAGGCCACGGTCGGGACCCTGGAGACGGCGCTGACCCAACAGATCCTGATCACGCTCCTCGTGGTCATGATCCTGATGCTCCACCTGCGGAGCTCGCTCCTGATCTCGTCCCTGCTCCCGTTGGCCGTGCTGGCGACCTTCGTCGCGATGAAGGCGACGAATGTCGCTGCCAACGTGGTCTCGCTCGCAGGCATCGCGATCGCCATCGGTACGATGGTCGACATCGGGATCGTGATCACCGAGAACATCGTGCGGCGACTGGACGAAGCGCACGCAGAGGCGGACCGACTCGCTGTGGTTCGGAGCGCGACCACCGAGGTCTCCGGCGCCGTCCTCACCGCGGTCGCCACGACCGTGGTCAGCTTCCTGCCGGTCTTCTTGCTCGAAGGGGCCGAAGGCAAGCTCTTCAGGCCCCTCGCCTACACGAAGACCTACGCGATCACGGCCAGCGTGATCGTGGCGCTCGGCGTGATTCCGCCGGCGGCCTGGCTTCTCATCGGAAGACGGCTCCGCGGGGGACGGGTCGTCCGCCTCGCCGTCGACGGACTGGTCACGGTCGTGGGCATCGTGGTGGCGATCCGCCTGCACGTCGGCGCCGGAATCCTGCTCAGCGCCCTCGGTGTCGCTCGGGTCGTGGATTACGAAATGAGGCGGACCGGGCGCAAGCAGTGGGTGAGCGCGGAGCGGGTGGTCTCGTTGTCCGCGAATCTGCTCGCTGTGGCCTTCGTCGCCGTCGCGCTGAACGCGTCGTGGCTCCCGCTGGGCGCCGGAGCCGGAGATGCTCGCAATCTCGCGTTCGTCGTCCTGGTCGTCGGCGGACTGCTCTCCGTGTTCTGGGTCTTTCACGTCAGCTACCGCCGACTCTTGCATTGGGCGTTGTCCAACAAGCTGCTCTTCCTCACCTTGCCAGCCTTCTTCCTCGCGTTCGGAGCTTCAGCCTGGTTGGGGTTCGGCACCGTTTTCGGGTGGATGCCGCAGTCCATGCACCAATCCCGGGCCGGTGTCTGGCTGCACCAGGCGTTCCCCGGCCTGGGCAAGGAGTTCATGCCGCAGCTCGACGAGGGGTCGTTCCTCTATATGCCCAGCACGATGCCTCACGCGTCGATCGGCGAGACCCTCGAGATCATGCAGCAGCTCGATGTTCTGATCGAGTCGGTGCCCGAGGTGGAGTACGCAGTCGGAAAGCTCGGCCGCGCGGAGAGCGCCCTCGACCCGGCTCCGGTCTCGATGATCGAGACGGTTGTCGCCTACGCGCCGGAGTACATCGTCGACGAAGAAGGACGGCGGGTCCGCTTTGCGATCGACGACGACGGCGAATTCGTCCGCGACAACGAAGGCCAGCTCGTCGTCGACGAGGCCAACGGCATCCCGTACCGGAACTGGCGTCCCGAGATCCGTACGCAGCAAGACATATGGGACGAGATCGTCTCGGTCGCCCAGGTGCCCGGGCTGACGTCGGCGCCGCTGCTGCAACCGATCAGCACCCGCATCGTGATGTTGCAGAGCGGCATCCGGGCGCCGATGGCGGTGCGGCTCCGTGGACCCGACCTCGAGTCGCTCGCCGATGCATCGCTGGCGATCGAAGCGCTGCTCCGCTCGCACCCGATGGTCAACCACGACACGGTGAATGCCGACCGCCCCGTGGGAAAGCCCTACATCGAGATCCACCCCGACCGCACGGCGCTCTCCCGCTACGGGATCACGATGCGCCAGGTGCAGAACGTGATCGAGGTCGCCGTCGGCGGACGGACGATCACGTACACCGTCGAGGGGCGGGAACGCTACCCGGTGCGGGTCCGGTATCCGCGGGAGCTGCGCGACACACCGGACCGGATCGTCGAGGTGCTCGTCACCGCGGCCGACGGCACCCAGATCCCCCTCGGCGACGTCGCACGCATCGATTACGTGCGCGGCCCCCAGATGATCCGGAGCGAGGACACCTACCTGGTGAACTACGTCATGTTCGATCAGGGCGACGGGTACGCCGAGGTCGATGTGGTCGAGAGCGTGCGGGCCCAGCTCGACGACGCGATCGCACGCGGCGAGCTCGTGCTGCCGGAGGGCGTCTCGTTCGACTTCGCCGGCAGCTACGAGAACGCGGTGCGGGCCAATGCGCGACTGCGCCTGCTCCTGCCGACCGTCCTGCTGACGATCTTCATGCTCCTCTACCTGCAGTTCCGGTCGACCCTGACGACATTGATCGTGTTCACGGGCATCGCCGTGGCGCTGTCGGGCGGCTTCATGATGCTCTGGATGTATGGGCGCGACGGGTTCATGGACGTCGAGCTACTCGGCGCGAATCTGCGGACGGTGTTCCAGGTCGGCCCGATCAACCTGAGCGTCGCCGTGTGGGTCGGGTTCATCGCGCTCTTCGGCATCGCGACCGACGACGGCGTCGTGATGGCCACCTACCTGAAGCAGCGCTTCGACGGTGCCGAGTGCACCACGGTCGCCGAGGTCCGAGAGCGCGTCGCCCAGGCCGGGTGTCGCCGGGTGCGAGCCTGCCTGATGACGACGGCGACCACGATCCTCGCCCTGCTGCCGATCCTGACGAGCTACGGGACCGGCGCCGACGTGATGATCCCGATGGCGATCCCCGCCTTCGGGGGCATGTCCGTAGAGCTCGTGACCCTCTTCGTCGTTCCCGTCCTCTACAGCGCGGTCCAGGAGGCCCGCGTCAAGGGCCGCGAGATCGCGTCCCGTCCCGGATTCGGCACCCGACCGGTGGTTTCACCCTCAGACGAAGCCGAGCCCGACACGACCACCCGACCCGACTCCGAAGAGTCTTGAACACCGGGGCTTCCGCCCCGCCAGCCACCCTGAGGTGAACATGACCCAGCGCATCTTGTTAGTGACCGCCCTCCTTCTCGTCGCGTGCAACTCGTCGGGCAGCGACGACAGCGCCGCGGCGACGAATGAGCCCGCAGTAGAAGCGGAGGCGGCGGCATCCGAAGACGAGGCCCAGGTCGAGGAGGCCCAGGCCGACGACCAGGAACCGACCACGATGCCCTCGGAGGCTGACCCGCACGCCGGCCACGAAATGGCGGACGAGGACCACGCGAACGCACCGGGCATGGAACACGTCCGCCGGGAGGGAGAGTATGACCCGGCGGACCTCGTCGGGCAGCCCGGTGCGGCGATCGGCGATCTGACCACTTGTCCGGTCAGTGGCGAGGTGTTCGAGGTGACCGAGGACGCCCCCTATATCGAGCACGGGGGGCAGAACGTGTACTTCTGCTGCGCCCGCTGCATCCGCCGCTTCCAGCGCAATCCGGACGAGTACCTCGGTGCCATGGCCGAGCCGGCCGGAACGGAAGGCGGCGAGATGGTCGAGGTGACAGCCGAGGGGTCCCGGTTCGACCCACCGGTCGAGAAGAGCCAGGTCCCGTCGGGCACGTGGATCTGCGACATGGGTACCGTACACTACGCCCGGAGCGAGGAGGGCGACGGTCGCTGCCCTCTCTGCGGCATGCACCTGCAGCCGCATTGAGTGGCCGTTCGGGCACCGACTTCGCCCGCGCTCACGAGCTCCGAGTATCGCGGGCGATCCCGGCAATCTGCATTAAGCAGGGTTTATTGCAGGTCTTGCTTGCATTAAGCAGGGTTTATTGCAGGTCTTGCTTGCATTAAGCAGGGTTTAATGACAACCTATCGTTGTTCACCACGGCAGCCGTCACCGCGGCCCCGCCACCGGATGGTCTGCCGCAGACAGCAGCGATGTCGATGGACTCCTCGCTTCTCGAGACGATCGAGCTCACCAATCCCTGGCTGCTCGAGCCGGCGCGTTTCCTCTCCGAAGCAACCGCTCGGCTCGGTCCCGCTTGGGTCCCGCGTCGTGGAGCCGCCACGACGGAATGGCCGGTCGCGAAGAAGGCCCACGTCGTCGTCGGCGCCCGGCAGGTCGGCAAGTCGTCGTTTCTCTGGTCCTGGTTCGCCAGTCGCGGCCAGGCGCCGCTTTTCGTCAACGCCGACGAGCCGATTTTCCAACGGTGGTGCACGTCCGCAGCCCGCTTCGGTCGCGACGTCGCCGAGCTCGTCGGTCCCGACGTGCCGGTCTTTTTCGAGGAGGTGCAGCGGCTCGAGAACGCCGGTCTCTTCCTCAAAGCACTGATCGACGCGCGGATCCCGAACCCCATCTTCGCGACGGGCTCGTCGGCGTTCCACCTGCAGGACCGGCATCGGGAATCCCTGGCCGGACGCGCCGTACGGCACGAGATGCATCCCGTCTCGCTCGCGGAGGTCACCGCCGACGCCGGAGTCCGCTGCGCATGC
>CAZFPM010000220.1:0-10068 GCA_964520965.1 uncultured Myxococcales bacterium
ATGCGCCAACCGCGAGCCGATACGGGGAACGAGCTACCGCTGACCTCGGAGCCATCGAAGAGGTCGAGGTATTCACCGGCGGGCACATCGACGCTGGTCGGTACGTCGCTCCGGTTGATGGCGACCGTGACATCCGGCGAGTCGGCGCCGCACCCGACGAGGCTGTAGACCCACGTATCGCGCGTCGCCGAGCGGTTGATGCGACGTCCACGTGCGAGCACGGGATTCTCGGCCCGGATCCGCGCTGCGACGGCGACGGTCTCCCGCAGCGAGCGCTGTGCGGCGCTGAGCGCGCCGTCGTCGAAGACCATCGTGCGTCGGTTGTCCGGGTCACCGCCGCCAGCGAGTCCGATCTCGTCGCCGTAGTAGATGAGCGGGATACCCGGATTGGTCATCATGACGACGAAGGCGAGGCCGAGCCGTTCGTAAGGCGCCGAATCGCCCGGTTGCGGGAAGGCGTCGGCGTTCCAGCCGTTGCCCGCGTGCGACCCCTCGCGACAGTTGCCGATCTGCCGGCTCGCGAAGTGAATGGCCCGCGGGATGTCGTGATTGCCGATCCAGGTGGTCATCAGCGCACCCGGGCCATAGAAGCTGTCGTTGCCGGTCATCCACCCCGCGAAGTCGGCGAGGTTGCCGCCCTCCGAGAAGAGCGCCTCGCACAGGCGCGCCTTGAAGGGGAAGTCGAACTGGCCGTCGAGCATCGTCGTCGGGTCGATGAACCGGCCGATCAGGTCACGATCGTCGTAGGCGAAGGTCTCGCCGACAAGGTAGAAGCGGCCGCCGACCGGGTCGCTGAACTCGCTGTTCAAGCGTGCGCGCAGGTCGGTGAGCCACGACAGCGGCACGTGCTTGATCGCGTCGAGTCGGTAGCCGTCGATGCCGTACTCGCGCGCCCACCACAGCGCGTCGTCGACGCTCCAGGCGCGGGCGGCGGCGTTGTCGAAGTCGAACGGCGGCAGGTAATCCGTGAAGGCGCAGCGGGTGCCCCAATAGGGATCTTCCCAGAGGTTCTCCGGGCCGCAGAGCGCGGTGCCCCCCCCCTCGCGGGTCGCGAACCAGTCGGGGTGCGCGGCGAAGAGCCCGCTGTCCCGGTCGACGTGGTTCATCACGTAGTCGAAGAGCACTTTGATGCCCTGGTCGTTCGCGCTGTCGGCCCCGTGCGCGGCGGCGACCAGGGCTTGCAGATCCGCCGCGGTCCCGATGCGGTCCTCCACGGCCGGGACCGGCGTCGGGTCGTCCGGGTCGCTGTAATCGACGTTCCCGGGCGACGGCCAATAGCCGTGGTATCCGGAGTACATATGCGAGTCGGCGGCCGGGTCGATCGCGGCACCTGCTCCGTCGCGATTGTCGTAGGGTGCCGACAGCCAGAGCGCGGTCACCCCGAGGTCGGCGAGGTACTCCATCTGCTCGGTCACACCGGCGAGATCGCCACCCTCGTATTGCCCGGACGGCCCGTTTGCGGGACCATCCGATGCCCCGGAAACCGCATCCGCGCGCCCGTCGGAGTCGAAGAACCGATCGACCATCGCGAAGTACATCACGGTGTCGCGCCAATCGAAGGCCTCGAGGTCTCCGCACGCGCCGACGACCGGGGTGTCGGAGCAATCGACGGTCAGCAACGAGTCCGCCTCGCCGGGGATCGTCGACGGAATGCTGTCGGGATTGCCGGGGTCCGCGTTCCAATCGCTCTCGTTGAGGACGATGCGGTAGGCGTAGACCCCGTTGTCGACCTCGAACTTGCCCCACCACAGGCCCAGCTCCGCCGAGAAGCGCAGCGGCCATCCCCCAGCCGCCACGGTCTCGGGCCACTGGCCGGTGACCGGCGCCGCGTTGAACTCGCCGGCCACATGCACCGTCGTGTGGGTCGCGCCGCCCGGGTCGTAGGTGAAGAGCACGAGATTGCATGGGTTCTCCGCACAGACACCGTCGGCGCATACCTCGTCGAGCAGATCACAGCCGAGGTCACTGACGCACTCGGGCTCGATGCATTGGAAGTCGGTGCAGACGAAGCCGTCGTCGCAGTCGGTGGCGACCTCGCACTCGGGTTGGCACGCGCCGTCCACACAGACGAAGGGCGACGGACAGGGCCGCGCGTCGTCACACTCGGTCGTCTGGCCTCCATCGACGTCGCCGACATCGGCGGTGACCGTGTCGTCGTGGCCCGCATCCCGGCCCGTATCGCCCGGTACGTTCGGCCGCCGCGGGTCGTACGCCCGACCCGTGTCATCGTAGGGAACGCCGAGGTCCGTCTCGAAGCTCGGCGCCGTCAGCTCGCCGGAGTCGAGGCAGCCCGCGCTGGAGAAGATCGCCGCAAGCCCGATCGACAGGGCCAGCGCGAGCCGCGTTCTACGTCCGTGGTCGTTGCTTTCGCGTTGCACGATGCCTTCTCGCGTTGCGCAGGTGTGACGCCAGGAACCAGAAGGAAACCGCGCAGCGGTTTCCGCTGGGGTCCAGGGGTGGAACCCCTGGCGGAGCGCGAGGCAGCGCCTCGCAATGCAGAGCCTCGCAATGCAGCTCATCCTTTGACGCTCCCGGCGGTGAGGCCGCCGACGAGGTGTTTCTGGAGGAGGAAGAAGAGAGCCATGACCGGCAGCGACACGATGATCGCGCCGGCGGCGAATGGGGGCCAGTCGGTGTTGTTCTCGTCGACGTAGCTGTACAGCACGGTCGGAAGCGTCATGTGACGCTCACCGGAGAGGAACGTAGCGGCAAGGATGAACTCGTTCCACGCCGTCATGAACGAGAAGAGCGCCGTCACGACGATGGCGGGGACGGCGAGCGGGAGGACGACCCGGGTGAAGATGGTCCACTGGCTGGCACCGTCGACGAGCGCCGCCTCTTCGAGGTCGCGCGGGATCGTGTCGAAGTAGCCCTTGAGCATCCACACGCTGAACGGGACGCTGGTGGTCGAGTAGACGAGCGTGAGGCCGACGAGGCTGTTGAGCAGGTGCAGCTCGTCCATCAGGATGTAGAGCGGCACCGCCATCACGACGCCGGGGAACATCTGGGTGACGAGGAACGCCTTCATCCCGGCCTCCTTGCCGGGGAACTCGAAGCGAGAGAAGGCGTAGCCGGCGGTCGTCGACAGCAGAATGCCGACGAGGGTCGTCGCGGTGGCGACGATCACGCTGTTGGTCAGCTGGATCGGGAAGAGGAGATTCCCGACGGAGTCGCGTTGGGACACGACGGTCCGGAAGTTGTCCAGCGTGAACTCGGTCGGGAACGGGTTGAATCCGGAGCTGAGCCCACCGTCGGGGGAGAGCGCGATCTTGAGCACCCAGAGCACCGGGTAGAGCGTCGCGCAGGTGACCGCGATCAGGATCGCCTGGCGCCCGAGCTGCTGGGCGACGGTCGCCGTACGTCCGCGGGTCGACTCAGCCACTGGCGGCCTCCGAGGCGGCGCGACCGCTGGTCAGCCACGTGTAGAGGAGGAGCACGCCGAAGATCAGGACCCCGTAGGCGGCAGCGTAGCCGTAGCGTTCCTGGCGCTCGAAAGCCCAGCGATAGGCCTCGGTGATCAGGATGTCGGTCGACGCGTCCGGGCCGCCGCCCGAGACGAGGTAGATGATGTTGAACATGTTGAAGGTCCAGACCGTACCGAGCACGACCGCCGGGACCAGAGCGGGCTTCAGCAGCGGCAGCGTGATGTGCCGGAAGCGCTGCCAGCGGCTCGCGCCATCGACCTCGGCGGCGTCCTCCAGGTCGCGTGGGATCGACTGCAGGGCGCCGAGGGAGACCACCATCATGAAGGGGAAACCGAGCCACGTGTTCGTGGTGACGTTGGCGGCGAACGCGGTGGCCCACTGGCTGAACCAGTCGACGGGCTCGACGCCAATCGCGCGCAGGATCCCGTTCACGCTGCCGAAGTTGAAGTTGAACATCGACTTCCAGAGCAGCGCCGTGATGTAGTTCGGCACGGCCCAGGGCACGATGAGCAGCACGCGGTAGACGCCCCGGAGCCTCACCCATGGATCGCGGAGCATCATCGCCAGCGCGAGCCCGATCGACACGTGCAGGACGACGTTGACCATCGTCCAGGCGACGGTCACGAGCAGCGTGAAGTAGAAGCTCTGCGGGTGGGTGATGTCGAAGTCCCGCGCGAGCAGGATCTGGAGGAAGTTCGCGAAGCCGACGAAGGTGAACTCGCCCTGCTCGTGGGCATAGAGCGAGAGCGACGCGCCGAGAAAGAAGGGCAGGAAGATCAGCAGCAGGGACGCGAACGCCGCCGGGAGCACGTAGGCGTAGGCGACCTTCGAGCGCCGGAGCTGCGCGACGAGCTGGACCCGCCTGGCCCGCCGGACACCAGCGATGGAGGCGATCAGCAGCAGGAGGCCGAAGGCGACGTAGTAGGGGCCGGCGCGGACCGGGGGAGGCGGCGGCGCCAGTGCGCGGGCCAGATCCTCCTCGGCAGAGGCGAGCGCCTCCTCGGGGGTGCGCGCGCCGCGCAACACCTGCTCCAAGGCCCTGTTCGCCGGCTCCCAGATCGTCACCATCTCCGGCTGGTTGGGCATCGGCGTGCCGGCGGCAGCCGCAGCGCCGAACGCGGAGAGGATCGGGTCGTCGCGCACGTCCGGATCGTCGTAGGCGGCGGGGTGCGCCACCGTCTGCCTCCCGGCGGTGGCCCGCAACACCGACGACTCTCGGCCGGCCAGGAAGGCGACCAGGTGACCGGCCAACGCGCGCCGCTCGCCCTCGGGCTGCGACGTGACGAACGCGCTCTCGACGGTGACGAAGGGCGCCGCGGGCTGACCGGTCTCGTCGATCGTCGGCAGCGGAACGACGCCGAAAGGCGTGTCTCCCAGCTCGCCGACGAACCATGGCCCGTTGACGGCGAAGAGCGCGTTGCCGGACGCGAACAGGTCCTTGGAGACCGCGTAGTCGCAATCCCGGGGCAGCGCGCCGCTCTCGTTCTGCAGCGCATGCACGAATCGGTAGGAGGCCGCGTTTTCCGGCGCGTCGAGGACCGGCCGGCCGCCCTCCCCTTGGATGCGACCGCCGAATCCGAAGAACCACCCGGAGTGGAAGTAGAAGTCTCCGGCGGGGTAGACGAGCCCGAAGCGTCCCTCGTCCGGTTCGTCGTAGCGAGCGGCCAGCTCGAGCAGCTCGCCGGTGGTCGTAGGCGGGTCCGCGCGGAGGGCCGCGAGGTTGTCGCGGTGGTAGAAGAGCGCGGTGGTCTTGGCCGACAGCGGCAGCCCGTAGAGCGTGTCCTCGTAGGTGCAGGCGGCGATGAAGGTCTCCGGGAGCGCGGAGACGAGGGCGCCGGGAACCAGATCTGCGATCGGAGTCACGATGCCGGCATCGGCCCAGCCACCGATGCGCTCGTGGGCGAAGATGAAGACGTCGGGGCCGTTGTCGCGGGGAACGGCGGAGGTGATCTTGTTGGCGTACGCCTGGTAGGGCACGGGGACGACCTCGACGACGACGCCGGGGTTATCGTCGTGGAACCGGCCGACCACGGCGAGCAGGGCCTGCTCCTCGGCTCCCCGGTACGCGTGCCAGAGCACGAGGTCGGGTTCCTCGTAGCGGAAGCAGCCGGCCGCACTCGCCACGCACACGAACGCGACGACGAGCGAGAGAGCGGAGCCTGCCCCTCGCGGCGTGGCTGCCGGGATCCCCTCGCTCATCCAGCGTCCGCGGGGTCGTGGCAGAGGGCGACGCCGGTCTCCCGGTCGAAGAGCCGTACATCGGTCGGGCGAACGTAGACGCGGATCTCGTCGCCGGGTGCGAGCCCGGCCGCGTCGGCGGCGTCGAAGCGGCCTATCCACACGTCGTCGCCGACAGCGAGGTGCGCGTGGGTCTCCCACCCCATGGGCTCGAGCACGTCGACGCGTGCGCGGACCTCGCCGTCGCCCTCCTCGCCGGTCAGCTGCATGTTCTCCGGCCGTACGCCGGCGACGACCACACCCGAGGCGCCCGGCTCCCACAGGGTCGCGGAGTCGAGGCACAGGTCAGCGGACTCCGACCGGGCGACACCGTCGGCGAGGTCGGCGTCGACGAAGTTCATGCCCGGGTTGCCGAGGAACGACGCAGTGTACCGATTGGCGGGCCAATCGTAGAGCACGCGCGGCGGACCGACCTGCTGGATGATGCCACGGTCGATCAGCGCGATGCGGTCCGCGAGGGTCATCGCCTCGATCTGATCGTGGGTGACATAGACCGTGGTCACGCCGAGCTTGCGATGCAGGCGCTTGAGCTCGACCCGCATCTGGGAGCGGAGCGACGCGTCGAGGTTCGACAGGGGCTCGTCGAAGAGGAAGACCTGGGGGCGCCGAACGAGGGCGCGCCCCATGGCGACGCGCTGTCGCTGGCCGCCGGACATCTCCTTCGGCTTCCGATCGAGGAGTGCCTCGATGCCGAGCATGCGGGCGGCGTTGCCGACGGCGTCCTCGATCGCGTCGGCCGGCTCCCCGCGGACCTTCAGTCCGAACGCCATGTTCTCGCGCACGGTCATGTGCGGGTAGAGCGCATAGCTCTGGAAGACCATGGCGATATCGCGGTCACGCGGCGGCGCGTCGTTGACGATGCGGTCGCCGATCCGGATCAGGCCTTCGGTGGGCCTCTCGAGGCCGGCGAGCATCCGCAACAGCGTCGACTTTCCGCAGCCGGACGAGCCGACCAGGACCAGGAATTCGCCGTCGGCGATCTCCAGATCGACCCCGCGCACGACGTGGACCTCGCCGAACGACTTCCTGATCGCCTCCAGCGTGACGCTCGCCATCGGCCTAGTCCCCGTCGCGCGTCGACGAACGCCCTTCCCCGTCGGCGGCGCCCGCCGCCCGTGACTGCTCGACCAGCACCCGCGCGTTGCTGGGCGGTACCGTCACGAGCAGGCACCCGCACGCGCCGCCGTCGTAGTCGTCCGGAACAGGCTGCTCGCAGGCGACGGTCGCGCATCCCTCGTCGGTGACCTCGAACGTGGCGCCGTCGGAGCCGGGTATCACGTCGACCAGGACGGTTCCGGGCGGCAGGGTCGTGGTCATGCGCTCGAAACCGAGCGACTCGGCGCTGGTGACGCTCTCCTGCTCGAAGTGCGTGTTCAGAACGACCATCGCGCGGTCTCCGCGATAGCGGCGCTCGAAGGCGAAGATGCCTGCGTCGGCCTCGGCGCCGGTGCGCTCCGTCGACCAGTGGATCGCCAGGCTTCCGTATTGAAGCTCCTGGTACGTGCGGCGCATGCGAGCGAGATCCCGGATCCGTTGGAACGTCGGGTTCTGGCGGTCGTAGCCGGTCTCCCACAGCGGCTCTCGGTTGCCGGGGTCATTGCCGCCGTCGAGCTGCTGCTCGGTGCCGTAGTAGATGCAGGGGATCCCGTCCTCGGTGAAGAGGAGCGCCAGCGAGAGGTGCAGGCGGCGGAGGTCCGGCTGGTCGAAGAGGAATCGGGGCACGTCGTGGTTGTCCAAGAAGTTGACCAGCAATCGCTGCGGCGAGATGCCTTCGCCGGCGAGATCGGTCACCGACCCCTGCGGCGTGTCTCCGTAGTTCTCGCGACGCTCGGTCCAGAGCTGCTCGATCTCCGAGGTGGGCGCGCCGAACTTCATCACCGCGTCGTAGACCCGGAACTTCTGGGAGAAGTAGAAGACCGAGTCGAGCATGCCGGGCGCGGTGTAGCTGCCGAGCAACCAGTCGGCGCCGTCGAAGACCTCGCCGAACATGAAGAAGCGGTCCTTGCCGACCTGGTGGGCGTACTCGCGGACGGCGGTGGCGAACTGGACCCAGAAGTCGTGCTCGACGTGCTTGACGGTGTCGATGCGGAACCCGTCGATGTCGGCGGCGTCGATCCAGTGCGTCATCACGCGGATCAGGGCCTCGCGAACCTCGGGCAGGTCGGTGCGCAGGTCCTTGAGACCGCCGGGGAAGTCGCCGGTGACCTCCTGGACACGCACGTACTGGTAGCAGGCGTCCCAGTCGCTTCCGGCGTCGATGCCGACCGCCGCGCAGGCCTCGGCTTCGCGTCCCCACACCGTGACGCGCCCGCGGCGCCAGTACCAGTTCGGGTTGGCGAACTCGGGCGGCTCCGGCGGGCCGCGATTCAGCTCGGGGATGACGACCCAGTCGATCGGTGCGAGACCGGACTCACCCAGGCTGGTGAACGCCTGAACGCCGCGGATGTCGAAGTCCGGGTCGTACTCGCCGGTCCGCAGGATCGGGGAGGTGGTGCCGGAGCCCTGGACGCTCTCGTCCGGCCGACCGTTCTTGTTGATGTCGTAGTAGAAGACCTGGCCGACGTGGTTGGTCACGATGTCGAGGATCACCAGGATCCCGTGGTCGTGGAGCACCTGGACCATCTCGCGGAGCTTCGCGAGGTCACCGAAGTGCGGGTTCACGTCGAGGAAGTCCTGGGCCCAGTAGCCGTGATACCCGTCGAAACCGGCGTCGGACTCGACGTTGCGAACGACGGGGCTGATCCAGACCGTCGTGACACCGAGATCCACGAGGTAATCGACCTGGTCGATCACGCCCTGCCAGTCGCCGCCTTGGTAGCGACCGAGGTCACCCGGCGAGACGCCGTGGTCGTTGTTGATGTCGCCGTTTGCGAATCGGTCGACCATCAGCTGGTAGATCACCTCGCCGCGCCAGTCCGTGGCGTGGGTGGCCACCTCGAAGTCGGTGGTGACCTCTGTCGGCGGGTCGGCGCAGGCGCCGCCGATGACGGCGAGGCCGAGAACCAGAGCGCCGACGGCCAGAAGCAGAGCGGCCGCTCGGGCGGAGAACGAGGCGTGGTTCGGCGTTCGCATCGGCTCGCGTGGGCGGATGCGCGACGCTGGGCGTCGCTAAACGGCAGCCGTTCGTGTAGCGCACCCAAGGCCCGGAGTCACGGACGGGAGCGTCGCTCTGAGTCGCAGGTGCCTGCCCGTTGCAGTTCCTCAAAACAACGCTTGACCTCGTGCGCGGAGCGCCATAGCGGGACGATCGTGGCGCGGCCGCCCGGACACACGGGACCACCGGGCCGCGTGAGCCCAACCAGCCAGAAGAGATACGATGAAGACAACGCGCCGTGCGAGTTCGGCCGCCCTCTGGGTTTCAGTGTCGTTCGCCCTCGCGTTGGCCGCGGGCCTCGGGTGTAGCGGAGACGCTTCCGATGCGACCCCGGACGACGACGGGCCGGTCCAACTCGGCCACCTGGGCAAGGCCGACGGTGGATCTCAGTACCAGCTCACCCTCGGCGCCGGGGAGTCGGCCGTGTTCGAGCTGACGGCTCCTGACCCGTTCCGTGTCTCGGTCACGCAAGAGGGTGGGGTCGAGCTCCTCGTGACGGCCAGCAGCGGAACCGATGAGTACACGCGGTCGGACCTCGCAGCTGAGCCCACACTGATGGTCGCGCGGCGGATCCCCGAGGTGAGCGACCCGTTCGACCCGACCGAAGCCCGCTACACGCTGACCATCGAGAACCTCGGCGATGACGCGACCGACGCGGCGCTGGAGATCGACACCGACATGGACCTCGGCGCCTGCTCGGGCACCGAGGGGACCTGGGCGACCGACCCGGTGGTGCTCCTCGCAGACTGCGCATTCGTCGTCGACGGAGCCTACGACGAGGAGCCCGCGGCGACCGTACTCGCCGCGGACCTGTGCCTCGCCAAGGCCGACTGGGGGCTGAACGGCCACCCGTACTACGTGCTCCAGGGAGACATCGAGTGGGTGGGCGAATTCTCCGAGCACACGCGGGCGATCTACCTGACCCAATTCGTCGACTCCGACGACGACAGCACGGTCACGGAGTCCGAGGACGGCGTCGAGATCGACGCGCGGCGCGAAGGCGCCGTGATCACCGAGAATCGTGACTTCCGCCACTCGATCGAGCTCGATCGCGAAGCCGCGACCCTGGTCTATCGAGAGGCGAGCCGCGAGTGGTTCACCTTCTCGTGGGACTACGACTACTCGGCCCTGCTGTCGTGCGAGGTCTACTGAGCCGCCGTCGGTGACGCAGGGCGCCGGCCAGTCGACCTTCGAGTGGGGGGCATTCATTGTCGACCGCTGCAGGGGCACGTTGGCCACGCCCGTGGCTGGGCGCAACGCCATAATTCGAACAGGAAGTGCGCGGCCGCCGTTGACGTTTCGGACCCGTCC
>CAZFPM010000221.1:0-10013 GCA_964520965.1 uncultured Myxococcales bacterium
GCGTGCGGGTCGGCGACCAAACTAGCCACGCCGCTGTGGAGATCAACGGGGTCGTCGGGGTATCACGTCGTCGCCTCGGACGGCGAGTGCGGTGCTGCCCGCGTTCGGGGCAACAAAGAGGTCGCCACCCGCGTTGTGGGCACGCGCGCGCGCATGCTAGATTGCCGGGCCACGACACAATCTACCGGCGCGAGCAGCGCCCCGCCAAGAGCGAACGCATGGGAAAGGGAGCCGACAGTCGACTTGACGCGCTGACTGCCAACCCAACCTCCGTAGCCGCATTGCGCGCAGCCGTCGGGGACAGCGGTGCCGACGTCGCCGACGCGCTCGACCTGCGGGCGAACGCCGTCGGAGACGACGAGGCCGCGCGGATCTGGATCGCGATCGCGGAGCGGTGGACAGCGGAGCCGGCGCGACAACGACGGGCTTTGGCCGAGGCCGCGCGTCGAGCCTGGGCGGCAGGAGACCTCTATGGGTCCCTGGAGGAGTCGTTCCGGTCGGGCGGTGACGGCAACGCGTTGGAGATCTTCCTCCGAGAGAAGGCCGACTCCGGCGACGCGGCTGCGAAGGCGGCCGCACACGACGAGCTCGCCCGCATCGCGACGGCACAAGGTGACGTTCGCACGGCGCTCGGCGAATACGAGGCGATCGGAATGCTCGGCGCCGACTACGCCGACCTGGCCCGGAACGGATTCGCGCTGCTCGGGCAGCAGGGAGCAGACCGAAACGACCTGAGCCGTGCCGAAGAGGCGCTCGCTCGCCGAACCCACGACGAACGAAGCCTGCTTCGAATCCTCGACGACCGACTCATCCACCTCCCCGACACGGAGACCGACCGGATCTCCGCGCTCGCCGTCGAGGTCGCGACGCTGGCCTTCAAGATCAGCAGCGATGCGGACGTCGCGTTCGACTACGCCCGCCAGCTCCGAGACCGGCTCCCGCACCGCGCCGGTTGCGCGTTCGACGTCGCCGAGGCGGTCATCGCGAAGACGGACCCGCCGGTGGACGCACACATCGGGTGGCTCCGTGAGCTCGCCGTGGAGCTCGAGCGCTGGCCGTCGGTCGTCGAGCTCGCCAGGACGCAACTCGAACTCGAGGAGCGGGATTATCGCCGCGCCGCGTTGCTGACGACGATCGGCGACGCCCAGGCGCTCCACCTCGGCCTCGTCGAAGATGCCCTCGTCGCCTACGGCGAGGCGGCAACCCTGGACACGGCCGCCGCACAGACGGTCCGCGACCGACTCGACGCCCTGACCCGGACCGCGCAGGGCGAAGACGGCGAGCGTGTCGCGCTGGCCAGGATCGACCTCCTGCGGTCCACCGAAGACTGGACGGAGCTCCACGGTGCGCTGATGCAGCGCATCACCGACGCGACCGGTCCCGCCCGGGCGAAACTTCTGATCGAACTGTCCGCGATCCAAGCCGAAGCCCTCGGGCGCCCGGACCTCGCGGCGATCAGCCTCTCGGAGGCAATCGCGGACGCGGCGGCAACGCTGCGTGACGAAATCTACGGCAAGCTCTCGGACCTGCTCGACGAGCCTACGGCGCGGTCGCGCGCCGCCGTCGTGCTCCTTCCGCACTTTACCGAGACCGATGCCTGGGGCGGCCTCGCCCGTGTGCTCGAGATCGTGGCCGAGGACGAGGAGGCCGAAGCCGAGGCCGCTCGCCACCACTTCCGCCGCGGCGAGATACTCCGGGATCACCTCGACGACGGGGGCGCCGCGGTCGACGCGTTCGCCCGAGCGGCCGAGCAGGTGCCCACGTCTGTCGAGTATGCGGACGCGCTCCGTGCGTTGCTGCAGGCTCAGGGTCGCCACGACGATGCCCTCGGTCTCCTCAACCGCCAAATCGGCGAGACCGAAGACGTCGACCGCGCGGTCGCCCTGGAGATCGAGCGTTCGGAGTTGTTGGAAGCCTCGACCGGAAGCCTCGACGAGTCGCTGGACGCGCTCTGGCGGGCTCGCGACCGGTACGCGGAGTCGAAGCCCATCGCGAAGGCCCTCTCGGCGATCCTGAGCCGCGACGACGGCGCCGCCACCGCGACGGTCGCTCGGCGCCTCCTCGAAGCCGGAGACGGCGCCGGGGCCCAGCGGTTGCTCTGGGAGGCCGCACACGCGCTCGGACTCAAGACCGACGCCGGCGCCTCCCTCGGGCTCTCCGCCCTGGAACTCGGCGCGATGGAGCCCGTGCAGCTCGCGCAACTCCGTACCGTGATCGACCGGCGCGACCGTGTCGACGAGCGTCGGCGTTTCCACGAGGCGACGTTGGCGCAGAACATCTCGGAGGACGCGAACCGCGCGGCTCGGATCGCCCTCGCCGAGCTCGTCGCCGAGACGGAGCCCGAGCTGGCGGTCGAGCATCTGCGCGTCGTCGCCGCAGAGCGGCCGAGCGACGACGCGGTGTCCGAGCGTCTGACCGAGCTGGCGCGCCAGCTGGACGATCCGGCACTCCTCGCCGAGTGTCTGGAAACGTCGTTGGAGCACCGCTCGCTGGAGCGCGACGCGACCGCGAGTGCGCTCGAGAACCTCCTCGAACTCTACCTCACGCGCCTCGGACGACCGGACTTCGCCTTCTCCGTCGCCCGTCGGCTCCTGGGGCTGTCTCCTGACCACTCCAGCGCCATACAGGCGGTCGACTCCTACACCGGGGAGCTGGGCGACGCGCGACTGCGCTACGAAGCGCTCGCCGAATATGCCGCCGACATCGAAGATCCGGCCGCCCGCGGAACCCGCCAGCTCCTGCTTGCCAAGCTCGCAGCCGACCGGCTGGACGACCCGGTGACGGCATCGACGCACTGGAGTGCGGCGGCGAGAGAACCCGGGCTCGAGGACGAAGTCCGCATCGACGCGTCTCGACGCGCGATCGAGGTCGGTTTCGGCTACGGAAAGCCCGAACTGGTCCTCGACTCCTTCGAAGCCGAGTTCGGTCTGTTGGCCGACCCCGGCGAACAGGCCGCTCGCGCCGAGGAGCTGATCGACCGCCTCCGCGACTCCGGTGAGTCCGAGCTGGCCTTCCGCCTCGCCGGCCACGCCGCCAGCGCGACCGAGCGTCCATCGAGTGGCGTGCTCGACCGCCACGCTCAGCTCGGTCAGACCCTCGATCGCAGCGAGGAAGCGATCGCTTCGTTGACGAGGTGGGCCGAGCTCGACGCCGACACGATGCCCCTCGACCGCCGGGCGCAGCTCGCGATGTTGTGCCTCCACGAGCCGGGATCGACCGAAGTCGGTTGGGAACGTGCGGCCGAGGTGCTGCTCGTCGACCCTGACTACATCGATCTCGTGCTCTTGCTGGAGGGGCTCATCGACGCGCGCGACGGGGTCCGACGTCTTGCCGCAGTGCTTGCGGAGCGAAGCGGGGAGATGGACTCGGCGATGCGGGTCCGCGTCCTCTACCGTGCGGCCGAGCTGGTCGCGCGCGACGAGGAGGGTGAGGCCGACGCAGAGCGCTACTGGCGGGAGGTCCTCGAGACGGACCCGGGCCAGACGCGCGCACTGGAGTCTCTGCGGGGGGTGTTGCAGGAGCGCGGAGACGCAGACGGCGTGACCGAGCTGCTGCGCGCTCGCCTCACCGGAGAGGAGGACGAGGAGGCCCAGGCCGGCCTGTTGCGCGAGATCGCCGCGCTCGCCGAGAGTGACGAGGAGATCGAAGCCCGGAACCTGGCGGTGTTGGAGGTCGACATCGGCGACGTCGACGCCCGCTTGAAGCTCGTCGACCTCTACCGACGGACGGAGCGGACGGAGCGCGCGATCGAGATGCTCGAAGAGGCGGCCCCGCTCGAGATCGAGGTCGCCAGGGCCAAGGAGCACCTGTGGGACGCGTCGAACCTGGCTGTCGAGGGGTTGGGAGACACGGCGCGAGCCGCCGAAGCGCTGGAGATGCTCCTCGAACTCGATCCGACCGACTCCGTAGCCATCACGGGGCTGGAGGAGATCTACCGCCAGGACGAACGGTGGGACAAGGTCTGCGACGCGCTCGGTCGACGCGCCGGGCTCGCGGACGCGGACGACGAGAAGGTGGCGCTCTGGCGCGAAGTCGCGCAGCTCCAGGAAGAGCGCTGCGGCGCCCCGGCGGGCGCCGTCGATGCGCTCGAACACGTGGCGGCCGTCGTGCCATCCAACCTCGCTGTCTTGGAGGAGATCGCGCGACTGCACGAGGTGGCCGAGGATTGGGAGGCGATGATCGCGGCTCTGGATCGCATCGCCAGCACGTCCAACATCCGGGATCTCAAGCACGAGATGATGCTGCGGGCGGCGCCTGTGCTCCACGGAAAACTGGAGCGCCATGGCGACGCACTCGACCTGATGGCCCGCTTCGTCGACGCCAAACAACCCGACGAGGACCAGCTCAAGCTGATGCGGGAGGCGGCGGAAGCCGCCGACACGGTCGACACCTGGCGCGTGTGGGCCGGAGCAGCTCGCAAGGTCGTGATCCGGGAAGATGACAAGGAGCTGCGCGAGCAGCTGGCCGTAGAAATCGCCGACGTGCTCGATGGAAAGCTGGACGAGCCCACATTGGCCATCCCGTGGTTGATCGACGAGATCACCCGCAACCCGGGAATGGGCCCGGCGTTGACGCGCTTGGAGGAGATCGCGGCCAAGCGGGAGATCGAAGCGGAGCTCGTGGACACCTACAAGCTCCTCGCAGCTACCTTCGCCCACGAGCCAGATACGCTGTGGCACGCCCTGCGGCGCTCAGCGGAGATCGCCGAGCGCGTGGTCGGCCACCCGGAGGTGGGGTTCGACATCCTCTGTCGCGCCACCGAGACGAGCACGCTGCGTGAGCGCGCCGACGAAGAGATGCGCCGCCTGGCCGGGGAACATGGGCTCTGGGAGACATACCGCGACTTCCTCGCGGAGGAAGCGGACAGCGCGACCGGCACCGCCCTCGAGCTCGAACTCCTCGTCAGCCGGGCCGCGGTCGAGGAGAACCAACTCGACGACTGGCAGGCTGCGTTCGAAACACTGCTCGCGGCATTCCAGGTAGACCCGTTCGACGAGAAGGGCCGGACCGAGTTGTACCGCCTGGCCGAGGAGCACGAGGACTTCCCGCTCATCCTCAAGCTGCTCGAGGTAATGCAGGAGGACGCGGAGCCGGCAGACCGCGTGCGCTTGTTCGTCGAGATGGCCGACCTGTACGAGGAGCGGCTGCAGCTCCCCGACCAGGCGCTCTCGCAGCACGTGCGAGCGTGGCAGGTGGAGCCGACGGCGAACACCGTCCGCGATGCGTTGGAAGAGCGCGCGTTGCGTTTGGAGAAGCGTGTCGATCTGCTCGCGGCGTACGAGTGGTACGCAAAGCAGCCGGGACCGCCCGGACAGCAGGTCGACGCGATCCGCCGGGCCGCGCGCCTGGCCGCCGGACTCGGTCTGCACGCTCGGATGGTCGCGCTCTTCGAGCGATTGGTCGACCTGTCCGGCGAGGCGAACGCCGTCTCGGTCGTCGAGGAGTGCGACGCGCTGATGTCGGAAGAAGGCGGCGACCGCTCGCAGGCCGTCGAGCTCGCTGCTCGGGCCTCCGCCAAGCTGAAGCGTCCGTCGGTCCGCGCGAAGGTCTGGGCGCAAGCCGGAGACATCGCGGTCGCGATCGGCGACAAGAACCGCGCCGTCGACGCGTTCGAGGCTTCGCTCGCCGACTCGCCCCAGGCCGGAGAGACACGGGAGAAGCTCGTGGTGCTGTTGCGGGAACTGGGGCAGTGGCGTCCGCTCGTCGGGCACTTGGAGGCGACGCTCGCCGCGACCCACGAAAGGGAGGCCGGGGCCGCGATCGCGCGGGAGCTGAAGCGGATCTATCTCGAAGAGCTCGGCGATGCCGAGCGCTCGACCACGATGGCACTCAAGGCACTCAAGGCGTCGCCTGACGACCCGACGGCGCGCGAGGAGTATGTCGAGCAGCTCCGGCAGCTGGAGCGCTGGCCGGAGCTCATCGACCATCACCTTTCCGTAGCCGGCAAGACCGAGGACACCGAGGAGGCGACGCAGGAGCGTCTCGCCGCGGCGGCGATCGCCGAGGAATATCTCGACGACCCGCGCCGGGCCGTGCGAATCGTTGGTCAGGTGCTCTCGGAGCACCCGGAGAATCGCGCCGCGTTGGACGTGCGCGCACGGGCGCTCGCCGCGCTCGGACGTTGGAAGGAACACATCGAGTCGTTGGAGCTGCTCGCAGCCGCATCCGAAGGCGCCGACCGTGCCGCGGTTTGGGCGCAGGCCGCTGGAGTCTTCGAGCATCAGCTCTTCTACAGTGACCGCGCGCTCGACGCGTGGACCAAGGCGGTCGAGAGCGACCCGACCTTCGGACGCGGCTTCGCTGAGGTCGGCAGGCTTCTCGCCGAGTCGAGCCGATTCGAGGACGCGACCGCCGCCTGGGAGTCGGCCGTGGAGCAGTTCCGGGCCGGCGAGCACACCAAGGAGCTCGCCGACGCCCTCGTCGGCCTCGCAGCCTGCTCGCGGAGCATCGAGCCCGACTCACCGCGCGTCGAGCTGGACTCGGGGAACCCGGCAGCCCGGTCGATGTACGAAGAGGCGCTGCGAGCGGTCGGCGACATCGACGCACTCGTCGCCTTGCTCGATGCCGAGTTCCAAGGAGCCGGGACCGACCCCGAGCGCGCCCTGATCCTCACGAGACGCGCGCAGCTCTGCTACTTCGGCCTCGGCAACGAACCCGACGCTCTGAAGGCGATAGAGCGCGCCACCGAGATCCATCCTGAGTCCCGGGGGCCTCATGCGACGCTCGGGGACATCCACTTCGCCGCCGGCCGTTGGGAGGAGGCTGCCGACGCCTACGCGGCCTCCATGAGCGACGACGACGAGATCGATCCCGACTCGACGCTGGCCCCGTCGTCGCTCGTTGCGGGCGACGCAGTGGAGCGAAGCGGCCCGAACGTCGTCTATCAGACCCGCGCCGCCATCGCGAACGAGCGCGCCGACCGCCTCAGCGAAGCGCAGGACCTCTTTGCCACCGCAAACCTGGAGGACGACGAGTACGCGCTCGCGCTGGTCGGACTGGCCCGTCTCGCGCTGAGACGAAACAACCCCGACGGCGCTGCGATCTACGTCGCTGCGTTCCGCGCCAACCCCCACGAGCAACCCGCCGACCTTCTCGCCGAGGCCAACCTGATCGAGAGCCGGATACGCGTTCCATGAAGCGGTGATGGCGCGCATTCCGCCGTCGCCGCGGTTTGACACGGTCTCGGACCTTCTCTATTGCAGGCCATGAGCACCCGCGCGACAAGCTTGCCGAGCGGTGGCCGTTTCCCAATCGCAACGGACTCGTTGGCGCTTCGTCTCCCCGCAATCCTCCTCTCGGCCGCACTCCTCGGCGCGTGCGGCGCCGACGCGTCGGGCGACACCAGTGACGAGGGGTACGGCTGCGACTTCGACTGGCAGTGTGGGTTCGGCGCCCGCTGTATCGACCGGATTTGTGTCGGCGGCACCGGCGTTAGCAGCGGCGATGGCGGCGACGACGGCCGACCGACCGACGACCTGGGGAGCGACCTGTCCACCGATGGCGACGTCTCGCGAGACGACGTGGACGACGCCGGGAGCCTGGACGCCGGAGACGCGACGGTCGACGGGCCGCGCCCCGACAATGGCGTCCCGGATGCACCGCCCGACGATCAGGATCGCGACGGCGCCGCGGACGCGACGGACAACTGCCCGACCGTCCCCAACCGAAACCAGGGCGATCAGGACGGGGATGGCGTAGGAGATGCCTGCGACACCTGCCCGAACCACGCCAACGCCGACCAGCGCGACATCGACCGTGACCGGCTCGGCGACCGCTGCGACCCGTGTCCGTTTTCCCCGACCACCGGCGAGGACGACGCGCTCTGCGTGGATGGAGCCGACTTCGACGAAGACGGGATCGTCGACGCGATCGACGCATGCCCCGTCACCGCCGATCCCGCACAACGGGACGCGGACGGCGACGGCGTGGGCGACGCCTGTGACAACTGCCCGGAGCACGCGAACTACGACCAGCGGGTCATCGACGGCGACGCCGTCGGTGCGGCCTGCGCCTGGGACGAAGACGACGGCGACCACGACGGCACCGGGGACCGCGGCGACAACTGCCCGGAACACGCGAACTCTGACCAGGCCGACAGCGATCGCGACGGCGTCGGGGATGCCTGTGACGCGTGCCCGCTCGATGCCGCCGCGCCGGGCCCGGGCGACGCGTGTCCCTCCGCGACGCGCGACTCCGACGATGACGGTGTTCGCGACACGGTCGACAACTGCCCGTGGAAGGCCAACGCGGGGCAGCTCGACATCGACGGCAACGACGTGGGTGACGAGTGCGACCGGGTGTTCGGGCGGTTCGACTCCGATGGCGACGGGGTGGTCGACCGATGGGACACGTGCCCCGCCCTACCCGACCCGGAACAGCAGGACGACAACGAAGACGGCGTCGGAGACGCATGCCGCGGGGACTCCCGCGAGCGCGGCGACGCTGACGACGACGGGGTGATGAACGGCCCCGACCCCTGCCCGTGGGTCTACGACGACGGCGTAGACGGTGACGACGACGGGGTGTCGGACCGGTGTGACGTCTGCCCGTGGGTTCCCGATCCGGAGCAGAACGACGCCGACCGCGACGGCGTCGGCGACGCCTGTATCGGAGACGCCGACGGCGATGGCGTGGCCGACGGCGACGATGACACCCCCCTCGGCGGGCAGCGACGTGACCTCGACGGCGATGGTCTGCGCGACGAGACGGATCCCTGCCCGTACTTTGGCAGGCCCCACGACGTGCCGCCTGGTTGCTTCGGAGATAGCGACGGCGACGGCGTGCCGGACGACGTCGACCCCTGCCCGCTCCGCCCCCGCGAACGGGAGATCACCCCCGACAGCGACGGCGACGGCATCGGCGACGAGTGCGACCTGTGCCCGTACGCACCGCATCACCGAACTCGGGATTGCGCCGGTGACGCCGACGGAGACGGCGACGGTGACCTCGTCGACGATTGCCCGTTCAGCTTCCAGCGCTACCGCGTCGACGGTGACCGCGACGGACGAGACCTGGCGTGCGACGCCTGCCCGGTCGTGCCCAACCACCGGTTGGGACCGCGCGACGTGGCCACCGGGCGGCAGCCTGCTTGTGAAGACGACTGGGACGGCGACGGCATCGCCGACCTCAGCGACGAGTGTCTGAGCGCGTCAGGTGCCGACTGCGCCCCCGAAGACGAAGACGCCGACGGGGCCGTGTCCGACGACAATTGCCCGACCGTGCCCAACGCAGACCAGTTCGACCGCGACGACGACGGCGTGGGCGACGCGTGCGCCGCCGACACGGACGCCGACGGCATCGACGACGCCCTCGACGTGTGCCCGACCCTCTTCGACCCGTCGCAACGCGACAGGGACGGAGACGGAGTCGGCGACCGCTGCCTCGTACCCGAGTAGGCCGCGTCACGAAGCCTGTGGCGCCGACGTCATCGGCCGGCGACGATCAGCGACGCGGCCCGGCGGTCAGGGCTCGACGAAGGTGACGCGCTCGGCCTGGATTTCGCCCTCCAGGGTCCAACCGGTCAGCGCGTCGCCCTCGGCGCCGACGGGGTAGTCCATCGTCCTCTCTCCGCCGAGGAGCTGCGCGAGGGTCTGCGGCTCGGTCGTGCCCCCGGAGAGGTCGACGGTGATGCCCTCGATCTCCGACGCGAGGATCGCGCCGGTCAACAAACCGTCGACGAGCCACTCCCCCTCCTCTTCGAAGAGCTCGCCCTCGAGCTGCAGGTCGCTCACGGGGATCTGAATCGGCTCGTCCGCGCCCGGCTCCAGCGCCGGGAAGATGATGCTGAGCGTCTCGACACCCTCGAAGAACCCGCGCTCGTCGATCGTGGCCGCGGCCCGGTCGATCGCGACCCCGGGGTACCAGGTGTACTGGTCGTCCGCGTCGGCGATGGTGCCCGCGTTTCCGGTGAGCTGGAAGTTGGTCGGCCACGGGCCCTCGAACTCGGTCACCTGCACCAACACGTGCAGGCGGTTGGCCTCGATGTCGGTGTTGATCAGACTCTCGAGGATGCC
>CAZFPM010000222.1:0-9904 GCA_964520965.1 uncultured Myxococcales bacterium
CTTTACCCTTGCGTATATCAATATTGTGAATATTAAGGAACTTCAGGAGCTGCACCTTGACATGCCCCAGCGAGAACTCACGATCGAGGGCCTCATCGATCGCGGCGATCCCGGCGCGCAGATCGCCGGTGGCGAGCGGGTCGAAATCCTGCGCCGTGGCGGGCGCCGTAAGGAGGCAGATGACGGCGACGGAGACGACTTGGACGGGACGCATCGGGGGCTCCTGGCGAGGTGCGCTCCGGGTTGGAACGTGCCGGGGGGGCGAATCGGCCTACACGGATCCGACAAGAAGCGAGCGCAACGGTTCCCACGGCTTCCGCAGACAACGATTCGTGGGGCGTGAACGATTCCGCGCTCGATCAGGCGCCGGCACGATCGGCAGCGGTAGACTGTGGCTCCTCCCCCGCGTCGCTACGCTCCGCTGTCCCCCACACGTGGGGGACGGCGCCGCATCGGGTGGCACGTCGGCGTCCGCCGTCGCATCTGTCGTGCCCACGTCGTCGGCGGGAGCGGCCTCGTCGGTACCACAACCGAAGGTCGCGACGGCGACGACAGCGAAGACGGAGAAGAATCGGCGGGGCATGGCGCGCTCGCGAAGGTGAATGACCGGACGCGCCGATTGTAGCCAAAGCGTCCGCATTTTGCGCGCCATCAACCACACGAGTAGACCTGAATCTGATTGTTCCCCGGTAGATTACCGTACGAAATGGGGTTGGCCCGCGCAGCGCCGCTTTGCTTGATCGCGTTCACTTCGAGCGCCGCGGCCCAATATTCCGTCAGCCCGGTCGACGTCCGAGACACGACCGTCGCTCGCGTCGAGCAGGCCGTTCCGCTGGAGCAGGCCGACACGGGATGCGACATCCCCGAGTACGACGGCGACTGGCACGGACGGTCCGACGCCGAGGAGTGGCTCCCCGGCTTCTACCCGAACTACGAGCCCGGACCCGGCCTCGTCGCCATCACCTTCGACGACGGACCGATGGGCGAGCAGACCGAGGCGATCCTCGACGTGCTGGCGACCTACGGTCTCCCGGTGACCTTCTTCGTCGTCGGCCGGAAGATCGACGAGACGAGCTTCCAGCTCGTGCAGCGAATGGTCGCCGAGGGGCACCACCTGGGCAACCACTCGTACCACCACGACACACGCATGTATGGCGTCGATCATCGCGACGACCCGCACGGATATATGGTGGCCCAGTTCGCGCTCGCCCAGGCGATGGTGGACATCGCCCTGATCGCCGAATCCAGCGACGACTTCAGCGCCATGCGCGACGAGCTCCTCGGCGAGTACAGCCCCCGCGTGTCGCAGCGCCGCATCGCGGAAGCCTGGCCGGAGATGGCGGACCGTCACGAGGCGATCCTCGCACGCCGGACGCCGGCGCCGCATCGCAGCCCCTACCCGATGCTCTACATGCGACCGCCAGGCGGCAGCCCGTACTACGGGAACTGGTCGCGGCGTGGACGCGAGGTGTTCGGAGACGCCGTGTCCGAGCTCGGTGTCCTCAACGTGATGTGGACGCACAGCACGCACGACTCGAGCGGCGACCGTTCGTCCCGTTGGCGCCACGACACGGACCGGCTTGCGGGCCAGTTCGAGGCCGCCGCCACCGAAGGGGGAATCCTGCTCGCCCACGACCGCATCGACCCCGACGGACTCGTCGAGGGCCTCACCCGCATCACCTCCGACCCAGAGGTCGAGGTCGTCACCCTGGACACCCTCGCGGCGGGCAGTTTCGACTGCGCCCCGGGACGTCTCGACGCCACATTGCGCGGCGAGGAGTACACCGCACCGGAGCCAGATCTCGGACCGGGCTGGGCGGGGATCGCGAGCGCGTTGCGCACGGTGGTCGACACCCACGATGTTCGGACGTCCGCCGCCGCCGACGGAGCCTCCCTTCGCATCGCCCTCGCCACGGAGACCGGGCTGCGGACCGTTGTCGCACGAGACCGCGAGGCCCTTGCCCTCGAGCACCAGGCGCTCGTCCGCACGCACCTCGCGGCCACGCGGGGAACCGCCTGGGAAACGGGTCGAGAAGCCGGACTGGCAGTGTCCGCCGTGTCTTCCGCCATCGCGGGCCTCCACGTCGCCCGGGGCGCAGTCATCCCGGACGCACGGCCCAGCGAGGTGGTGCCGACCGTCTCCCTGGCCCGAACGAGCTCGGCGTCCGGAACCCCCGGCACCGTGCCCGCTTCTTGTGGCGCCGCGATCCCCGGTTTCTCGTGTGTCCCGGGCGGTTGGTTCGAACGCGGCGTCGAGGAGGACGACCACCGATGTCGACAGGGCGGCCAACCCGGCGACGGCCGCGCTTCGACGATTCCCGGCGGGCTCGTATGGATCGACACCTTCTACATGGCGATCACCGAGACCACGAACGCCGCCTACGCCGACTGCGCCGAGCGCGACCTGTGCGAAGAAGCAGGGGCGCGATATTGGGATTTCCGCGCGCCGGAGCAGCCGATCACGGGACTGACCTGGTACGAGGCACGCAATTACTGCGAGCGCGTTGGCGGCCATCTTCCGTCCGAGGCCGAGTGGGAGCTCGCGGCGCGTGGTCCGGCCGGAGATCTCGCCCCTTGGGGTGACGAACCAGCCACCTGCGAGGTCGCGGTGATCCGAGACGACTCCGGCCGCAGCTGCGGCGTCGAGCGCCGAGGCTCCTCTCCCGAGTCGGGGCGGGTGCTGGAACCCTGCACGCGTGGCCCGCACCGCTACGGCCTGTGCGACATGATCGGCAACGCCGAGGAGTGGGTCGCGGACGCGTGGACCGAAGATTGGGAGGAGTGTGGCGAAGACTGCGCGGGGATCGATCCGCGCGGCCCCTGCGGGGGCGATGCCCGCTGCTCCGGCCACCCGTACCGCGTCGCGCGCGGTAGCTCCTGGTACTACGATGCAGAGCACGCGACCGGCTTCCATCGACGACGGCACCGCCCGGGGAACGATCCGGTGCGACACATCGGCTTCCGCTGTGCGCTCTCCGTCGACGAGGCGCGCGCCCTGTCGGCGACGGTGGCTGGGGCCGAACCAACGGCGGGTCCAACCGAAGCGCAGGCATCGAGCCTACTCGACTGAACCGTTCCTTCACCGGGTCAGCCCGGTGCGGGACCGCAGGATCGGGCGCTCGATGAACCAAACATACAAACACGGTGTGACACCGCAACGTGCGGTGCGGCGCCGTGGCGCACGCCACCGACACGCATTGACAACGGCCGCGGGGACAAGATACCTCTTTTAGTTCCGGCAGTTGCTCCGTTCTCGGCCCGGATATGGGATCCACTTCGAAAGTCCGAGGCGCGCGGGGGATCTCGCTCCCTGCGCGCCCACGCACGCGCCACGCACCCGTGGCGCTCGTGGTCGCGCTCGCGGGGGTCGCCTGCGCCACGGACGGGGAGCTCCCGTGGCCCGCTCCGTCAGCAGCAACCGCCCAGAGCGCGCCCGCGTCCGACGGCACCGATCCGGCTACGGCGCTCCACGCCTCTGGGGCCTCGGTAATGCCCGTCGATCGCCCCGCGGAGCCCGGTGCCGACTCGGACGACCCACCGGGCCTGCACACCCGGACCCACGCGTTCGACGCCGATGCCTTCTTTTCCGGACGGGCCGGCTTCGACCCGGACACGGAGCCCGACGACACCGGCATCGACGACGCCGGCTGGTTCCATGCACCCGACGATCAGCCCGTCGTGCCGCCCTACGTCCTTCGCCTCCTCGAAGACCGCGACCTCGCCGAGCGCGTCCTACAGGCAGGCATCATCGTCGGCGCCGAGAACCTCGACCCGGAGCACATCGTCCTCCGCGGAGACATGATCCTCGCGCCCGCGCACGCCGCGGAGCTCGGAATCGACAGGATGCCCGTTTGCGTCAAGCCAGACGCGCGCATGTTCTACGGCGACGAATTCCGCCGAGAGCTGGTCTTCTACGAGCTCGCCGAACACCTGCACATCGACGGGCTCGTGCCGATCGTCGAACGAGACGTCGCCTTCGACCCGTTCGCGCCCGCACTCGAGGCCGACGTCCCCGAGGAGCTCCTCGAACGGCTCGTCGTGCACGAGGACGAGACCGGTGCACGGTTCCTCCACGGATCCGTCCAGCTCTGGGTAGAGGGATACCGACCGCTGGTCGGCTCGCGGAGCACCGATCCGACCGAGCTCCTCTTCGACCTCGTCGACCAGCTCTCCGACGCGGATGCGCCGGTCCGGGAAGACGCGATCTGGCAGACGTTGAGCGACATGTTCGTGCTCGACTTCCTCGTCTACAACTCCGACCGCAACGGGGAACTCGGCGCCGTGCGCCTTCCCGACGGCGGACAACGCCTGATCCTCCTCGACAACGGCGACGCCCTCATGTTCCGGGAGCCCGACCGGCGTTCTCGCGACTGCCGCCTGCTCTTCGAGGAGCTCGAGCTGTTCAGCCCGAACGTATTCGAAGGGCTCGCGACGCTCGACCGCGACACCGTCGACACATTGCTCGTCGACCAAAGCGGCGAGGAGCTGGCCTCCGGATACCACTTCCGACTCCTCGTCGAGCGGGCCGCCGAAGCCCGCGAGGTGATCGAGGACCTGGTTGACGCACACGGCGGACTCGACGCCGTGCTCTTCTCCTCTCCGTCGCGCCCGATGTCCGCACCGTGGATGGTCGACTGGGACGGCTGGCGCCGCGACGTGCCTCGTGTGAACGCGTTGATCGGGCCATCGGTTGCGTTCGCCGGCCCAGCCGGGAGGCGCCGAGTCACGGCCGGGGGCCTTGGCGTCGACCACGACGACGACGAGAACGCGGCCGGACCGTCGGCCTCGGCTTCCGACGAGCAGCCGACGAGCACCGGCCTCGCCCCGGCCGACGCCCTCCCACCCGGTTCCGGAGACGACGCCCCGCCTCAGACGAACACCCCGACGACGGATGCGGCCTCCGGCGACGCGGAGCCGACTGCCGGTAGCGACGACTCGTCCCCCACGGCGACAAACGCCCCCCCGCAGACGAGCGGCTCGGCGGCGAACACCGGCTTCGGCACCGACGCCGATCAGCTCTGGGACCACGCCACACCGCCGACGATCGACATCGATCTCGGGCTCGGCGGCACCGACTTCGCCGGAGTCTTCGCCCACCTCGACAGCGTGTGGCCGCGCAACCCGCGCGATTGCCCATGGGAGGAGCTCGGGCCCGGCGAGGGGGACGGCATGTACGCGCCCGGAACGGTCACCTTCACCGCGCACGACGGCAGCGAAGCCCTCACCTATCGCGACGTCGGAGTGCGCTACCGCGGCCACGGAGCGGACGACGAGGTCAAGAAGCTGTCGATCGAGCTCCGCTTCGACGCGTTCGTCCCCGGGCGCCGCGCGTTCGGCACGGTCGAGGCCCTGGAGCTCTACGGCCAGGACGAAGCGTACCGACGCCTGCCGAAGAGATCAGTGCAATGCGTCGGGCACAACCTGCTCCGCGCGTTCGGCGCCCCTGCCCCCCGCTGCAACTACGTGGCGACCACGATCGAGGGCAACGCGCTCCCGGTCATGCAGAACCTGGAGATGCCCGACAACATGGGCTTCGTCGCCGCCCACTCCGGTGAGGGGCGAGACTTCTCGGACGCGACCGGCCACTACTTCCGGTGCGACGGCGACTGCATCGGACGCTGCCACCTCGAGTACTACGGCGAGGTGGCGCGCGACTACCGGCGCTTCATGCCGATCGGCCCGACCACCGCCGACGACGTTCACGCCGGCATCGTCCCGATGCTCGCCTGCGCCGACCTCGAGGACGACGACGCCTACCGCGCCTGCCTCGAGCCAAGGCTCGACGTGGAGCGCGCCCTCCGAGTGCTCGTCGTCGAGGGCGCCATGGCCTCTTCCGACGGGCTCGGCACCGACGGCGACAACGGCTGCTTCTACGACGATCCCGAAGCGGGCTTCCTGATCGTCCTCCACGACCTCGACGAAGCCTCGTGGGAGGCCGACTCACCCGACGACGTCGACCTGCGCTTCATGAACCGCCTGATCGACGTCTACCGCGGCCGCTGGTGCGAGCTACTGGTCGAGCTCCTCGACGGCCCGCTGTCGCCCGAGGGTTTCGACGAGGTCATGACCACGCTCTACCCGGCCCGGGTGCGCGAACTGATGGTCGACGACCGCGTCCACCCCGGCTGGAACGACGACATCGACCGGTGGCCCGACATCGTCGCAGCCCGCGCGAGAGAGCTCCGCCGCGAGTTGCCCGACCTTTGCCCGGACGACACACAGAGCGCCCGCCGAGCCCCGCTAGACGAAGAGGTCGTGCCACTGCCGCCCCCCTTCGAGCCACACACCACCGTGCTCGTCGATCTCGACGCCGACGGCGACCTCGACCTCGTGACCCACGACGGCGAGACACGCGTCGCCACCCTCGACAACATCGGCGGACGCTTCGGAACCGCCCGGACGCTCGAGCTGGACGACTCCCGAGAGCTCGTGTCACTCGTGGCACTCGACTTCGATCGCGACGGCGACACCGACATCGCCATCGCCGACGAGTACACCGAGCGCGTACTCCTGCTCCGCAACGACGAAGGGCGGCTGAGACAGACCGACGCCCGCCTGCGGACCGGCGAGTTCCCGATCAGCCTCGCGGCCGGTGATCTCGACGGCGACGGCTGGACCGACCTCGTGACCGCCGACCGCGACGACGACGAGGTGAGCATCTTCCTCAACCGAGGGGCCGACGGGTTCGACCGCCGCGACGACCGCGCAGTGCCCGAGGAGCCCGTCCACGTCGCGATTGGCGACCTCGACGGCGACGGGGCCCCCGAGATCGTCGTGACCAGCTTCGACGACGAGGTCGTCTCCATCATGCGCAATCGCGGCGACGGGCAGTGGAGCCGGCCGCGGTCCTACGACGTGCACGCAGAGGGGTTCGCCACCCTCCTCGTCGACCTCGACCACGACGGCGACCTCGACCTGGTCACCGCCGTCGACGACGAGACAGGACTCGTCCTTCACCGCAACCTCGGCGACGAGCTGAGTCCCTGGCAGGAGATCTCCCTCCGCCGCCCCCCGGTCAGCGTCATCCACACCGACATCGACGGCGACAGACGGCCAGACCTCGTCAGCGCCAACGAGCTCGACGGATCCCTGAGCGTTCTCCTCGGCCGCGACGACGGCGCGTTCGAACCGCAGCTGGTCGTACGCGTCGGCGCGGACCCCCGCTTCGTCGTCGCCGGCGACATCGATGGCGACGGCACGGTCGACCTGATCAGCGCCAACCACACGTCGTTCGACCTCTCGATCGTGCGCAATCGGGCAGGGGCGTTCACCCGCGACGACGGCACCCGGCCCGTCGCCCGGGTGTGGCGGCCGTGAGCACGGTCCCGAACGTCGGCTACGAGGCGCCCGGTTTCGCCTCGGCCGCGGGGCGAACCAAACGGCGTTACGCCCTGCCCTCCCTCGACGGCGTCTACCACCTGCTGCTCTGGGCGCTCGCCTTCGCCACCAGCGCCGGGATCGCGGGCTTCTCCGTAATCGAGTTCGCGTCGCTGCACTACGACCGCTCGGTCCGCTCGGCCGCCGACGTAACGTCTTCGACACTCGCCGTCGCCCTCGACCGGGCCACCCACGGTACCGCGCTGACCGGGGCTTCGCGCCGGGTCGACAGCGCACTCGCCGCCGCCCGTCCAGACGTCGTGGCCAGCCGCGCCTTCGTCCCGCTCGTCAGCGCCGAGAACCTCGACGCCGCCGACGCGCTCCTCTCCGCGTGGAACCCCGACCTCGCCGACTCGGCGCATTGCGAGGCGCTCGCCCGTCACCGCATCGCCCGACACCAGTGGCAGGAGGCGCGCTGGGTCGCCTGGGAATGTGTGCTCCGGCATCTCGACGAACGCCCCCACTTCGTTCGGCTCTGGTACGACGCGCACTCCGGCGACCCCGACTTCCTGGGCCCGGTCACCCGGATCGAGCCCGCCGTGCACGTCGACCGCCTGCTCTCGATGAACCGGTCGAGCAGCGTGATCTTCCGCTACATGGAGAACGGCCGGACGATGGGCGTGTTCAAGCCGGACCAGGACGTGCCCCACACCGACTACCGCGGCGAAATCGCCACCTGGCGCCTGTGCACGCTGATCCGCTGCAATGTCCTCGTCCCCTACAACCACGAGGTCCGCGTCGCCGAGCACGACCTCTCCCTGCTCTCCGGCATCCCCGAGATTCGGCTCTCCGACGCGATGATCGGCAGCCGCGGCGACGCCGTGTGGCACCTCGGCGACGACGGGCGCTACTGGCTCTACGGAACATACAAGGAGTGGATCGACGACATCGTCCGCGTCGAGCTGGAACGCTACGCGATCTGGCGCCCACTGCTGAAGGTCGGTCGCACCGCCGACGAGCTCCGCACCATCCCGCTTCGCGAGGCGTTCGACGGCATGCCCGGCGTCCGCCGGATGGTGCGCTCCGGGCCCGACGTCACCGCCCACGAGCTCGCCCATCAGCTCTCCGACATGCACGTCATCGACGCGCTGATCGGCAACTTCGACCGCTTCCACGACCACTGGCCCGGCCTCAACATCCACTGGGCCGAGGGCCAGATGCTCTCGCTCGACAACGGCGCCGCGTTCCTCAGCGACCCCGACGCCGCCTGGGACGACCCCCTCGAGCGCCTCTCGCACATCGAGCTATTCTCCCGCGAGAGCTACGACGCCATCCGATGGATGGACACCGACGCGCTCTTCCGCATCCTCCTACCCGAAAGCCCCCTCTACGACGACGACGAACAGCGCTGGGAGCTCTTCCTCGAACGCCGCACCGCCGTGCTCGCGCACATCGACGGCCTGATCGGAGCGCACGGTGAAGACACCGTCCTCATCTTCCCCTGACCGCCGCGGCACACAAGCCGCGCTCGTCGTCGCCGTTGTCGCCGCCTGCGTCCTGACGAGCGCCGACGACGGCGCCGCCCAGCTCCTGCCCGCGCCAACGGACGACCACACCCAGGCGCAGCCTGCTCCTACCGACGACCGCGAGCAGGCCCAGCCTGCGTCAACCGACGACACCGCGCAGGCTCCGACTTCGTCCGGCGAGGCCCCCCGCACGGCCGCACCCTGCGATACCCCCCCGCCCGGGTTCGCCTGCATACCCGGCGGCTGGTTCGTCCGCGGTGTCGATGTCGACGACCACGCGTGCCGGCAGAGCGGACAGCCCCACGACCGCGAGCCCGCCACCGTCCCCGCATCCCGCGTCTGGGTCGACACCTTCTACATGGCGCTTACCGAGACCACCAACTGCGCCTTCTCACACTGCGTCGAGCAGGACCGGTGCGACCGCGACGCCGGCCCCAGCTACCGGGACTTCGACGCGCCCGGACAACCGATCACCGGCGTCAGCTGGCACGACGCCAACGACTATTGCCATCACGTCGGCGGACACCTCCCCACCGAAGCCGAGTGGGAGCTCGCCGCCCGCGGACCCGATGGCGACCTCTACCCATGGGGCAACGCCCCCGCCACCTGCGACCTCGCCGTCATCCGCGACGACTCCGGCCGAAGCTGCGGCACGCTCCGCCGCGGCTCCACACCCGAAACAGGCCGCGTCCTCGAACCCTGCACCCGCGGCCCACACCGCTACGGACTCTGCGACATGGTCGGCAACGCCGAAGAATGGACCGCCGACGCCTGGACCGAAGACTGGGCCGACTGCGGCGCCCCATGCACCACCCCCAACCCCCAAGGCCCCTGCAACGGCGCCGAACCCTGCGACGACCACCCCTACCGCGTAGTCCGAGGCGGCTCCTGGTACTGGCCCGCCGAACACGCCACCGCCCCCCACCGCCGCCGCCACTACCCCGCCAACAACCCCTTCCACCACTTCGGCTTCCGCTGTGCGATGTCTACGGAGGAGGCCGGGCGACCGGGGGGGGAGGCCCCGACCCCCCCACGGAACGGAGTTACCGTGTCCCGCCACC
>CAZFPM010000223.1:0-9584 GCA_964520965.1 uncultured Myxococcales bacterium
GCGCGGTCGCCTGTCCTCGTACCCGCACGCCGTTGACGAAGGTCCCGTTGGCGCTGCCGAGGTCGCGCACGGAGAACCGACCTTCGTCGAGCACCCGGATCTCCGCATGGCGCGCGGAGACGACCGGAGACGCGAGTGGGATGTCGGCGACGGTGGGGTCACGCCCGACGACGAAGACTCCGCGCTGCACCGAGGCAATGGAGTCGGCAGCCGTGGACCGGTCGACGACGAGGGCTTCGAGTCTGCTCAGGGGAAGTCGATAGCTCCCGAGGAAGAGCACCTCGGCCGCGGTGACCGTGACGTCCTCGGTGATCTGGTTCTCGCGGGAGTTGAGGAAGGAGCCGTTGGTGCTGCCGTGGTCGTGCAACCGGTATGCGTCCCCGGACTCGAGGACCTTGAGCGTGACGTGCTGCGCGGAGACCATCGGCGCGTCGAGGACGATGTCGCAGCCGGGCCCTCTGCCGATGACGATCTCGCGCCCGGGCGCGAACGGGAGGGCGCCTCTGACGCGCTCCGGGTCTTCGTCGGTGCGCCCCTGCAGTCGGGCGGCGAGCTCGCCGTCGAAGGTGAGCTGGTAGGAGCCGAGGGCGATGCAGTCGCCGATGGACAGGACGGCCCGCTGTACCTGCCGTCCGCCGACGAATGTACCGTTGGTCGAGCCGTGGTCCTCGATGACGTAGCGACCGTCGTCGAGATAGATCCGCGCATGTCGGCCGGAGACGACCGCGTTGGGGATGACGATGTCGTTCTCCTCGGCGTACCCGATGGAGATGTTGGGAGCGCCAGGCGCGGGCGGTGCGACCGGAAGCCCCGCGCTCGACGGAGGGGTGGCGACGCCCCCATCGGAGATCTCCCGGCGGAAGGCCGCCATCCTGGCGACATCGGCGGCGGAGAGCTGCGCCGTCATGAAGCGCGCGTCGGCGGCAACGCCGGCCGGAGTCGGGATCGGCGAGGCCGCGTCGGGGGGGAAAAGCAGGCTCGGCTGGAAGCCCTCCGGTTCCAGTATCTTCTGGACGTGGTAGTCGCCGAGGATGAAGAGGGCGCTACGGCCGAGCGAGATGGTGTCGCCGAACTCGACGGGAACGGGGTCGAAGGGCTCGATTCGCTCGCCCCGGACGAACGTCCCGTTGGTGCTGCCGAGGTCCTCGACCATCCACGTATCGTGGCGCCGCAGGATCTGGGCGTGCAGGCCGGACACGGTCTTCCTGTCGGACACCAGGTCGCAACGAGCAGGGTCGCTCCCGAGCCGGACACCCGGCGTCTCGTCGAGGACGTCGACCACTGAAACTAACGCCGCAGGATGAGGGACATGACCTCGCCGGCGCTGGCCGGGTCGGCTGAATGACTGTAGGTCTGGACCACGACTCGCCCGGCGCGTGCGCTCCGCATGTAACTGTCGGTGCCGTAGGCGGCGACGATCTCCTGTTGGTTGGCAACGGCGAGCGCCTCGTCGTCGAATTCGAGCCAGGTCACCATCACCGTGTCCGCGCCGTTGGTGGTGGAGATCGAGGCATAGGTCGCGCCGCCGTTCGCCGAGTAGTAGGGCTCGTAGTAGGGGCCATCGACCCAGGCGATCGCGAGCCCGGCTCGTTCGACCCGGTGGCGGGCCTCCTCGAAGGTCGTAGGCACTCCGGAACGAGCGCTCGAACCGACCTCGATACGCACGAGCTCGGCCCCCGCCGAATCGGGGATGGCGAGGCAGAACGTCGCAGCCGCAACTACGCTGAGGGCCTGGGTCAACCGCATGGCGGGAGCCTATCGCCGGGGTCTGGCGGTTGCAACCCCGCAGCGCGCTCGCCTTGTTCTGGTCCAGGCCATCTGGTACAAAGCGCGCCGTCGCGAGATTCGCTCGTAATGAAGGCTATTTGCGCGCCCCTGCCGCCCCCGAGAACGCCCGATGTCACATCGCCGTCGTCCCTTGATCACAGCCCTTGGTCCCGTGCTCCTCGTCGCCGGTCTGATCGCGGCCTGCGGGAACGAAGACCGCGCCGGCGATTGCGCGGTCGACGGCGACTGCGACGGATCGCTGGTCTGCGACGACGGATCGTGCGTCGAGCCTGTCGTCGGCGCCGATTGCGGCACCGACGACCCGTGCCCTGACGGACAGGTCTGCAACGCCGAGGGCGTGTGCGTGGGATCGCCCGGCGACCGGGACGGCGACGGTGTCGCCGACGAGGACGACAACTGCCCCGACGTCGACAATCCCACGCAGGACGACGCCGACGAGGATGGAATCGGCGACGCCTGCGCGGAAATCACGAGGCCGGGCTGGCTGCCCTGCGTCGACAGCTCCGAGGAGTGCGCACTCGACCAGGTCTGCGTCGACGGATTGTGTGACGTGGTTCCGTGCAACGGCGACGACGTCTGCCCGGAAGACGGCGTCTGCGTCGGCACGGTGTGCCGCTACGCGCCCGCGTGCACCGGCGACGGAGACTGTCTGGAGGTGCGCGGCGAGTGTGTCGATGGGCGTTGCGCGCCGGGTTGCGAGACCAACGCGGAGTGTGGGGGTCGCCGCATCACCGGCTGCGTCGACAGCGAGTGCGTCTTCGCTTGCACGTCCGACGAGACGTGTGATGCGGACGAGACCTGCACCGAGGGGTTCTGCCTGCCCAACGAGTGCAGCGGCACGGGCATCGAGGGGTGCCCGGAGGGCGAGCGATGTGACGGTTCCGGTCGGTGCGAGCCCTACACGGTGTGCGAGTCGAACGACGACTGCTTCGACGACCAGTATTGCGTCGACGGGATCTGCGAGCCGCTCGTCCCGTGTCTGAGCGACCTGAGCTGCGACGACGGGGAGATCTGCGAGGGCGGATTCTGCCTGTCGGCCCAGGAGTGCGGCGACTCGACCGAGTGCGACGACAGCGAGGATTGCGTCGGTGGGCTCTGCGTCCCGGGCCTCTGCCGGGGCCACGCCGATTGCGAGGCGGACGAGTTCTGCGACGGTGGCGCCTGCGTCGCCGTTCCGGAGGTCGCGATCGACGAGGTCGTGATCCTGACCCGCCCGGCACCGATGCGACCGGGAGACGCGGTGGCCTTCTCCGCGATCGCGCTCGACGGGGACGGTCGCGCGATTCCAGGCGTTCGTTTCGCGTTCTCGAGCTCCGAGGCCTCCGTCGCGACGTTCGCCGGGAACACCCTGACCGCCGGCGACGCGGCGGGTGAGACCGGGGTCACGGCCACGCCCGAGGGCGCGGACGAGCCAGAGTCGGACGAGGTCGTCGTGATCAACCTCGGCGCCTCGGACTCTACGCGCGCGATCGTCGTCGATGGCGTGTCCGGCGCGCCGATCGCGGGCGCTCTGGTCATGGCCGAAGGGTCCGATCCGGTGGAGACCGACGATGCCGGCGTCGCGGATCTGGGCGACGCGTCGGGCACGATTCACGTGTTCGCCGACGCTCGCGACTACGCATCCTTCATCGACGTTCCGGCCGGCGCGGACCTGCTGGTGCCGTTGCGCGGCGCCTCCGGATTCTCCGAGGTCGGCGGGTTCACGGGCGAGATGAACTACGACTCGGTGTCGACCCGTGGCGATGCGAGCATCGGCCTGGCGGGCGCCGCGTTGCCGGGCAACCTGGTGGATCTCGACCTGACGGGTCTGCTCGGTGACCCGGTCAACACGGCGGTCAACATTCCGGGCGTCGGCGGGCAGGAGATCCCGATCCCCGGCGGCCTCGTTCTGACCGTCGACTTCTTCGGCATCGGCGAGATCAAGGGCACGTATTGGGCCCGGTCGCCCGAAGGCTTCAACTTCGCGTGGGGACTCGCGGGCAAGGTGCAGGTGCAGGAGCTGATCGAACTCTTCACCGGAGGCGGCTTCGACCTCGACCTGCCGACGATCCTCGGCGTGATCCTGCCCCTCTTCGAGTCGTTCGATCACGGCCTCGAGTTCTACGAGTCGCGGTCGGAGCCGCTGGTCGCGGACGACGACGACTTCGACGGCGACGGAGACAGCGACGAGCTGGTCCCGGACTTCGGAGAGTTCCCGGAGATCGACCTCGAGCCCGCCGTACCTCAGCGCTACCGGACCGAGGTCGTGTGGCCGGCCCTCCCGGTGATCGAGGGTGAGCAGACCGAGGTGGCCGTGCTCGTCGGCGGTGTGGTCGTGGATGGCGTCGGGTTCATCCCGACGGGGATCTCCGCCGGCCGGTCGACGGGCGGAGCGGCGCCGGAGCCGGTGATCCTGCGTATGGCCCCCTCCCATTCGGGCCTCGGCGTCGGCGACTTCGCGGTCGTGGCTCTGGCATTCGGGTCCGCCGGTGCAGACATCGGGACCGACGGGATCTCGCTGCCGGCGAACATCTCGGCGCGGATCTTCTCCGGGAGCCGGCTCCCCGAGACGGTCTCGTTCGCAGATGCCGAGTTCGCGACGTTGGGCGCCCAGTCGTGGGACGGAGACGACCGCCACTTCGAAGGCGACACCGGCGACGTCGGGCTGACCCGCGTCACGGTCGTGGGACCGGACGGTTCGTGGGCGATCTACGCGGCCGGCGGTGCGGTCGACTTCACGCTCCCGACACCGCCCGACGACCTCGACGATTGGAGCGAGGGTGGGTTCGCCCGGGTCGACGGTATCCAGCTCGACGGAGCCGATTTCGACGAGCTGATCGAGGCCGGCGGAGTGACACTGCGCAGCCTGAACAGCGTCTCCACCGGTTTCGCCCGCAGCGAGCTCCGGGAGTAGGACCGCGCCCCGGATCCGGGCGCGACTCGACCGACGCCGGGCGCGATCGGCGTCACTACCCGGGCGAAGCTCCCGGCGGCACGTGTGCCTCGACCCAGTCGAGGACGTTCTGCTCGACGCTGAGGCCGTGCAGACGATCGACCTCCTGAACGCCGGTCGGGCTGGTGACGTTCACCTCGGTCAACCGGCCGCCGATGATGTCGAGGCCGACGAACCAGAGCCCGTGCTCCGAAAGCCGGTCGCTCACCGCCGCCACGATCTCCCGGTCGCGGTCCGTGATCGGAGATGCGGTGGCTTTCCCCCCGACGGCCATATTGCCTCGGAACTCGCCGCGCGCCGGCACGCGGAGGACCGCCCCCAGGGGCTCTCCGTCCAGCAGGATCAGGCGCTTGTCCCCCTCGGCCGCCTCTGGGAGGAACTCCTGTACCGTCACGTAGGTGCGCTCGTGCTCGGTGCTCGACTCGATGATCGAGTTGAGGTTCGCGTCGTCACGCCGCAGCAGGAAGATGCCGGTGCCGCCCATCTGGTCGAGTGGCTTGATCACGCTGCGCCCGTCGTGGTCGTCGAGGAACGCGAGGATGTCGTCCCGCGACTTCGTCACGATCGTCGCCGGGATCACGTCTCCGAAGCCGAGGATGAACGATTTCTCGTTCGCGGCGCGCAGGCCGGCCGGCCGGTTGAGCACCAGGGTCCGCTGCGGGTCGGCCAGGTCGAGGATATGGGTGGCGTAGAAGTAGTCGAGCGTGACGGGGGGGTCCTTGCGCATCCAGACCGCGCCGAAGTCCGCCAGCGAATGGCGCTCGGTGCCGAGGGTCTCGAAGTGGGCGCCGACCGTGCGTTCCAGCCGGACGCGATCGGCGGTGGCCCACACGTCGGACTCCGATGCCCCGAGCGCATCGACGGTGCACCAGTAGACCCCGTGGCCGCGGCGCTGGGCTTCGAGCATGAACGCGAAGGTCGTGTCCTTGTCGATGTTGATGGAGCCCAGCGGGTCCATCACGAAGAGCATGCGCATCAGGGATCCTCGACGCGGTCTGGGGGTGGGCAGAGCTGGCGGAGCGGGGTCATGAGCAGCCGTGCCGTCGACGAAGGTAGCTCGACAACCGGGCCGGCGTCGACCGAAGCGAACACGGGCGAGCCGACGTCGGCGCGGGCGAGCGCCACCGTGTGCTCCCCCGAAGATCGGAGCGTCAGGGTGATGCGCCGGCCGACCGCGGCTGCGTCGAGCGACGATGGCGATTCCGGGAATCGCTCGGCTCGGAGCGACGCGAGGGCCCCGACGAAACGACCGGCCGCTCGGACGTCGGTGAGGCGGCAGTCCGGCTCGAGCACGGTCCAGACCGGCGGCCGGCCCTCGCGGCACGGGGCCGAGTCGCGGATGGCACACGGATCGTCGGCGCCGAGACGAATCGGGAGCGCGTCATGATCCTCGATCTCGATGCCGGCGATCCGGTCGGGGGAGACGTCCAACACGAGGCGCGGCCGCAACGCCCGTGCATCGACGTCGAGGTCGTCGGCCCCTTCGATCACCTCGAATACGTCGCCGCCGCTGCCGATGGCCACCCACCGACCGTGCTCGGTTCGCGTGCCGGGTTGCAGCACCACCGAGTCGGTGGCGGTCCCGATCGCGATCCGGTTCCCCGCCAGGCCCGCCTGCTCGCGAGACACCTCCGTGGCTACCCGGGCGGCGCGGAGCGCGACGAGATCGTGCACGATGCGGTCGACGAGCAGGTCCTCGACCGGCGGCCCGTCGGGATCGGCCGGTACCCAGCCCTCTCCGACGCGGCGAACGCGCCATAGGTCGGTGTCGCTTCCGAGCTCAATCCACGCGACATCGGCCGAACTGAAGGCGACGAGTCTGAGATCGCGGTAGCCATCGGGCGACCGGTCGAAGATCGCGCGCAGATCCAGCTCTACGGCCACGACCTCCGCCGAACCGTCGGGCCAGACCCAGGTCCGGACGGTATCGTCGCGGGTCGTGCGGTCGCCGATTCGGAATCCGACGAGGTTCCCGGCATCATCGGTCGACTCGACCCGGATCTCGGGCTCGGCGGCGACCGGCGAGAAGCCGAGCGCGTCCGCACTCAGGCGCGCCTCGCGGCGGTCGTGCGTGGTCCACGGGAGGGCGAGCGCGGCGGCGAGCGCTTGCACGACTTCAGGGTCGGCGCGTGCCGTGTACGGCTCCCGCACCTCCCACCAGCGCAGACCCCGAACCAGGACGACCCGCTCGTCGCCCCTCGTGACGGTCAAGCGCGTCGGTCGCTCCCATCGTCCGAGCGTCGGCGCCGGCTCGGGCTCGGGGGGCGGCGCGGTCTGGCAGGCGGTGACCGCGGCGAATATGACGAGGCCGAAGGACGCGACGCCGAACGCCCGGTGGCGCATGCGCGACCGGGGCATCAGGCGACCGCCGCGGCTTCGGACCGGAACGCGGAGCTACCCACGCACAGCGGCCCAGATGACGGGCGGTAGTCGCAGGAGCGAGGCGGTCTCCTCGAAACGAAGTAGGCTGCGGCCGAGCTGATCCTGGGTCTTGTGATCGGCGAACCACGCCGGCTTCGGGTTGATCCGGAACGGCGCCCGCACGACGGTCTTCTGGACGTGGTCGAGCAGGTAGGTGTTGTGGACGACGCCCCGACCGGAGCGGATGTCCTCGAGGGTGTGTCCGGGGTGTGCGCCCCACGGGGTGACGACGAGCCCGTAGACCAGGCCTGCCCAGGCGTTGATCGCGATCCCTCCGTAGCGGAGAGCGGCGATGGCGGCATCGAAAGCGGCCGCGTGCTGCTTCTCGGTGTCGGGATGCACGAGGATCATGCAGGAGAGGGTTCCCCAACACGTGTCGTTGCCGAACGCGACCATCGCGGTCAGGAACTCCGCCGCGTCGTCTGCCTCGAGGGCGGTCTCGGCGAGCACGCCGCAGAACGCCTCGGTGGTCAGCGCATACTCGTCGGCTGACGGCGTGACGTCGGGGATGATCGTCCACGGGACGACGTCGTCGGACCCGTCTCCGAGTGGGCGCGCGGTCGGGTACTTCTCGACGAACGACGCGTAGCGGGCTTGGGCCCCGGGGTAGTAGGCCTTGCGAGGCGGCACGGCTCCGAGGGCGTCGTGCACGGCGGCGACGAAGCGCTCCCGCTGGCTCCAACCGGCGGCGGTGACGAGCACCTTCGCGGCGTTACAATTGAAGCTCCCGTTGTTGGCGACCATCGACGCGACGTGGCGCGCCTGGAACTCGATGTCACTGGCGCTCCAGTCGCCCGGGACGACGAAGACGGGCGTGACGCAGCCCAACTCGGACGAGATCGGTCGCGTGTTTTGCGGGTCGCCCGAGGCCTTTCGATGCGCGCGCTCCTCGGGGTCGACGCCCCAGACGATCGCGTCGTGGGTCTGGTCGGAGCCGGTGATGTGGATGGTATCTACGCGCGGGTGTTCACAGAGGTGCTTGCCGATGGCCGCCCCACCGTGAACGACACCGAAGAACCCACGATCGGCGAGCGCCCGGAACGCGCGGTCGATGAAGGGGCCGAGGTAGGCGTTGACCGGGTTGGTCTTGAGGACGACGACCTCGTCCTCGGCGAAGAGCTTGTACAGCGCGTCCATCGGGCCGATCGACGCGACGTTGCCGGCCCCCAGAACCAGCGCGACCCGTCCTTCCGGAGCCGCGTCGCCGGCCTTGTCGCGGTAGATGCGCCCCTGTGTCGGCGACTGACCCGGCTCGATCCAGACGTCGGCGGTGATCCCCGTGAACATCAGCTTGTCGACGGCGCTTCCCGGGAAGACGCGCACGACGTGCTGGCCGTCGGGCCGGGTCGACGTCGACGGGGGCGTGGGTTGCCCGCCCGCTTCGAGGGTCTCGATCATCAAGCGGATGTTGCGGACGAACGTCACCGGGCCGCCGAGCCACTCCTCGCCGGCGCGTGGCGAACCTTCTGGGATCCCCTTGGCCCGACACGCGGTCGCGACCCACTCCTCGGCAGTGGAGACGGCGTCGGAGAGCGTCTGGCGCAGCAGCGCGATGCGCTCGGCGATGTCGACTCCGACCCACGCGTCCTTGCTCGCGGCGATGCGTTCGACGAGGGCGTCGACCTCATCGAGGGGCGTGGGTGGGACGACGGCCGGAGGCTCTGGGAAGTCGGGGGACGACATTTCGAATCCGTGGTTGCGCGGGTGCGGGTTGATTACCACGACTCGCCGCGGTCGCGCGAGGGGCGGAGTCGCGTTCGGAGTCGGCGCCGACACCGCGCCGGACCGGGATCGGCGCCTCGATCAGTCTGGCGGCGGGGCGGTTTCGGACGGCGTCGCACCGGCCGGTTCCCGGTCGCGAAGAAGGGGCACGATCTCCGCCGCCAGCGTCTCGCCGATCAGCGCGTTCGCCCGTGCGGTCGGATGACCGTCGCCCTCGATGCCGAGGGTCGGATCGTCGGCCCACTCAGCGCCGGGGTGCTCGCGTCCGGGCGGGATCCAGTCGGTGTGACGGACGACATCGGTCCAATCGACGAAGTGGGGGACATCGCCGCTCCGGTACGGGTCGAACTCCGCCACGGGCGTCTGCGGCTGCCACACGACCAGGGTGTATCCGTGCTGCCTGGAATGCTCGATCAGGTCGGCGAGGCGATCGGCGCTCCGCTGGGCGGCGCCACGGCCGAGTCGCGTCGATGCTCGGAGCCCGGAGGTGCGGGCCCCGTGCCTCATCACGAGCCGATCGACGCCGAACGCGCGCCACGCGCGATCGAGGCGCGGGGTGCCTCTGAAACCGAGCTGGCGGAGCTCGAACGCTTGCAGGTCGAAGTGCAACACGCTCAACACGACGAACTCCGGCCCGATGTCGGACGCCATGGCCTGCACCGCCTCGACGTAATACCAGAGCCCGGCGGGTACCTGTGCGAGGTTGAACACCTCCCACGGG
>CAZFPM010000224.1:0-9464 GCA_964520965.1 uncultured Myxococcales bacterium
TAGGCATCAGCTGACGGCGGCGGCGCGGGCTCACTCCCCCCTGAACGCTTACTCCCGACCTTCGGGCGCGCCTTCGAGCAGGCGCCGCACGTGGGCGCGCGACTCGAGGGGAACCCGGGCAAGGAAGTCGTCGAGCACGGTCATGGCGTCGCGGTCCCCGGCGGTTTGGGTGACGAGCCGCCCCAGCGTACCCGCGCGGGGCGAGGGGTCAACGGTGGTCCGCGCGCCGTCGCAGCTCGACGATCGGGACCTCCCAGGTGGGGACCTCGAGCCGGGGGCGGTAGATCTCGCCGCTCTGCTCGGCGCGTCTGCGGACCATCGCGAGCACGCGGGCGGCGACGATGCTGTCGAGCTGCGGGTGGAGCCGCGCGGCGCACTCGGCGTCGAGGCTGGCCACCTGGCGTCCGCGTCGACCGGGCTCGAACACACCGACGTAGTTCGCTCCGGTGTGTCGGAGCTCCACCGGGGTGTTGTAGTGGAGGCGGCCGAGGGCACGAGTGAGGTCCGGATCACCCCGGCGCCCGGCCCAGTCGAGGTAGAGGTCGTCGAGCCCGATCAGGTCGTAGGCCACGCGCTCCAGACGGTGAACGGTGCGCCAGGTCGCTCGGACGAGGCAGGGCGCCTGCGAGAGGTGGTCGACGTACGGGTTCCGCAGCCCGGCCGGCACCACGACCGTCACGGTCTCCCGGGCTCGCGTGAGTCCGACGTAGAGCAAGCGCCGCACCGACTCGGGGTCGCCCTCGTCGTCGCGCAGCGGGCCGGGGATCACGAACACGTGCGAGAACTCGAGCCCCTTCGCGCCGTGCAGCGTCGAGACCGTGACCCCCGAGCCGATCGCGTGGGTCCGTCGCTCGTCGGCGATGGCTTCGCGCAGGGAGCGGGCGAGGCGGCCCGCCGGGATGGCCTCCGACCCGTACCTTTCCTCCCACGCGTCGACCTCGCGTCGCACGAGGTCGCACCAGGGACCCGACCGTCGCTCGGCGCCCAGGATCGTCGGGTGTGCCGCGCGGACCGCGTCGATCGCGACCGTGTCCTTTTGCCCCTCGAGCCAGTCCAGCACGGCCGCGACCTCGCGGACGGCGTGGGCGGGGACCGACCTCCCGTGTCGGAGCGTCCAGCGGCAGGAGTGTCCTCGCTCGCGCAGCGCCTCGCGCACCGGGTCGAGTAGGGAGCGCCACTGTCCCAGCGCGGCGAAGCGCTCCGGGTCCGTTTTCGGGTCGAGGCCCGTGAGGCGCTCGTACTCGGCGGCGACGAAGTCCCCGACCCCGAGGTCGTCGTCGCAGATCACGACGCGGACCCGCCCCTCGGAGATTGGATCGAGCGCGGCCCAACGCCCGCCGGCCGGGTCGCCCTCGCGGCGCTCGTCGACCCGGATCGGGTGCTCCACCTTGAGGCGGTCCGGTGCCGCGTCGATCAGGGAGTTCGCCGCATCGATGATGTGTCGGGTGCTCCGGAAGTTCTCGACGAGGTGTGAGGTCTGCGCGCGGTAGTCCTCGGCGAACGATCGGATGAAGTCTGCGCTCGTGTTGCGGAACGCGTAGATGTTCTGGTCGTCGTCGCCCACCGCGAGGACAGCCAGCCGGCGTCCGTCTTCGACCATCCGGCCGGCGAGGGCGGAGACGAACCGGGCCTGGGCGGCGTCGATATCCTGGTATTCGTCGACGAGCAGGTGGGTGCATCCGCCGACGAGCTCCTCGCGCTCCGGCAGGTCCCCGTCTTCGCCGGCGGCCTCGAGGAGCGCCGTCGCTTCGTCGATCATCGCTTCGAAGGTGTCGTCACGTGTGCCGCCCGGGTCGAAAGTCCGGTGCAGGAGCCGGGCAGCGAGCCCGTGGACCGTACGCACCCGCACGAAGCGGGCGTCGTCGCCGACGAGGTCGCGCAGACGCCGGCGGATCTCGGCCGCGGCCGCCCGGTTGTAGGCGAGGGCGAAGATGCCGGCGGGATCCATGCCGGCGACCCGGATCAGCCAGGCGACGCGATGCACGATCACCCGCGTCTTCCCGGATCCGGGACCCGCCAGCACGAGGCGGCTCACCCCGGGCGACGCCGTCACGATCTCCTCTTGCGCGGGGTTCCGCAGGTCGGTGACGATCGCCTCGTACGAGGCCGCGGTCGTGGCCCGCGCGATCTCCTCGGCGCGGTCCGGCATCCACTTCTCGAGAAACGCGTCCCGATCGATCTCGAACCAGTCGAGCGCCAGGGCGAGCGCTCGCTTCATGTCCGACTGGCCGAGGCGCCCGTACTCGGCCATGACGTGGATCTGGGTCGTCCGTTGTTCGTAGTGGGTCCGCAGCGCCTCGTAGTGGGCCTTCTTGAAGCGGCGCCGGGCGTCGTCCCGCCGATAGCGGATCGTCATCGCCTGGCGGAAGACCGCGAGCCCGTTCTGGAGCGTGACGACGTTCGTGTCGTGCAGGAGCAGCAGCGCCGCGTCGATGACCTCGTGCGGGCGCCGCACGTGGAGTTGTGCTTCGATGTCGCCGGTCAGGGCGCGCTCCAGCTCGTCGCCGGTGAACGCCGCGAGCAGGTCGACGCCGCGGGCGCCGTCGGGGAGCTGCGCGCGCACGCCGCCGAGGATGACGCCGACGCAGGCCATGAAGCGGTGCCGGGCGAGCTCGATCGCGTCCCACTCCCGGCGCAGGGTCACCCGGTACGCGGATCGCCCACGGTACTGCAGGTCGAAGCTCTTGCCGGCGTGCGCGAGGCCCTGACCGTCGGCCTCGTACGAGCGCAGCAGGACCCGGACCCACTCGAGCGGCACGGGCGCGTCGTCGGCCGCACCCAGCGCGTCGAGCCGCTCCTTCATCAACGAGATGTCCGCGCCGGTCGTGTCACCGACGCCGAGGTCGGGGTCCGTCTCCCGCATGATCGCCAGGAGCGCCGCATCGACCCGACGGAGGCGCTCGAAGCGGGCGGCGCTGGAGTCCTTGACGCCGCTGCGTACGAAGGCGGTGAAGCGGATGTGCTCGCCGAGCAGCCCGGCGTGGGTCATGTCCCGCAGGATCCGCAGTACCCGGGTACCGCCGGCGTTCGCGCCCGGGTCGTCGCTGCCCCAAAGCCCTGCCTCGGCCGCGATCTGGTCGGCGGAGAGCATCTCGTCGGGGTCGGCCGAGGCGAGTGCCTGCAAGACCCGCTCGAAGTGGCGCCGCCGGCCGTCCGGGAGCGCGAGCGCGGCCAGGCGCCGCTTCGCTTCGGCCAGCGTCTTGGCCTTCAACGATCCCTGGAAGACCCGGTTCACGTTCTCGTCGCGCTGGAGCAGCTTCGCCCGCTCCAGCCAGGCGACCGCCGCGTTCACGCGCGTGTGCTCGTGGGCGTCGTCCGGGTTGAAGCGGGCGCGCGCCGAGCCGAAGCGCATCAGCTCGGTCCGGGTGACCACCGTACGGCGGACGCCCCCTTCCTCCGAGGCTCGCGCCCTGTAGATCGAGCGGTGGATCGCCTGGATGTCCGGGAGGTTCAGCCGCGCCCGCCGCGCCAGGCGGAACTGCGTCTCGGCATCGCCCGGGTCGAAGAGGAGCACGCACCGTGCCGGTTCGCGGTCGCGGCCCGCGCGGCCGGCCTGTTGCAGGTAGCTCTCCAGGGACCCCGGCAGGCTCAGGTGGACGACGAGGCGCACGTCCTGCTTGTCGACCCCCATGCCGAACGCGCTCGTCGCGACCATGACGGCCCGATCCGCGTCGATGAACGCGTCCTGGATGCGGCGCCGTTCGTCCGGCTTGAGACCGGCGTGGTACGCCTGCGCATCGATGCCCGCGCCGCGGAGGAACTCGGCCGTCTCCTCGGTGGCACGCCGGGTCGCCGCGAAGACGACCGCGCTCCCCTTTCCGTCGGCCGCCTCGGTTCCGAGCAGGTGCGTCTCGATCTCCTCCCGGAGGATGCGCCGCTTCTCGTGCTCGGTCGCCGCGACCACGTCGAAGCTGAGGTTCGGGCGATCGATGCCGCCGAGGAACACGGCGAGGTCCTGGCCCGTATGCTCGCGGAACACATCGCAGACCTCCGCGACGACGGCGCGCTGCGCGGTCGCAGTGAAGCACGAGACGGGGGGCGGCGCGTCTCCTCCGGCGTCGGCGAGCTCTCGGATGTAGCGCGGGGCGTAGAGATAGTCGGTGCGGAAGTCGTGACCCCACTTCGACAGGCAGTGGGCCTCGTCGAACACCCACGCCGCGATCTCGCGGGACTCGAGCGCGCCGCGGACGCTCCGGTTCCGGAGCTGCTCGGGGGAGAGGTAGAGGATCGCGGTCTTGCCCGAACGGATGTCGGCGAGCGCACGTCCGCGCTCGGGGAGCGTCAACATCCCGTGGATCTGTCCTACCGCGTCGGCGTTCTTCTTCAGGTTGTCGACCTGGTCCTTCATCAGCGACTGCAGGGGCGACACCACGACGGTCAGCGCGCCGGTGCGCTCGTTGCGGACGAGCGCGGGGAGTTGGAAACAGATCGACTTGCCGCCGCCGGTCGGCAGGACGGCGAAGGTCGGCTCGGCGGACAAGCCCTTGCGCACGATCGCGGCCTGCAGGCTCGAGCCGTCGTCAGCCTCAGGTTCGGGTCGGAACTCCTCGAAGCCCTTGAACCAGTGCCGCAGGTGGGCGACCGCGTTGTTGGTCTCCTGGCACCACGTGCAGTCCTCGCGCGCGCAACTCGATTTCCCGGAGCGCGCGCACGTGCCGGAGCGCCTCGGGGAACCGGCGTGCAGCCCAGCGGGGTAGCGCGGACCCGGTGCCGGCGACCGACAGCCACGCCACGGCGAGGGCGAGCGGCAGCGGATCGATCTCCGCGCGCACGAGCTGGTTCAGCAGCCGCTGGATCTCGGCCCGGCAGGCGCGCCGGTGCAGGTGGGGCGCGAGCGCCTTCGCTGCGTCGAGCAGTGGCGGCGGCTCGAAGTCGAGCGCTGCGCACAGCACACGGATGCCTGCGGAGTCGGCCGATCGGGAGTGCGCGAGCGCGGCGAGCGCAAAGCGCGTCGCCCACGCGTGGTCGCGGTCGTCCCCCTCGTCGCTGCTCTCCCCCGGCTGTGATTGCACGGACTCAGTTGGGCTCGTCGGCTCGGACGATGCGTTCGAACCGGGCCTCGGACCGCCTACCTCGTGCGCAGGCCCGAGCGCCCGGGCGAGCACCGCGAGCTCGTCCCGAAGCAGCTCGGCGGTCGACCGGCAGTCCGCGACCGGGTCGTTGAGCTCGCTCCGCACCAGCTTGTGGTCCTTGACGAGGTGGTGGTACGGGCGCTGCGGGAAGCAGAGGGCCGAGAGCACGAGGGTGTCGATCGCGGGAAGGTCGGCGATGGTGGCCCCGTCCGCGAGCTTGCGAAACTCGGCCCGGTCGTGCGCCCAGAAGTTGTGGCCGACGATCGCCTCGGCGCCGCCGACGAACTCGGCGAGACGACGCAGCTCGGCGCGGCTTCCCCCGTCGAGGTGGAGCGCGTCGTCGCCGCGCATCGCGCCGATCGCGGCGATCCGGCTGCCCGCGACCTCCAGGTCGACGAAGGCCCAATCTGCCGGCACGTCGCGCACGGGACCTCCTCGACCTACTTGTCGAAGCGGGCCTTCGGCCACGCGAGGTCGAACGAGTCCGGGTCCCATCCCGCTGTCCAGTCAGCGCGGAGCTCGGCGTTGTCGTCGGCCGCATCGGCGGAGATCACGACGTGGCGCCAGGTCGGCGCGCGGAGGTGCCGGATGGCGACGCGGAACTCGAGGTAACTCGGCATGGAAGCAGCGTGGACGCGGTGTTCTGGACGCCGCACTACCACGACGTTCCGCTCCGGCGCCAGCAGGCCTGGGCTCCCGGCGTCACCGGCGCCCCCGCCGGGCACGTGTGCGGCGGCGGACGCGGGTGCGGGCCCGCCCCTACTCTGACGACAGCAACGCGAACACGCGGCGCCGCAGCTCGTCGAGGTCCGTCTCCTGTTCCAATCCCGCAACGATGTGCGGCGACGCTTGCTGGCGAGCGAGGGTCAGCAACGCCTGACGCTCGCCGATCTCGATGCCTCTCTGCTCGCCGATCTCGATGCCTCTCTGCTCGCCGATCTCGATGCCTCTCCGCTCGCCGATCTCGATGCCTCTCCGCTCGCCGATCTCGATGCCGCGGCGAATCGCCTGGTCCCAGGCGCTCTCTCGCTCGTCGATGTCGATGGGGATCCGGTCGCTCATGATCGCTTCCATGAGGGCTCTCCTCATTGTGATAGGCAGGTCTTCGTCGCCGAGCAAGCGCGCGGTCCTCTCGCGGGCCTCTTCGGGATGGCTGGGGAACCGAAGGAAGCGGAGGACACTCAGCCCGCCCGTGGCAGGCAGCGTGCGCAAGTCGAGCACGAGGGCGCTCGAGGTATTGCCCCCGGCGGTGGCCCAGGCTCCGGGTGTGGGCAACGGCGCGAGGGCGTCGAACCGAGCCAGCGCGGCCCTCGGTCGACCGTTGCTGACCACGAGGAGCGTCGGCGGGCGCGCGCCCCTACAGATTCGTGCCGGGACATGGCGACCGAAAGGCGAGAAGGCGTCGGACGTGCTCTGTGGTCGGATTGGGGCAGCGGATGTTGCTGCGGTGTTCGCGGGCACCGACATCCACCGGCCACAACGACTGGGTCAGGCGTCCTATTGCGCGTCCCACACTCCCGAGTAACCTGGGGTCTCCCTCCCCAGGGTCCCCTATGGTCTCACGTCTTCCCTACGTCGTCCTCCTCGCCTCGTGGTTGCTCGCGGGCGCCGGCTGCAGCGCCGTCTCCAGCTCGGGCTCCGACGCCGGTGACCCGACACCGATCGGGCCCGACGCCCGGGATCGCCGCGACGGCGACGACGACGGCGACGGCGACGACCCGTTCGACCCGGACGCCGCGACCGACGGCTCCGGAGGCGATGCGACCGCCGACGGTGCCGGGGATACGCCGACCGTCGACGTCCCACCCGACTGCGAGATCTTCGTCGAGGTCTGCAACGGACGCGACGACGACTGCGACGGGTTCGTCGACGAGGGCGACGGTCCGCTCTGCGCCGACGTGTGCTGCGACGACCGGCTGATCTGCGAGGGAGAGGGCGGCTGCCAGCCGATCCCCTGCTGGGGGCACCGCTGCGGCGCCTCCGAGGATCTCTGCTGTGTCGGCTCCGAGATCTGCTGGGGCGAGGAATGCATCCTGCCGTCGATGCCCTGCATCGAGAACGAGGACTGCCCCGACGACGAGTTCTGCGAACCCGGGCTCGGCGTGTGTGTTCCGATCACCGGCGTCAGCGAGTGCATCTACGTGCCGCCCCCCGGCGAGTTCGACCCCGTGATCGAGTGCCGGTGGACGTCCGCCGGTCTCCGGAACGAGAACCACCGCGACGTCGTCGGCACCCCGATCGTCCTCAACCTGACCGACGACAACGCCGATGGGCTGACCGACCGGAACGACATCCCCGACATCGCCTTCCTCAGCTACAACCGCTCCGGCGACGGCTGCTGCAACGTGCCGGCGACGCTCCGGGTCGTCTCCGGCATGTGCAACCCCGACGGCACGATGAACACGCTGGCGTCCATCGACACGCCGGAGCTGACCAACGACACCGGCATCGCCGGTGCGGACCTCGACGGCGACGGCGTGCCGGAGCTGGTCGCCGTCGGTCGCAGCGGGGGTCATCCGCAAGGGACAGTGACCTTCCGGCGCACGGCGGACGACGGGAGCGCCTGGGAGGCGCTCTGGCACAACGAAACCTACCCGACCTGGGGCGTTCACACCCGCGGTGGGCCGACGATCTCGATCGCCAACCTGGACACGGTCGGAGCGCCGGAGGTCATCATCGGCAACGTCGTTCTTCGCGGTGACACCGGGGAGCTCTGGTGGGATGGCGTCGCGGCGTCGGGCGGCTCCGGCGGCGTCGGCAACAACGCGTTCCTCGGCCCCGCAGCCACCGTGGCGGACATCGACTTCGACGGCGCTCCGAACGTGATCGCCGGCAACACCGTCTACCGCACCGACGGCGTGCCGCTGTGGACCTTCGACTACACGACTCAGAACTCGCCCTGCGGCGGCACCCTCTCCTGCGATGGGTTCAACGCGGTCGGCAACTTCGACGACGACCCCTACGGCGAGGTCGTGATCGTCCGCCGGGGCGAGGTGTTCGTCCTCGAGCACGACGGCGAGGAGAAGCACCGCGTGCGGATCCCGCGCGACGACTGCGGGGACAACGAGTCCGGCCCACCGACGGTCGCGGACTTCGACGGCGACGGGTTTCCGGAGATCGGCACAGCGTCGGCCGACTTCTACGTCGTCGTCGATGTCGACACCTGCGACACGCCCGATTGGGAGGCCGCCGGTTGCCGCGATCGCGGCGTTCTGTGGCGCGTCCCGAACCACGACTGCTCGAGCCGCGTCACCGGCTCCAGCGTCTTCGACTTCGACGGTGACGGGAACGCCGAGGTCGTCTACGCCGACGAGACCAACATGCGCATCTTCGACGGGCGCACCGGGACCATCCTCTTCGACGACGGCACCCACGGATCACACACCCGCATCGAGATGCCCATCATCGTCGATGTCGACAACGACGGAAACGCCGAGATCGTCGTGCCGGAGAACGGCTCCGGCGGGGGCAACCCGGGCGTCGACGTCTGGGGCGACTCCAGCGATAACTGGGTTCGCACCCGTCGGATCTGGAACCAGCACGGCTACTACGTCACCAACGTGACCGAAGACGGCACCATCCCCCCCGTCGCCCCGGCCAACTGGCACGTCGAGCGCCTGAACAACTTCCGCCAGAACGTGCAGCCCGACGGCCTCCTCGCCGCCCCCGATCTCGCCATCACCGATCTCGACCTCGTCCTCGACAGCTCGAAGTGCCCCTTCGAGATCACCTTCCACGTGAGCGTGACCGTGCGGAACGACGGGGCGCTCAGCGTGTCTCCCGGCGTCCCCGGGCGGCTGGAGATCCGCAAGGACGGCGACGTGATCGTCCTGCACGAGTTCGCGACCACGGCGCGCCTCTTCCCGGGCACGTCGGAGCTCTTCGCCTGGTCGCTCACCTTCACGCTCGACTCCGTCAGCCCGCCCTTCACCTTCTGGGCCGGCATCGACGCCGACGATGACATCAACGAGTGCATCGAGGACAACAACGCCATCACGATCGAAGGGGTCGACTGCACCTGGGTCTCCGCGCCGTGACCGCCTCGCAGTGGCCGACCGTTCGCGCCACTCAGCTCCCGCTCGATCGGGCTCGACACCGAGATCCGGCGTGGTAGGGTCTCGCCGTCTCCCACCCCGTGGGCATCATGACGATTCGCTTCTATCTCAACGGCAAGCCGGCGGAGACCGACGCTCCGGCCGGCACCCTCCTGCTCGACCATCTTCGCCTGGACCGCCGCCTCGTCGGCACCAAGGAAGGTTGCAAGGAAGGTGACTGCGGCGCGTGCGCCGTGATGATCGGCACCGCCGACGCAAGCACCGCCGACGCAAGCACCGCCAACGCAAGCACCGCCGACGCAAGCACCGCCGACGCAAGCACCGTGCGCTACGACAC
>CAZFPM010000225.1:0-9405 GCA_964520965.1 uncultured Myxococcales bacterium
TCGGGCGCGGGCCGCCGCCGGATCCGGGCGACCACGGAGCGCAGCGTCCAACGCGTCCCCCGTCAGGGGCCGGAGCACGTCGGCGGCGAGCAAGGGCGTGAGCACCTCTGTGGCCTTGGCCTCGTCGATCCCCGCCGCCTCGATCACGTCCGCGACCGTTCGCTTGCCATCGAACAGGCGGATCACGGCGTTGGTCTCGTCGGGCAGCTTCCCGAGCTGCGCGACGAACGAACGGTACTCCACCGTGTACACGGCGCCGAGGTCCGGGCCGGCGTCCGCAGACGCGGCCACGCCGGTGAGCGAACGGATCTCCTCGACGACCTGCTTCACACGCACGGGCTTGCCGAGCACCGCGTTCGCGCCGGCCTCGTTGGCCGCCGCGCCCGTCGCCTCGTCCTTGCGCGACGTCACGAAGACGAAGGGCAATGTTCCCGTGTCGGGATCGAGCCGGACCTGCGACAGGAGCTCGAGCCCATCGCCATCGGCGAGATCGATCTCCGAGATCACCGCCGAGCACTCGCCCTGGTGCAGGGCGAGGAGCGCGTCGATCGTACCGCCGACGACTTCGACCGCGAAGCCTTCCTTCTCGAGGCTCAGCTCGAGCAGACGGGCCGAGCGCTGATCGGGGTCCACGAGTAGAATTCTGGTGCGTTCGGCGCCCAACTCAGCCTCCCTGGCCAAACCTTTGCCCGTCACGTCATCGTTTCGGTGCCGACGGAGCCCAGGGAATCAACCGGATTTCGGCGGGTGAGTCAAGGTGCGCACGTGCGCACGTCGCCTCGGCGGACACCGCCGAGGTCGGTCCGCGGACCCCGGAGATCGGCTGGCCGTCGGCTTGACACCGACGCGGCCTTTCCGTACCAGTGCCTGCGCCCGTACGACCCAGCCTGAAATGCTGCCAGCCGAATCCGTCGGAGCCCCGGTCCCTACCCCTCCCACGCCCGTGTCGTCGACCCGCTCAGCCATCCTCGCGGCCGGACAGAGCCGCTTCATGAAGTTCGCCCTCGTCGGCGGCGCTGGCGTGTTCGTCAACGCGGGTGTGGCGTGGCTGTTCAGCAGCGTGGTCCTCGGCGGACTCGCTGACCGCGGACTCGCCGATCAGACGGCCCTGGCAGCCGGGATCGTCGTCAGCATCTTCACGAACTTCGTCATCAACGACGCCTGGACCTGGGGCGACCGAGCCAAAGGCGGCGGGCGCGACTGGGTGCGACGCGCCGGTCTCTACTACCTGACGAACGGTGTCGCCGCGCTCCTGCAGTACGGCGTCTCGAGCGCCGCGCTCGCCTTCTTCCCGGCCGAAGGCTTGCTCCTCGGCCTCGCCGCCGTGTCGGTGCGCGCGCCGCTCGCCAGCTTGATCGGCATTGCCGTCGCTACGCCGCTGAACTACGTCGTCAACAACCTCTGGACGTTCCGCGACCGTTCCGACTGACGACCTTGTTCCACGTACGAGCCGTTCGCGATCGGGACCTCGACGACATCACCCGGCTCGCGGGGATGCTCGACTCGGTCAACCTGCCCGCCGATCGCGACACCCTCGCGGAGGCGATCATCACGGCACGGGCGGCATTCGACGGCGTCGACGGGCTCGACGACCCCGAGTTCCTCTTCGTCCTCGAAGACGCCACCACCGACCAGGTGATCGGCGTCTCGATGGTCTTCGCCACCCACGGGACCCCGGAGCGCCCGCACCACTACCTGCGGCTCGAGGTCGACGAGCACTACAGCAAGACCCTCGGCACCCTGTTCCGCCACCAGACGCTTCGATTCCGCCTGTCGTACACCCCGCACACCGAGCTCGGGGCCCTCGTCCTCGAGCCGGCCTACCGCGGGCATCCGGCACGGCTCGGCAAGCTGTTGAGCTACGCCCGCTTGCTCTACATCGCGCTACGCCGTGATCGCTTCGAGGACACGGTGCAGGCCGAGCTCTTGCCCCCCCTCGAGCCCGACGGTTCCAGCCGACTCTGGAACTGGCTCGGCCATCGGTTCACCGGCCTCAGCTACAAACACGCCGACCGCCTCTCGCGGGACGATCACGAGTTCATGTCCGCCCTCTTCCCGCAGTACCCGGTCTACACCGCGCTGATGCCGGAGGAGGTCCAGGCGATGATCGGCTCGGTCGGACCGGGGACCCGGAACGTCGCGCGCATGCTCAAGGCCGTCGGCTTCCGCTTCAACAACCACATCGATCCCTTCGACGGGGGGCCGCACTACGAGGCGAACACCGACGATGTGACCATCATCGCCGGGACCCGACGCGGGACCTTCCTGTCCGAACGTCCGGACGCCGAGCCTTTGGTGGGCGTCGTGGCCCGCGCCCCCGACGACAACGACGGGCTGCGGATCGCCTCCGGCGCGTTCTCGGTCTCCGGCGACCGCATCTGGGTCGAGGACGACGTGGCTTCGGGGCTCGGGCTCTCCGCCGGGGATCCCGTGGCCGTGGCTCCCTACCCGCCGCCAGTGAGGGCGCCGTGACCGACATCCTGACCTTCCGGAGCCGCGGCGCACTCGTCGGCGGTCGCTGGGTCGGCGACGGACCCAGAGACGCTTTCGAGTCGCGTTGCCCCTTCGACACCCGCCACGTCGTCGGACGTTTCGGCACCCACCTCGACCGGCTTGACGACGCCGTCGAAGAGGCCCACCGCGCCCAGCGCGCGTGGCGTTGCTGGTCACTCGATCGACGGCTCGACGTGCTCCGCGAGTTCGCGACGAAACTCGACGGTCGTTCGGACTCCCTCGCGGCGTTGGTCACCGCCGAGGTCGGCAAACCGATCGCCGAGTCACGCGCCGAGGTCGGCATCCTGTCGTCGAAGATCGGCGTCACGGTAGACGTGGCACCCGAGGAGCTCGCGTCCAGGCGCACTCCCGAGGTCGGCGGCTACTACGACATGCGACCGCTCGGGGTGTTCGCGGTGGTCGGACCGTTCAACTTCCCCATGCACCTGTCCAACGGCCACATCGCCCCGGCGCTCGTGGCGGGCAACGCCGTGGTACTGAAGCCATCCGACGTCGCGCCGGCTTGCGCCGAGGCTTACGCGGGCGCATGGCTCGACGCCGCTGCCGCGACCGGCGCGCCGGCCGGGCTGTTCGGGCTACTCCAGGGCGGCGGGAACGTCGGCGCGGCGCTCGTCGAGCACGCGGGCGTCGACGCGGTCGCGTTCACCGGATCCTACGGGGTCGGCGTCGCGATCCGACGGGCCACTGCGCACCAGACCGGGAAGCTGTTGGCGCTGGAGATGGGAGGCAAGAACGCCGCCGTCGTCCTCGGCGACGCCGACGTCGCGCGGGCCGCCGCGGACATCGCCAGCGCGGCTCTGTCGACCACCGGCCAACGGTGCACCGCCACCAGTCGCGTGATCGCCGACGACCGAATCGCCGACGAGCTCTCCGACCGAATCGCGGAGCATTTCCGGGCGGTGCGCGTGGGTGATCCCCGAGACGAGTCGTTCGACATGGGTCCGTTGGCCACATCGGCCGCCCGCGACCGCTTCGTCGCAGCCCAGTCCCAGCTGGCGGGACTCCGCACCGTGGTCGCCGGCGGGGCCGCGTCGGCTTCGACGCCGGGCTGGTGGGTGCGGCCGGCAATGCACGAGGTCGTCGACGCGGGCATCGCGGCGCCGCGCATCGGGGAAGAGCTCTTCGGTCCCGAGGTCCTCGTGGAGCGCGTCGCGGGTGACGAAGAGGCCATCGCCCGCGCCAACGCGACCGAGTTCGGGCTCGCGACGAGCGTTCACACCACGGAGCGAGCCCGCTTCGAAGCGGTGCGCGCAGAGCTGAACGCCGGCCTGATCAACTGGAATCGCGGGACCGCGGGAGCGAGCAGCCGCTTGCCCTTCGGGGGCACGGGCCGCTCCGGGAACCTGCGCCCGGCTGGGTCGGCGGCGATACGGTACTGCGCCCGCCCGGTTGCGACGCTCGAGGGCGACTGAGCATAGGCGCACCGCGCGTCCGAGCACCGGACACGGTGCATGCAGGTCACGCCTACGTGTTCGAACCCCTGACGGTCTCGGCGGAAGTCAGCCGGCGAAGAGGTTCTCGAGCTCCTGCTCGACCTCGTCCTCGCTGTTCTCCATCGCGATCGACAGCTCCTGCACGAGGAGCCGACGCGCGGTGTCGAGCATCTTCCGCTCGCCGAAGCTGAGGTTCTTGTCCGCCTTGATCAGGTTGAGATCGCGGAGCACCTCGGCGATCTCGAAGATCGAGCCCGTCTTGATCTTCTCGACGTAGGCCCGGTAGCGGCGGTTCCACGTCCCGTGGTCGAACGAGACGTTTCGCTCCCGGAGGATGTCGAAGACCTCGTCGACCTCGTCCTCTCCGATCACATGCCGGATGTCGACGCTGCCGATCTTGTTCTCCGGCACCATGATCTTCTTGTCGGAGTCGAGCACTCGCAGGACGAAGAAGCGCATGGGGGTGTCCATGATCACCTTCTCCTCGAGCCCCTCCACCTTGGCCACGCCCTGAGCAGGGTAGACCACCATGTCCCCGACCTGCAGATTCACCGACCCTCCATGGTCCCGACTGGACAGTGCACGTGTGCGACAGTTGAGACGGGGCTGGTCAGTCGATGCATTGGGTACGCCGGGTTCTGAACGTGACCGATCCGGAGAGGTCCCGAGAGGGTCCGCAATGGACCGACACGAATAGCAACTGTAGCACAGAGCCGGCTTGGGCTCACGCACTTCGACCGGTCCGCCGCCGGGCGGCGACGATCTCGCCCCCGATCAGCCCGACTTGCGCGCCAGCGAGCCGTGAAGATCGAGGAGCCGCGTCTTGGCGTACCGGGTGACCTTCGCGCGGTAGTCGGCGTTGTCCTTCCCGACGAACTTGAGCGACACGATCGCGTCGACCAGGCCGTCCTTGGAGCCGAACTGCGCCTTCACGTCCTCCTCGGCCTTCCACAGACGCAGGAGCTGCCGGTTCGACGCGGTCTTGATCCGCCGCTCGAACTCCTCCTGATCCTCGTCCTCACGACGATCCAGGACGCCGATCAACTTCGAAGCGAGCTGCTCCTTGGAGCCGAACTCTTCGCGAACGCGCTGCACGGGGGTCTTCTTCATGGTGATCTCCGGTGCCGGGGCCCGCGTTGACCGGGTCCGTCGGCTCGACGATAGTGCCTGTGGTTTCGGGCCGTGGCCCAACGGCGCGACCGGTAAGAGCTAGTGAACCCAGCCGCGGGAAGCGGCCTCTATCAGAGACGCGATGCGCCGGCAAGTCTGGATCCGCCCACTCGGCACCAGCCTCTTCGCCCTCACGATCGCCGCCTGCCGGCCGGCCGACGCACCGCCGGTCGAGCCCCAGTCGACCGGAGCGCAGGCTGGACTCACCACGGCGGATCCCGGGTCGGCGACCGGCGACGAACCCCTCACCGTCATCGTCGGCCGCCAGGGTGAGCGCGTCATCACCGCCGACGACTTCCGTCGGGGCGTCGCTTGGCGCTCGCTCCTCAACGGTGAGCCCATCGAGGCCGCGTACGGCCCCACGTGGCTCGACGACGACCGCCTCGTCCGTCGGCTCGTGCACTCGATGCTCGACGAGGCCCTGCTGCGTGCCGACGCAGACCGCTTCGGCCTGGAAATCTCCGCCGAGGCGCGCGCAGACGCCTACGACCAGGTGCTTCCCGTGAGCGCCCTCGACGACCTCTCCGACGAGGCGCGCACCGAGCGTCTGGCCGACCTCGGGTTGACCGAGGACGACCTGCGCTGGGCGATCGAAGAGCGGGCCATCTACACCCTCTGGGCCGACCACCGTGTCGCGTCGCTGACCGACGACGACCGGTGGAACGCCTGGTCGGCCGCCCACGATCGCGTCACCCTCGAGCTGGTGATCGTCCCGAATACGCCTTCACGCGAAGCGATCGACGCCGTGCTCGCCGAGCGGGCTGACGACGTCCGACGCTATTACGACGAGCGACGTAACCACTTCCTCCGGCGCCCGCGCGCCCGCGTGCGCCTCGTTCGCGTGTTCGCCGATACCGACGACCGAGGTGACGACGCGCCTGGCCGCCGCCGCATCGACGAGCTTCGCACGGTAGCCACACCGGACACGATGCCGACGCTCGCCGCCGACCACTCCGAAGACCCCTCGGCCGGCCGCGGCGACGGCACCACGTGGGTCACCGACGACCGGATCCCCGCCGCGTTCGAGGTCGAGGTCGGCGCGATCACCCCCGTGGTGGAGGACCGCACCGGCTGGTATTTCGCCGAGGTCCTGGAGCGGGTCGGACGCGAGCTGCGCCCGCTCGACGACGACGTCCAGCGCGAGATCGCCACCATCCTCGCCCGTCAGGCTGGTCCCGCCCCGGCTTCCGCCGAGATCGCCAACCGGGTGCTCGAGGCGATGGCCGAGTCCGACGACGGACTCGACGACCTCGTCGACGAGCTCCGGCTCCGGCGCCAGACCACACCGTCGTTCCGGCACACCAACGCCGGCGTCGTCCCCCTCGTCGGCGAGGAGCCCGCCTTGCTCGAGCGGGCATTCGCCCTGGCCGAGGTCGGCGATGCCATCACCGAGCCGGTCCACACCGAGGCAGGGCTCGTCGTCGCCCGGCTCGCCGAGCGCGAACGCCCCACGCGACAGGCCTACGAGGTGGAGCGAGAGACGTTCGCGGAGGAGTTCGCCGGCTTCGTGCGCGAGAATGCGTGGCGTGCGCGCATCGCCGAGGAGCTGGAGGCCAATCCCCGCGAGGTCGATCTCGACGCGCTGCGCGTAGCGCTGAGAGGCGACCCGGCCAGGTGATCCCCGGGGGACCCGAGGCGTAGGGGGTGCCGCGATGCTGGGTTGCCGAGAGATGAGTCCTCTTTCGACCCCCGAGAATCCAATGTCGCGACCCCCCGTTTCCCTTCGCCGCCGACGCCCGACATGCGCCTACTGCTCGGCTCGCTCCTGCTCACGCTCGCCGCCTGCGGCACCGATGGATCACCGCTGTCTTCGTCGGCCGATGCCGGCGGCACTCCAGCCTCGGCCGGCGGAGCGTCGACCGACGCGGGCGACCCATCTGCCGCGGACACCGACGACGACGCCACGACGCAAGACGCGACGGGCGAAGCGTCGTTGCCGGCAGCGTGCCACGATGTCGAAGCCACGGGCACGGCCGTCGGGCAGGATCCCCCGACGTCACGCTGTTGGACTGCGACGGACAGCCGCATCGGCTGCGGGATCTGTGCGGTCACGACGGCGCCTGGGTGATGGTCTTCGACCTGACCCTCCGCCCTGGCCCCGTCTCGTCGCTCACGACAAGGCTGACCGACAGCGCCGCCGCAAGACCTGGAAGCAGAACGTCGACCGCTACGCGCTCCCGGCCGGCTCGAAGGTCCTCGTCCAGGTCGCAGGCTCGACCCCGCTCAGGACAATGCTGGGCGAGTCAGAGACTCCGAGGGCTGCCGTGGCCGGAGGTGTAGCATGACGATTCCTATGTGATTCCAACGGCTTCGACGGAACCGGATCCAGGGGTTCTGGAGGGGCACCCTTCAGACCGCTGGGTGCTCGACCCCGCGGAATTCACCGACAGCCTCGGTCCTTGGTCGGACAGCACTGGCTCGGGGAAGAGCGCGGACGAGCCGATGGCGGGAGGGTACCGACCGTGCGCTGTAGCGTAGTGAGCCTGCGAACGGAGCGGAAGTGCGCGGTCGGCGTCAGGTGACGGCATTGTTGCACACTGAGCCGCGGTCGAGCACCCAACAGTGTGGGACGCCTGTGACGTAGCGGTCAACGAGCGCCACGGCCGCTCAATCCGCGGCGAACGCTCGCTACGACCAGTGCCGGCTATCAGGTGGTGATCGCGCCGCAGAGCACGTCAATCCACGGTCCTGACGAACCGAACGCCGTGGACGGGCCATGTCGCTTCCCACCCGGGCCCGTACCCTGTGCCCCCGGCGCTTCCGAGCAGACGAATAGTGGCAAGCCGGTAGCTGCCTCCTCGAGCGATGTGCGCTGAGCCGTCATCGCATCCCTTGGGGTCGATCTCTCCGTCTGACCGGCAGGTGGATCCCGTGTCCGCGTCAACGCTGTCCCAGACCCACTCCTCTGCGTTGCCGAAGACATCGACGAGTCCGAAGCCGTTCGGGCAACGGGTTCCTGCCGGCGCCAGAAACGACTGTTCCCCGTCGAACGCTGATGAGCCCGCATGTGCGTATTTGAAGATGCAGGTGTTGTACAGGTCATCACTACAGATCGACCAAGCAGTGGTCCCGCCGCGCGCCGCAAGTTCCCATTCTGTCGATGTCGGAAGCCGCCAGCCTCGACAGTCGAGATCGAACGAGAGATCGCTAGGACACCGGAATCCGAACCGCTCGCTGGGCTCACCCTCGCAAGGGCTCAGGTCGTAGCATCTCTCAAGACCATCACGGTCTGAGAAGGCGTTGGCCAGAGCTACGGATTGTGCCCAGGACAGTGCGACGGCGGGACAATCGGCGCCGCAGCCGGGATCGACGTAATCGAGTTGGCGGAACGCTGCCTCCCACTCAGAACGCAGGACTTCCCGTACCATCACGTTGAACGGCCGACTGACTGTCGCTTCATATCCCGGCAGCAGGCCGAGCCTGAGGTCCGTCCCGTCTGGAGCACCCTGCCGGAACGAAGCTGGCTCAACGCGGACGTCATAGATGGACGGGTCCAGACGCTCCCACCGGCACGCCTCGCCATCGGCACGTGCACCGCATCCTCCCAAAGCTAAGGCAAGCGCCCCGGCAAGTGCCGCGATGGTCATTCGTCCGAGCAGAGCGATAGGGTCTCCTCCGAAGTTGGGCGACGCTTGCCCTGAGATTCTACCGCCTTGATTCCACGGAGGTGACTGCTTCGCGAGATCGGCGATGGCGGGGGCGTCGCCGGCGCGCGGGCCATCCACCGCCTGGTGGATCGCGAGGTAAAGGACGCGGTCGTCGACCACCTCGTCAGCGTGTGCTCGGACCCCGGTCAGGTACTGGAGCTCTGCGTGCAGGACGAGAAATTCTGCGTGCGCCCGGTCGAGGGTCCGTCGCGCCCGGTCGCGCGGATCTGAGCTCGCCGTGGTGCTTCACGGGCTGATTGCACCCGGCGTAGCCAGCTTGTAGTTTCGCGGCCCCGCTGGCCCCAAACACCGTTTCGGGCCCGAAGGATCGGACGGCGACTTGGAGCCCTCCGAGGCGCATCTGACGGGAGGAGCCGATGAAGCTGGCGCTTACGACGACGCTCATGACGGCGAGCGGGAGCACGGAGCTCTCGCCCACCGAAGGGCTCATCCTGCTCGCTATCCTCGCCGCGATCGTGGCGTTCGGCGGTCTGGTCCTGCGTAAAGTCTGGTCGAAGCGGGGCGCGGACGACGAAGGCGAGCCCGCTCCTCGCGCCCGAGAGCCGGCCCCGCGGCCGCCCGAGCCCGAACCCGAGCCGGAACCGGAGCCGGAGCCCGAGCCGGAGCCGGAGCCCGAGCCC
>CAZFPM010000226.1:0-2454 GCA_964520965.1 uncultured Myxococcales bacterium
CCGATGGTCCGCGAGTTCATCAAACATACGTTCTCGCCGATCCGCGTCGCGCGCATGATGCGCTTTCTTCGCCCTTCGGTGCCGATCGAGGCAGAGACGTTGCGCGGACTGATCGGGTTGCTGCCGGACAGCGCGTTGCTCGGCCTGCTCGAGGCGGTGGCGCACGAAGAGGAATCGGCGGGGTTCCGCGATACGGTCGCCACCGTGCTCGCGCTCTCCGAAGAGCGGCTCCGCAAGTGGATCCAGGCGCCCGACGCGCTGCCGATGGAGTTCGCGCAGGCGTTGGTGTTCTCGTTGCGCCTCACCGGAGTCCCGGAGTATCGGGTCGTGCGTCCGGTCTTGCTCCGGCACGTGTCGCCGGCGGTCCGGGAGATGGTCGTCCAATGGTACGCCGACGATCTGCCCCCGGACGAGGTTCGGCTGGTGACGGCCACGCTCGTAGACCGGTCCCCGACCGTTCGGGAGACGGCGATCGCGGTGCTCGGCGTGCACCACCCTCCGGACGCCACGCGTGTGATCCGGAAGACGCTCCTCGGAGAAGCGTTCGCGACGTTGGACGAGGATCGCAAGACGGATCTGTGCATCGCCTTCGGCAAGATCGCGGGCCCGGCCGGGCTGTCCGTCTTGAGCGATCTGCTGGGGACCCCCACCGGCCTGTTGCGCGGCGAGTCGAACGCCGCCACCGTCGATGCCGCCTCGATGGGGTTGGCCGCGATGGGCACGGCGAACGCGATCCGCGCGCTCGAGAAGGGCGCGCGTTCGTTGTCCGGCGTCCGCCGCACGGCGTGCGTGACCGCGCTCGACCTGCTCGCCCAGGAGCAGGGGGGGGGAACGGATGGACACTGACGTCGTCGAACTCGTCGACGAGACCGCAGCGTCGAAAACGGACCGAGAACGTCGCAAGAAAGTCGTCGCCGTGGCCCGGCGCTTTCTCACCCATCTCGGGTCGCTCGTCCGTCAGCTCGGCGTGCACGACCCGCGCAACGCCGCCGTGCAGTCCGTCATCAAGGACCTGTCGCGCGACACCTGGGAGCTCTTCCGAGACAGTCCGCTGCTGAGCGTCGTCTTCGCGGAGGGACACACCTTCGTCAACGGCGTCTGGGTACGGAGCACGGGGCGGGCCTGGGAGAGCGCCGTGTACCTGACCGAGACCCTGGAGCTCTGCCACGCCCGCGGGTTTCGAATCGACGAGGGCACCGACGCTTCCAAGATCCTCGAGTTCGTCCAGTTCGTCAGGCAGACCGCGCGACAGGAGGAGCCGAGCGCGGATCGGGTCAGCGACATCGGGATCGAGGGCATCAGGCTGATCCTGCGTGCGGAAGAGCAGGACGACACGTCGGAGAACCGGGCCCAATTCCGAGAAGCCGCCGCCGAGGTGTTCAAGGAGGGTCTGCTTGCCCTCGAGCCCTCGGCCGCGCTCAAACTGGACGTCTTCCTGCGTCGGCGCCAACGGTCGCTCGTGTTGAAGCTCGTGCAGATGGCGGAGGACACGCCGGAGGATCTGTTGATCCTGACCACCGTGCGCGATGCCACGCTGCCGGCCGTATCGCACGCGTTGATGGTCGCGATGCTGGCGATCTCGTTGGCGCGGTTGATGGACTTCCGGCGCCGCGACCTCGTGCGCCTGGGCGTCTGCGCGCTGAGCCACAACATCGGCGAAGCTCTGTTACCCCCCGAGCTCCTCGATCTCCCCCGGGAACCGACCGAGGCCGAGCAGGCTGTGGCGCGGCAACACCCCCTGCTCGGAATGCGGCACCTGCTCGAGCACTTCGGGTTCGAGATCCCGATCGTGGAGCGAGCGTTGGCGTCGGTCGAGCACCACATCCACTACGACGGCCACGGGTATCCGGAGCTCGGACACGCCCCGGCCCACATATTCTCGCGAATCATCGCCGTCGCCGATGTCTACAACGGCCTGGTTCGGGACGTCCCGCTCAGGGTGGGGTATCCGCCAGACCAGGCGATGAAGCTGGTCAACCGGCGCGCGACGACCCAGCTCGACCCGTTCATGGTCCGGCAGTTCCTCCGACTGATCGGACGCTACCCGCCGGGAACCCTCGTGGAGCTCGATTCGGGGGAGTACGCGCTGGTCGTCGGACCAGGGGGGGGACTCGAGCCTCTGACCCGGCCGCGCGTGCTCGTGCTCACCGACTCCGACGGCTATGAGGTCGAGGACCTGATGACCGTGGATCTCGGCGACCGCCACGCGAGGCGACGGGCCTGGAAGCGCACGATCGTCCGCACCCGCGACTCGCGCAACCTGGCGGCGCCCGTCGCACGGTACCTCTTTGCGGACCGCGTCGAGGTCGAACCCGAGAAGCTCGATATCGACGACGAATCGTTGAGGAAGCGCTCCGACGTCGACCGGCGGGAAGCCGTCGCACGGCGCTTCGTGGCCACTGGCCAGTCGTTCGCGCCGGGCCAGCGCTTTCTCGAGATTCTCTTTTGCCCGCT
>CAZFPM010000226.1:2464-9403 GCA_964520965.1 uncultured Myxococcales bacterium
AGACGTGCGTGACATACCGGGCACGGACGAAGAGGGCTGAGCCGCCCCGTCGGGGACCGCCAGGGCATCGGCCCGGAGGAACCCGCTTCGGGTGGGTCCGGAACCACGCGCGCGAGGGCGGATATGAAGAGGAAGCTACTCGTGGTTGCGGCCGCTTCGTTCGGCTTCGGCGCAGTGGCGTGCGGCGGAGCGCAGAGCGCCGGTGGCGAGCAGACGCCTGCTGCGGCCGTCGACGGCGAAGGAGGCTGCAGTGGCGAGGCCGGCTGTGGTGAAGGCAGCTGCGGCTGATCGCCGATGCAATCGCCTGGACGAATCCCGATGACGGCCTCCCGACCGGACGCGCGACCGCATCGCCGTCTGGCGCCGTGGAGACGGCTTCGACCCGTTCGCCTACGTCGATGCGCTGGCGATGCAGCGGGTGGTCCAGCTGCACGTCGCCGGGCACTTCACCCGGCCCGACGGCCTGATCATCGACACGCACGGCGAGCCGGTCTGTGATGGCGTGTTCGAGCTGCTCGAGCATGTCCTCCGGCGCACTGGGCCGGTGCCCGTCTTGTTGGAGCGGGATCAGAACCTGCCACCGCTCGATGAGTTGCTGGCCGAGGTCCGGGCGCTGGCGGCGGTGTACGACCGCGCGACGGCGGCGCCATGAAGGTCCCCCACTACGAGCGCCACCTCGCCCGGTTGTGCCTGGCCCCGGACGCAGACCCGACCGCCCTCGAAGCCCTGGGTGGCGACCGGAAACGGTGGCTGGTCTACCGGACGATGGTACGGAAGCGACTCTTCGATAACATCCGCGGCGCGCTTCCGCGTTCAGCGGTGCTCGCCGGTGATGCGGTCTTCGACCGGTGGTTGAGCGCGTTCCTGTCGACGGAGCGGATCACGTCGCGGTTCATCCGCGACGTCGCCGTGGAGTTCGTGGACTGGTTCGTCGAGGCGAGTTCCGTCGTCGTCGCCTCCGGCATCGCGGTCGATCTCGCGCGCTACGAGCGAGCGAAGTGGTGGGTCCGCGACATGGACGCGCCGCATTCCGGCCCGACGGTCGACTTCGACTTCGAGCTGGTCCCCGTGATCAACCCGGCTCACCGGATCGTTCGGTGCCGATCCCCGGTGTGGGACCTTGATCGGGTCGACGGCGAGGAGCCGGGAGATTGGCGAGTCTGCGTCGCCCGAGACCCGGTCGACTTCGGTGTGGCGAGCGCCGTGTTGGAGCCATGGTCGTGGGCGTTGTTCGAGACGTGGGCCGCGGGCGGCGCAACGGCGACCGAATCGGTGCGACGGTTGGAGCAGGCGGGTGTCGTGGCCGTGACCGTGGAGTTCGTCGACCGGCTCTGTGACATGGTGGCGCTGCTCGTCGAGCGTCACGTCGTGCTCGGATCTCGACCGTCCGGCGCGACCCGATGATGAAGCCCTGGCTCTTTCGAGCCCGGACCCGTCCGCAGCGAATCGAACGATCGCCGCCTCCTCCAACAGGCCGACACACAGCCCGGTCTTTCCGCTGCCGGTCATGCCGACGCAGACGGCGTGGGTCAGGAGGTCTCGTGAGTCGTAGAGAAGTGGGGTGTCGGTCGTCTCGCCGGACTCGGGGTCATGGTGGCGGCCCACGGAGATTGCGCCCAGCTTCTCGTAGACATCGGTGTCGGACATCGCGATCAGTGCTCCGCCCAGACCTCGGCTTCGAACGCGAGAAGCTCGGCGTCCTGCCAGGACACGGCGTCGTCCGGAAGTCCGGCTTTCGCGCAGAGCGCGGTCAGGTACTGGTCGAGGTTCCAACCCCACGCGGTCGGGACCTGTGGCAGTAGCACTCCCGAACGGCCGCCGGCACGAAGCAGGAGACCGTGGCGCCCGACCTCGACGGCTTGAGGCGAGATCGGGACCATCGGAGTCAGGCGACTGACCTCGATCCGCAGCGAAGGGAGCTCGTCGGCCTGGACGCGAGGGAAGCGGGTGTCACGGGTGGCGGCGGCGACTGCCATCGAACGAACCGCATCGATCAGCGGGCGTCGTGCGATCATCTCGCCGATGCAGCCGCGAAGATCGTCGGTGGCGCGAACGCGCAGGGTCACGAACGCCGCGCCTGGCGCCCGAAGAGACGGCAGGTCGATGGTCTCCATCGGGTCCGCTCCCTCCAACTCGGCTCGAATCACGTCGCGCGCGACCCGAAGGAGCGCGCTGCGTTCGTTGGCGTCGAGGGGGCGGTCGAGAGGCCTATCGGTGTGCGGGCTCAACTCAGGGACTCGCGGTGGTGATCGGGCACGAGCCCGGTGCTCCGGTCAGACGAATCGCGACGCGATCGGCTTGTCGCGACCGCCATCACCGGGTCGGTGCCCGGGATCCAGCAGAGCCTCGATTCGGCCCATCAGCAGGTCGACGTAGCCCTGGAAACGGTCTCGGTGGCGTCGCTCGGCATCAGCGGAGAAGGGCTCGAAGTCCTCGCCGATATGGAACGCGGCCGCGTCTCCGTACCGGATGGGTTCGCCGATGCGGTAGACGATGCGACCTGGTCGAGCGAACGGGTTCTCTCCCGGGTACACCTGGTGACAGCCGTTGCAGCCGACGGGGACGACGGTGACGCCGTGCCGGAGCGCGATCTCCGCGACACCGATGCGACCGCGGCCGAGTCGGACCGACCGCGTGCCTTCCGGGAATACGAGCAGGTCGAGGCCGAGGGCGATCGCTTCGGCGTTGAGCTCGTTGAAGCGGCGCATCATCGCGTCGAAGAGCGCGCAGACTGCGGCCGGGTAGGACTCTCGGGTCGGATCGAACCGGCGCCCCAGCATGTCTCGGCCGGTCGACAACACGTCGGCGATGTGTGTCTCCGCGTACTCGAGCCCATCGGGATCCGGAGATCGCCCGGCGAACTCGGCGTCGACGAGCCCGCGGAGCGCCCGGTAGTCCGCGTCGCCCGGACGTACCCCGCGTAAGCCGAGGAAGTCCCGGGTGATCAGGTAGCCGCGGGAGACGGTGGGGATGTTGTTCATCCTCTCCATGAACCCGCCGACAAACGCATTCTCGTAGTACTTGCCCTTAACCCACGTGGCCGTGAACCGTCCGAAGTCCCGGTACAGGCGCCATTGGAAGGGCCAGTAGTTGTACCGGTCGGTGTGGTTCATGGCGAACAGCACCGGGTGATTCGGGATGTTCGCCACGCCCTCCAGCACGATGTGGACGCCGGTCGCGTAGTTCGGGCCGAGCACGCCCCAGGCAACCGCCCGTTGCGCACGAGGCCGGGTGGAGAGACGGATTCGTTGTAGTCGGGGGAGGTCCAGCATCAGCGGCGCGGGATATCGTCGAGCCCGTCGGCTACGTCGCCGGATCGCGATAGCAGCTCGACGACGTCCTGGCAGCTGTCGTAGCGCTCCTCGGGGACCTTCCGTGTGGCAACCTCGATCAGCTCGCAGAGGTCGGCGGGCACGTCGACAAAAGCCCGCGGGTCGGGGGTGTCGTGGAAGATCTGTTTCATCGCGACCGAGTTCCTGGCGTCGGCGACGAAGGGGAGCTGACCGGTCGTGAGCTCGAAGGCGAGGATTCCGAGCATATAGACGTCGGACCGGCGGTCCATCGGGTCGCCGCTGATGTGCTCGGGCGACGCGTACTCGACCGTCCCGTTGAACGTTCCGGACTCGACGCTCTCGCGAGTTGCGTTCACCTCTGTGAGCGCGATGCCGAAGTCGACGAGCTTCAGCGTTCCGGACTCGTCGATCAGGATGTTCTGCGGCTTCACGTCACGGTGAATGACGTCCTGCTCGTGCGCGTGGTGCAGTGCGTCGGCGATGTCGCGGAGGACGAAGCGCACCTCAGGGAAGGTGAGCCGGCCCCGGATTCGCAACACCTCGCCGAGGTTGGTGCCGTGTATGAGTTCCATGGCGAGGAAGATGGTGGCGTAGGCATCGACGAGTTCATGGATGCGGACGATGCCGGGGTGGACCATTCGCTCGACGGCGGCAGCCTCGCGCCGGAAACGCTTCGCCAGGTCTGCGTCGTAGACCAGCGAGTGTTCGAGCATCTTCATCGCGACCGGCTCGCCGGTCTCCCGGTGGACCGCGGAAAAGACGCGTGAGAACCCGCCTTCGCCGAGGGGATTGATGATGTCGTACGGGCCGACGTGTCGGATCCCCTCGTGACGGACCAGGTTCTCACCGAGCACGATCGTGAGGAAACTCGCGACATCCGGGTGCGTCTCCAACAAGCTCCGCAGGGAGTCGTACGGGACGACCATGCAGCTGCACTCCGTCGCGGCGACGACGTCGACCGCTTGTGGCAGCTCGGTCAACAAGGGCAACACCCCACACAGCGCACCCGCGGACAACCGCACCTCGTAGTCTTCGCCGGTCTCGGTCGCCGAGCCGCTGGTGAGCATGATCAGATCGGTGCCCGGCGCGCCGCGGCGGACGATCGACTCGCCGGCGTCGAAGCTCCGTCGACTGCCGAGGCTCGAGAGGAGTCGAGAGGCCCCTTCCGGCAGCCGGGAAAGCGCGTCGGTCGTTGTCATCCTTGGGGTGCGCTCTCGAGAGTTCTGAGGCCGATAGCGGGTAGTCCGAAGGCATCGCCAGCGGCCTCGAGCCAAGCTGCTACGAGGGTATCGCGCGGGCCGGTCGACGCACAAGCCCGAGGTGCCCTGCAGACGACGCCAGCGACGGGAGAGTCAGGGGAGCGGCGGGGTCTCCAACACGGTGTAGGGGTCGATGATCTCGGCCAGGTCGGTCTCGAGCCAGGTCTCGAGGAAGTGCAGCGCCTGGAGTCGGCCCTCGGCGCTCAACGGCGTGTTGTCGTGAGTGGCGGCCTCGGCCCCGCCACCGCCGGAGATCCGGTCGTACTGGAAGTACCCGGCGGTCGCCGTGCCATCGGCGACGTTCGCCGACAACGGCAGCGTGCCCGCGATCGGAAGCGTAGCAACCGGCGCGATCACCGGCGGCAGGTGCGGAATGCGAAGCGCTCTCGCGAGGGCCCGGCCGGTGGCCGGCGGGACGGTGTCGTCTTCCATCACCACCGGGAAGAGCACGTCGGGAATCTCCTCGCCTACGACGCGGTCGTGCAGCACGTGGGCACCCCAGGTCGCCGGGTCCGACGGATCGACCAACGCCTGCGCGACGGGGACCAGGCGGTCGAACGCCTCCTCGGAGCCCACGAGCTGGACGATGATCGGTCGGAGCGCAACGACCCGGGACGTGTCGGTGACGAACGTGATCAGGCGTCCGCCAGCTACGGAGAGGACGCCGGCTCCGATGCGGTCGTCGAGCGCGAGCAGGCTGCTCCCGAACATCCCGCCGAGGCTGATCCCCCAGTACGCCATGCGGTCGCCGTCGAGGTCGGCCTCGCCGTCGCCGTCGATGTCCGGTGCGTCGCGGATCGTCTCGGCGAGCTGCATCTGGTCGAGGGTCGTCTGGTCGAAGTTCCCGCGGAGCGCCAGCCCGTCGATGGCCAGCGCCTCCAGGTCGATGCCGAGGAAGTCGAGCGATTGCAGGTCCGTGTTTGCGTCGGCCGTCGGGTGCTCGCCGTGGCGCATCGCGTCTACCGCGACGACGGCGAACCCGAGGGAGGCGACCCGGGTCGCGACACCGCGTCCGCTCTGTCGGGAGCCATTGATGCCGTGGCCGTAGATCACGACCGGATGGGGACGCGTCCCTTCCGCCGGAAGCCAGGCCGTCGCTTCGAGCTCCCAGGACCCGTCGATGTCGGCATCGGAGACGAACTCGCCCTCGTCACGGTAGTCGTCCGCCATCAGGCTGAGGTCGCAGCGGACCAGCGGTCCGTCGGGCGCGCACGTCGCGGGTGCCGACCAATTGCGATCGCCGCTCGATGCCAGCGCTGCGGCCTCTACGACGGCCCCGATATCGTCGTGGGTCGTGAACACGGTTCCGGCCGACACGTCCCCGGGCCGCAGGTCGAGGGCTTCGAGCAGATTCGCGTAGCGCGGCACCATGCGCGCGAGTCGCGGATGGTCGACGTCGCCGGTGAGCAGTCGCCGGAGCGTCGGGGCCGGCGCGATGCAGTTCCCGTCGAGATCGAGCTGGGCCGTCGTGACGACGACAGCGTGAGGCGTCCCGCGACGCAGCGTGCGCAACGGCCAGACCACGATGCCCTCGCCCTCGCCAAGCGTCGTGACTTCGAAGGGGATCCGCGTGGGCGGGGAGTCGCCGAGGTCGACGAAGAGGATCGTGTCGGTGGTCAGCGATTCGTCGGCGCTCGCCGGCAGCGCGCCGAGGGGGGCGTCGAAGCGCATGACGACGCCGGCGTTGCGGCCGAAGCCGGAGAGCACGTTGAGGTCGCCGAAGGCCGGTCGCAGGAGGTCCGGCGTCTCCTCGAGCCAAGGCGCGGACTCGACGGTGACGTCGAGGTGCAGACCGGTCGGACTGTCGGGATCGTCGCGCGTCAGCAGGTCGTCGGGGAAGAGCTCGAGCTCGAGTGACACGAGTGGGTCGTATCGGTGCGCTGTCGGCCCGTCGCACCACGGGACGTCGGCGCTGCCGTCTACCTCCCCAATGCCGTCGCTCTCTGCCGAGTCGGAGGATCCGCCGTCGGACCCGTCGTCGTCGAGTGCGGCGCCCGCGTCGGCGCGAGCGTCCACCTCGTCGTCGTCATCGGCATCGCCTCCGGTGTCACCACCGCATGCCGAGGTCGCGATCAGGACGGTGGAGCCGCCGATTGCGGCGGCTCGTCGAAAAAAAGACGAGGAGCGCGGTGGGCGCCCGCGTCGTCCGCGTCGTCGGCCGACGAGGGTCAGCCCGATCAGCAGGGCGAAGCCCAGGCCGACGGGAGCACGCGACCCCGCCGCGGCGCAACCGCGTTCCCGCGGCGTACGGTAGTAGGGCGGTGGGGTCGGGCGTTCGGGCTCCGGCCAGTAGCCGTCTGACTCCTCGACATCGGCGCCGGCGTCCGGGCGGGCGTCGAACCCCGCATCCGGGGTCGGGTCCGGGTCGGGATCGGGGTCGGGATCGG
>CAZFPM010000227.1:0-6802 GCA_964520965.1 uncultured Myxococcales bacterium
TCTCGGTGCTCCGCGGTCCGATCCTCTGCCTCGTCGGCCCCCCGGGCGTCGGCAAGACGTCCCTCGCCCGCTCCATCGCGAGCTCCACCGGCCGCAAGTTCGTCCGCCTCTCCCTCGGCGGCGTTCGCGACGAGGCCGAGATCCGCGGGCACCGGCGCACCTATATCGGCGCGCTCCCCGGCAAGATCATCCAGTCGCTGAAGAAGGCCGACTCGAACAATCCGGTCTTCCTCCTCGACGAGGTCGACAAGATGTCGATGGACTTCCGCGGCGATCCGTCGAGCGCCCTGCTCGAGGTCCTCGACCCGGAGCAGAACAACACCTTCAACGACCACTACCTCGACCTCGACTACGACCTGTCCGAGGTGATGTTCATCACCACGGCCAACAACGGCGCGCAGATTCCGATCCCTCTCAAAGACCGCATGGAGGTGATCGAGATCCCCGGCTACACCGAGTTCGAGAAGCTCAAGATCGCCCGCAACCACCTGATCGACAAGCAGCTCGCCCAGCACGGACTCACCGACGTCGAGATCGAGCTCGCCGACGCCGCGATCAAGACGATCATCAAGCGATACACCCGCGAGGCGGGCGTCCGAAACCTCGAACGCGAGATCGCGTCGATCTTTCGGAAGATCGCCAAAGACGTGGTCAAGAACGGCAAGGGCGACAAGTACATCGTCACCCGCAAGTCGGTCGGCAAGTACCTCGGACCCTACAAGTACAAGGACGACAAGGCCGAGGAGAACGACGAGATCGGGCTCACCAACGGGCTCGCCTGGACCATGTACGGCGGCGTCCTGCTGACCAGCGAGGTCACGCTGATGCCGGGCTCCGGCAAGCTGATCATCACCGGCAAGCTCGGTGAGGTGATGCAGGAGTCGGCGCAGGCGGCGATGAGTTACGTGCGAAGCCGCGCCATGAACCTCGGCCTGTCGCCGAAGTTCTACCAGCAGGTCGACCTCCACGTGCACTTCCCCGAAGGCGCCGCGCCCAAGGACGGCCCCTCGGCAGGAATCACGATGGTGACGAGCATCGTCTCGGCCCTCACCCGGACGCCGGTTCGCCGCGACGTCGCCATGACCGGCGAGATCACGCTCCGCGGTCGCGTGCTCCCGATCGGGGGCCTGAAGGAGAAGGTCCTCGCCGCGCACCGCGCCGGGATCCGGACCGTGCTCTTCCCCGAGGAGAACAAGAAGGACCTGCGGGACATCCCGCGGGCCGTACGCCGTGCTCTCGAGCTGGTCCCGATCGCCCACATGGACGAAGTGCTCAAGCTCGCGCTCCGGCTCGATGACCCGGAGGCGTTCATGTGCAAGCTACAGCAGCCGGTGCTGCCTCCCGACATCCTCTACGAGCAGTCCGGAGAGGAAGAGGACGCGCCGAAGGAGGAGATCGACGAGGGCACGCAGGTCGTCCGTCCGACCGCGCACTGAGCTCCCCCGTCGCCGCTACCGCCGGTCCCCCGCCTGGGCGAGGGCCGCGATTGCGCCAGCCTCAATGCCGGTCACCTGGCGGAGTCGCCGACCCGAGACCGGGTTTCTCGAGGGCGCACCAGCGACGACCGTCCCCTCGTCGCGGTTCGGAGCGGGCAGCACCAGATCGAGCCTGCGAGCGATATGGGAGTGGACGTGGGATCGGTGCGGCGCTTCGTATTCGACGGGGCCCGTACGGGATCCGGTGGGCCCGAGGGACGGCTCTCCGCGCGCGTCGACTGCGGCGGTGGGTAGACCTACGGTGCCCGTAGCCTGCGCGCCGCCCATCGCAACGGCTACAGCCCTTCGACCCGCGACGACGATGTGGGCTTCCGGCCGTCGAGGTCCATTGCGCGTTGACGGGCGCGCGGCCTGTCGGGCACGGGACTTCCGCGCGCGATCAGGGCCGCGCGCCGCTCATTTCACGCGTCTCAGGGCGTATCCGCGGTAGGGCCGCCTCGGCCACGACGGCGCCGGCGCCCGAGCACGAGGCCGAGCAGCAGCGCCAGCCCTGCAGCCGAGGAGGATCCGTCGCCCACAACCCGACAACTGCACCCGGATCCCGAGAAAGTCCCGAACGGAGGCGGTGTGCCGGGAACGCCGGCATCGGCCGGCGAAGGACCGGCGTCCGGAGTAGGATCGGCTCCCGCATCCGGCTCCGGGTCGGAGCCCACGTCTTCAGTGGGGGTACACACATGCGCCACCTCGTCGCAGACCTCACCGGGTTCGCAGCCGCCGCAATCGCACGCGCAGCCCTCGACGACACCGCATTCGCAGGCGGCGCACGGCTCCGCGCAGGCGTCTCCGGGGGACCGTGACGACAGCAGGACCGAGGCCACGCCATTGTCCGGGTCGTTCGATTCGAGGACCAACGTGGCCTCTGCCGGCGAACCGTCAGCCGGCGGGGTGAACGAGACCAGAACGTCGAGCGACGACTGGGCGGCTACGGTCCATGGTGCATCGATGCTCAGCGTAAACGCACTGGCGTCGCCTTCCAACTCCACACCGAACACCTCGAGCGTCGTGCTGCCCGTGTTCGACACGGTCAGCCAGCGCGAGTCGATCTCGCCGGGATCTGCCGAGAACCGGATGTCGCTCGAGGACAGGCGGATCGACGGAACGGGGAAGTCGTCGTCCGGATCGGCCGGGTCCGTCCCGGCCGCAACCTCTTGCCCGTCGGGTTCGCCGCCGAGATCCGAGTCCCATGCCGAAGGGCTCGTACCGGAGGCCACCTCGTCGAAGTCGGTGAGGCCGTCTCGGTCCGAGTCCGCGAATGCCGGATGCGTGCCCAATTGCAGTTCTTCGAGGTTCGTCAGGCCGTCGAACTCGTAGTCGTCAGCCCCAGACTGGTCCTCGCCGAGCTCGAATACCCACGACTCCCACTCGTCCGGCAGTCCGTCGAAGTCCATGTCCGCGCCGGTCTCCACGTCGAAGTTCGTCGTCGCGCGGCGCACGAACTCGCTCCCGTCGGCGAGCTCTCCGACGCACGTGATCTCGAGACCGTGGCGCCCCTCCTCGTGCGCGCCCGGATAGACGGCACCATAGACGCCGTCGCCGGCCTCGGAGTCACCGTGAAGGCCGTCGTCCCACAAGTTCCAGCGCGACATCAAACCGCTGGGCGTCGTGACATCGACCGCCATGCGTACGGGACCGAGTCCGACCTCGGAGGCGATGATGGCGAGCACGGCGTTTGGCTGACCTTCGGCGAGGACCGTCGCATCGAGCAGCGGCGTGAACGTCAGCTGCGACGTGCCGTAGGCGTCGATATTGAATTCGAGGTCCTCGTCGTCCTTGCCCGACGCCGGCCGGGAAACGATCAACGTCCACACACCTGGTGCCGGGTCGATGAGCCGGAACGCGACGAACGTTCGGCCGGACGCGCAACGGATGTCGCCTGTCGCCGTGTCACAACCGGTCACTGTGCCATCGGGGGCCTCGAGGTCGACCGTCAACTCTCCGCCCTCGCCGATCCAATTGATCGCGAGGGTTGCGTCGCTCATGGTCGCGTCGATCAGCACCTCGACCCGCTCTTCCTCTCCGGCCGCGACGGTTGCGCGCCGGTTCACGAGGTCCTGCTGGTCGAGTACGTCGCCCGCAACGCCCGCGAAGATCGAGGCCAGTTCGAGGAGCGTCGGCGCATACGAATACGTGCCGCCCGTCGCATCGGCGATCATGACCAGCGCCGCCTCGTCTGCGTCGCCGAGCCCGATCGTGTGAACGGTCAGTCCGGCCGCGATGACACTCGGCAGCACGTCGGCGATCATGGGAGCTTCATTCTCCTGCCCATCGCTCATCAGCACGATGAACCGCGGACGTCCCGCGACCACATCCCCGATGAGCGTGTCGCGAGCGTCCTGGAGGCCGCCTCCAATCGACGTACCTCCACCGGAGACGATCGCTGCGATCGCCGCATGAATGGCGTCTCGCCCTCCGGCCGTCTGCAGCCGGATGCGCTCGACATACCACCCGTCCCGAACGACCGAACCATCGGTCGTGAACCTCAAGCGTATCCTGGCGTCGTGCGCGCCGGCCGCCGCGAATGCCCCGGTGGTCGTGTGCCACGAGGTGTTCGTGCCGGTGACGGAGAGCGCCGGCTCCCATGGACCACCGTCGAGGCTCACTTCGAGATAGCCGTCGTCGTACCCCGACTCGATCTCGTACCGGTGCGTGACCTCGACCGCGACCATCTCAGCATCGCCGAGCGGAATCGGTGCGGTCCGGGTGACGACGTAGTCGGCTCCGTTGCCATAGGAGCCGGCCGGGCTCTCATGCATCGCTCGGCGTCCGTCGATGTCGACGACAGCCCATGAGTCGTCGGTCGTCCAGCCGCTCATGCCACCGGCGAAATCGATGTCCGCGATCACCTCGCTGGGCACATCCTCCCCGATCCCCGACAGCGGCCAGTCGGTCGTGGTGTCGGTCGAGTAGCTCACGACCGACACGCGATCGCCAGGGCGGAGCAGATCGACGAACAGGTCCGCCGCCTCGCGCGCCCTGTCGATCGGCCCCCCGTCCATGCTGCCCGACCGGTCGATCACGAGGCTGACGTCGATCGACACGGAGGAATCGCTGTCTCGCACGGCGACCGCGGCGGGCTCCAGTGCCGGTGTGTGGTCACCCTCGGTGAGCTCGATGCCAAGGTCGTGCGTGCCGACGGCGAGCTCCTCGGCCACCGAGAGACTCAGCACGTACCGGTCGCGCAGCTGCAACGCGTGGTGGACCGTCACTGAGGCCGTACCAGCGGTCACGCGGAAGTCGGCAACCTCGAGACCGCCCAGGAAGTACCCGTCGCCGGTCGCGACGGATACCTCGGCGCGAAAGCGCGCGCGTGCCGTCGGCGAGCCTCCATCGGCCGGACGCAGGGCGGTCGGCGTCAGAATGTCGAGTGCCGGCGGGGTCAGCGCTGGGAGGTTCACCCAGCCGACGCCGGTCTCGTTGTCCGCGCCAGCGGCTCCGACGTTGACTGCCGATGCCATCAGGCGTTCACGCAGCTGCTCGAGCGTCAACTCGGGCTCGCGCGACAATACGATCGCAGCGGCGCCGGCAACGTGAGGGGAAGCAGCGCTGGTGCCGGGGAACGCGCGCGTTCCGTAGCTCGCGGTACTCACGCGGTCGAAACCACAGAGATCCGGTTTGATCCGGCCGTCGAACGTCGGTCCTTGCGACGAGTAGCTCTGAAGCGCGCGCGTGGCCGAGTCCAACGCACACACCGCAAAGCCGTCGCGAGTGTCGCCTGGAACCGTGATGGTCATCCGCGGTGAGTTCGGTTCCGCCGGCCGAGGGGAGCGATACAGGAGCAGTCTCAGCTGGGGGTTCCGACCGTCAGCGGCGGCCACCGCTCGCTGGATGCGAACGCTGTACCGCCCGTCGGACGGCGGATCGAAGTCGATCTGTTCGAAGGGCAACAGACCCCGAGTGCGCGCCTGCCCCTGGTCGGTCATGATCCGAGTGCCCGCCGAGTCGAACACCAGCAGGTCGAAGTCGGATGGTGCCGCCGACGCGTTCGGGTCCTCGAGATTCCACTCGTCCCAGGTCAGAGACAGCGCGAAGGGCTTGTCCTCGACGGCGGCGAACTCGATGTCGAAGATCTCGCTGCCGCCGAAGTAGAGTTCGTGCACCTCGTCGTCGTCCGGCGTGAAGACCGCGGAGTATCCCTGTCGGCCGCTGTTGCCTGCCGACTTGAGGAAGAGCACGCCCTCGTCCGAAGCCGCCGCGACGGCCTCGTACAGGCCACCCACTCCGCCCGCACCGCTGAGCGGGACTTCGGTCGGATTGAACCCGAGAGACATCGTGATCACCCGGGCCCCTGCCTCGGTCGCGTGCCGTATGGCGGCGGCAGCGGACACCTGGTCGCGCACCAGGTAGAGTAAGAGCTCGGCGTCCGGTGCGAGGTCGGAGACGATCTCGGCCACCCCGGCACCGTGTACGTCGTCCGCGTCGAACCGGCCGTCCAGTGCTTCGGCCTCGCTGCACGCCGTGTCGCAGGTCCACATCCCGTGGGGTGTGGGGACCTCGCCCCCCGTGACCTGCGTCCCGAGTCCCTCGAACTCGGAGTCGACGATCGCAACCCGGACGCCTTGGCCGGTGTAGGCGGGATCAGCGTCGTGGTATTGCGGCCCGTTCATCGTCGAGAGCGCCTCGCTCGTCACCTCGGGTCGCGCGGGCTCGTCGAGCCAGATCATCCGGACCTGCGGAGCCGCGGCCACCTCGGCCGCGTCCGACGGGTCGATCTCCAGCAACGCGCGCCTGCCGTCCGACCAGACGACCCGGACGGAGTCACCCATGACACCGAGAGCCGAAGCGGGGTCGCCGTCGAGGACGACGTTGACCCGTATGGGCGCGGCCGGCGCCAGGTCCGCCGCCTGCAGCTGGACTCGCCACTGCTGGCCAGCGCGTTGCGCCCGGATGATCGCCTGGAGACGCCCGACAGCTTTGGAGGCGGTCGAATCGAGAACCCCGTCATCCGCCGACGGCAAGTCCATGGCGCGCACTCCGCTCTCCTCGGGCGCACACGCGCCCTGCCCGAGCGCAACAAAAAACACACACACTGCACACAACGACGCAAGAACTCGCGACTCTGATGCAACCATAACATTCCCTTCGGTTTCGGTGCCACAACGCGTGCGAACCCGGCCGCCTGAAGTCTTGTCGAGTATCGACTGGCGATCGTGCCTTAGCAGATCCGCGAGCGCAAGACGCACATCGGAACACCCACAAATGGGGGGTGATCCGGGCCTTCATCGAGACGGATCGCTCGATGGCGCCGAACGAATCGTCGGCGACAAGGCGCGAACGAGTCGCGGGCCGGCGGACGGTGGCGAGCGAAG
>CAZFPM010000227.1:6812-9390 GCA_964520965.1 uncultured Myxococcales bacterium
CGCCGCCGGGGCGGTTCGGGCGAGCCAGAAGCGGGCTGACTCAGGGAAGGACCGTATCACTCGGTCGCGTGGCAGCGGCCGGCACCCAAGCGGGCTCGATGTCCGCCGCGGTCGCCGACGCAGTCCTTCATCTTGCCACCGTCTCCGCTGGACTGGCTGTCCGAAAGCCATCTTGCGTTCTTCATCCTGGATGTCGCCTCGGAATCGGATCTCGGCGAGATCGAGCGAGCGGTCCATCGAAAGGACGCACGGGGATTCCGGCGCTTCCTTCTGCGCGAAATACGCAAGGCCTCGGCAGCGTGGTCCCTGCTAGCGCCGGCCGCCGCCGCCGCCACCACGTCGGGTGGTCGCCACGTACTCCGACAGGGAACCCCGCTCGTACACCATGCGGACGCAGCCGGCCTCGTCGGAAACCACGACGTTGGAGCGGGTCCGCGCGGACATCGCGCGCGCCTCGATGACGGCCTCTTCGCGAGTCTCGGTGGTGACGGTCTCTTCTGGGGTCCGTACGGTAAACATGTGCAACTCTGGCTCCTCGAACAGGGGGGGCGTGTATCGCGTCGAGACTCGGAAACGCTCGCGCGCATCGCGAGTACCGGCGGAGACCGGCCTGATATCCATGGCAGTGACGGGCGGCTGCCCGTTGCGACGAACACCCCTAGAGCACAGAGGCCGACGGCGCAAGGGCAACCTCGGACGCATTTGACGCGCCGTCGAGCCGGCGGCGGCGCCACTTCCGGCGCTGGACAGACGGTGCCGTTCCCGGTCGGCTGCGCTCGTCACACGTCGACGCGCAGTGCGGCACCGCACGGGATTCGGGCGGAGCCGCGCGGGTGGACCCCATTGCGGCTCCGCCCACGTGCGGTCGGCGCGGGCCGGCAGATCGGCCGGGAGCGCGCGGCGCGCAGCGGCATCTGTGGGGTCGCCGCCGAGCCCCGATGGCCCGCGTCTTCTGTAAACACCCGGGATTGCGCGGCATTAGTGCCGTCTGCCTGGGTCGCGGCCCCAGATCTTGACGCACGTCGTTTTTTCGCGCTGGCCGCGCCACGTTTCGGACTGGTACGGTGGATGCAAGTGCGCGGGTCATTCGTGGTGCGGCGTTCTGCGCACACCGCCAGCCCCTCGCACGCCCCACCCCCGTCATGATGGCAGCAGAATCCACCTGCCCACTAGTCCGCGCGCATCGATCGCTACGCGCGGCGTGTATTGACTGCACTGGCGAACCGGCCAGCGGACAGAGGCGCCTGCGGCGCCGTGCGATCGTCTGCCTGCAGGGTGAGCCGTCCGATGCGATCTACGCCGTCGTCGACGGCTGGCTCCGTGAGGTCGTCACCCGCGATGGCGACCGACTCGTGTCGCCGCGCCTGCTCGGCCCCGGGGCCATGTTCGGGTGGTCGGCGCTGACGGGTGCTTCGGCGCCGACGACCGTCGAGGTCGTCCGCGACGCGACACTCTGTGCGGTGCACCCTTCGGTGGTGAGGCAGTGGTTCGTAGACCACCCCGAGGAGAGCCTCTCTGCGCTCACCGCGCTCGCCGAGGACGTCGACGTGCTGCGCGAACGGAACGTGCTCCTCAACGCACCTGCCGAGGAGCGTGTCCGGACGCTGGTCCACGAGTTGGGCCAGAGCAACCCGCCCGGTGCGTGGACCCGCCTGCCGCTGACACGCGCCGAGATGGGGGAGCTGCTCGGACTGTCGTTGGAGACGGTCTCTCGCTGCATGCAAAAGCTCGCCGCCAACGGCGAGCTCGAGGTGCGCGCACGATGGGTTCGACTCAAGACGGAATCCGAGTAATCTTGATCGGGAGCAAAGCCCGGCCCGCAGCCCTGAACTAGACAGGGCGTGCATCTCGGCCCGCACCGGCGACAACTCCCCATCGCCCGCCATGACCCAACTACGCGGGTTCTCCGCATCACTCGTCCACCTGGGCGATTCAGACGAACCGGCGCCGCCCGAAGACTACTTCGCGCTGCCCGAAGACGAGCTGAGCGACCGCATCACGGAGTGCCGGGAGCGTCTCGGCGAACGCGTGTTGATCCTCGCCCATCACTACCAGGGCGAGGACATCGTCTGCCACTCCGACTACCGCGGCGACTCCTACGCGCTGGCGCAGCAGGCGGCATCGCTCGAGTCGGACGCCACGATCGTCTTCGCCGGCGTTCACTTCATGGCCGAGACGGCCGATGTGCTGACCCCGGCTTCGCAGGCGGTCATCTTGCCCGACCCCCGAGCCGGCTGCACGATGGCCGACATGGCGACGGCGCCCGCGGTCGAGGTAGCACTCGCCGCCTTGATCGAGGCCGGCGGCGACGATGTCGTTCCGATCACCTACGTGAACAGCACGGCGGCCATCAAGGCGGTGGTCGCTCGGGCCGGCGGTGCCACGTGTACCTCGTCGAACGCCGAGCGGATGTTCCGGTGGGCGTTCGAGCAGGGTCGCCGGGTGCTCTTCGTGCCCGACGAGCACCTCGGGCGCAACGTCGCGTTCGACCTCGGAATTCCGCTCGACGACATGGCCCTCTGGCGCCGAGACCTGCGGCACGGCGTGCGTCGCCGATTGCGAAGGCAAGGCGTGCGGC
>CAZFPM010000228.1:0-9389 GCA_964520965.1 uncultured Myxococcales bacterium
TGCGGCGTCGCGGGGGTGCCGAAGAGCTGCAGGTAGGCCAGGATCGTGAAGATGTAGACGAAGGGCGTCAGGATGAAGCTCCCCACCATGTTGATCGCCATGCCGACGACCAGGATGATCAGCGAGGGCCCGAGGTTGGCCATCACCGTGTCCTTCGAGAGCTTGCCAGCTTCGCTCCAGCCCATGCCCCGGTCGACCATCAGCGGATAGAGCCAGAACCACAGGACCGCGAGGACGATCATGCCGAGGCCACACGTCGGGATCGCGACGCCGATCATGATCAGCACCGGGATGAGCAGCCCCAGGTTCGACCACGGGTAGAGCACGTCGCCCACCGAGATCGACTCGCCTCGCGCAGACTTCAGCGCGCAGTAGTGCCAGCCTCCCCACGCGCCGCAGCCCAGGGCGAGAATGCCGACCACGGTCACCAGCAGCCAGTTGACGATATCCTTGGAGAAGATCTCCCAGGCCCCCTTGAGAAGGCCACCGACATCGAAATTGACGTTCTGAGGTACTGTGCTCATTCCTGATTCTCCGTGCACGTCGCCCGGGCGACCGAAGGGGTCGCGGCTTCGCCGCCGTTGTCAAAGGACGCGCCGACTCTAGGGAAAGCGCCCCCGGATTGTCAATGTACGCGAAGCCTCAACGCGCGCGACGACCGCGGACTGCGGGCTCCATAGACAGGTTCCCCAGCAGTCCGCTCAGCGTCATCGAGTACCCACTGCCGGTCTGGAGTCGTTGCAGCTGAGGCATTCCGAGCACCGGACCGAGCCCCGCTTCCTCGACGTACGTCCCGTCCAACTGGAAATCGACCGGAACGGTCACACGCGACGAGCGGAACGGCTGCCGAAGCTCCACCTGGCCGCCCATGCTGATGCGCACGTCCGTGCCACTCGCCTCGATGGTGTCGATCGCCACCGTGGAGCCGTCGATCGACGCGCGGGCAAGCAGATTGCCGAAGTCGGTCGCCGGCAGCGGAATCTCGCCGCCGAATTGCCGGAACTCCTCGCTCTCGATGGAGCCCGGGCCGAGTACGGCGCCGGCCACGCTCACTTCGACACCCCCACCCGACAGGCGTTGCTCGTCATCGTACTGCAGCTCGACGGTCCCGTTGACCAGGCCCGTGAGCGGCATCCCCAGCACGTCGGCGATCGGTGGAAAGCGAGACAGCTCCACGTCGAAGCACTCGACCTTGAACGACACCGGGTCGTCCTCCGCCGGCCCGTAATTGACACGGACCCTGCCGTCGCCGACCCCGATGTCGACTCGGGCGCGAACCGTGCCGCTGACGAGCCCGAACAGGCTTACCGACGCCCGAACCGAGTCGAGGCGCACCGGCAGGCGAACCTCGCCATCCTCGACCGGACGCGGGGTGAGCGTGACGCCGATCAGCTTGATGCCGGTCAGGCCCGAGAACCGGGTCCGGTCGATGTCGACGTCCCACCGGTAGTCGGCAGCGGCCTCGGCCTGTGCCTCCACGACGCGGGTGACCAGCCCCATCGGAGCGGTCACGAACAATCCACCGAGGAACGCGACCACGAATAGGGTCGTCAGTCCGGCGAGCTTAGCGATCCGACCCGTCATTCCCTAGGTGCCTCCCGTCCGCTTGAAGGTGACCAAAGTGAGCTCGACCTCCAGCCCCTCGTTGCCGCGGCGCGCGGGCGCCACGGCGATCTGACGGGTGAACACGAGCTCTTCGGCCTCCTCGATCGCCGTCAACAATGCTGAGAGCTGTTCGATCTCCATCCCCGCGAACTCCGCGGTCGTCGACTCGGCTTCCACGCCGCCATCGAGCGCCTGCTCCTGGTCGCGGAACTCGCGTGGCCGCGCGATGCTGAGCCGCCCGGCCCGCGCTTCGATGAACGAAGACAGCCGCAGATCGTTCGACGCCAACAACTCCTCGATGCGTGCGTTCTCTGCCGCGTTCACCCGATACGCGTCCCGTTCCTCGACCAGCATCGCGAGGACCTCGCGTTGATCGGAGATCCGTTGATCGAGCGCCGAGGCGCGCGCGTTCATCAGCACCGCGACAGCGACGACCAGCAGGCATCCGAGAACGACTACCATCACGCCGAGCAGAATCTGTTCCCGGGCGCTGAAGCGCGACAGTTGCGCCTCGACCCGGTCGACCCACGTGGCCTGGTTCTCGCTCATCGGTCTTCCTCCTCTTCCGGCGGCTCACATGTCGCGACGCCTTGCACCGCGAATGTGAATCCCTCGCGGCCGTGTCGTTGCGACAGGTCGTTGCGAGAGATGTCGCGCAGACACTCCGCCTCAGCCAGCTGCACTTCGAACGTGTCGACAGACTCCGCCGAATCGGCCTGTCCCTCGATCACGAAGATCCGCCGCTCCATGTCGACCTCGATCTCGGTCCACGTGACCTCGTAACCGAGGTCCTGGGTGTCCACCACGCGGTTCGCGACCTCTGCGAAGAGCTCCCCGGCCGTCACATCCGGCAAGAACCCCGGCCGAACGCTGCCGCGCAGGAAACGGCGCCTTACTTCGCCTCCGTCGGTGATCGCCTCTCCGAACACCTGCTCGGACATCGCCCCGATCGCGTCATCCACCGCCCGCGCCTCGGCCCCCAGCGCGGACAGTCTGCCCAGCCCGAACACCAATGAGAGCAGGGCCAGGGTCACGACGCCGAATGCGAGTTGTGGCACGCGAGAGCGCAGGTACTCGTGGCTGCCCTTGAACGAGAACTCGCCGTGCCGGAAGTTGAACGCCGAGCCCTTGACGGCCGATGTCGCCCGGAGTGCCAGCCCGAGGGCCGTCACGAAGCGGTGCCCGACGTCCGCGAACCCCGGCAGCGTCTGCAGGCCGTCGGCGTCGAGCGGGAGCAACGACGTCTCCACGCCGAGGCTCAACCCCATGTACTCGACGAGCCCGGGGAGCAGGGCGCCGCCGCCGCAGAGATAGACGCGATCGACGGCCTCACCACTCTCGGTCGCGTGGGCGTGCAGTGTCCGCCGCACCTGCCGTACGATCGGCCGCGTGGCGGCCCGGCAGGCGGCGGCGATGTCGACGGCGTCCGTCCCGGTTGGCTGCTTCGCATCCGGAGCGGTCTGGTCGATGAAGCCCTCGCGGTGCTTTCCCGCTCTCGCGGTCGCCGGATCGAGCCCGAACATGTCGCCCAACGCGCTCGTGACCCGCTCGCCGCCACCGGAGAAGCTGCGTGCGTATTGCAGCTCGTCGCCCTTGTAGACGACGACCGCAGTTTGCTCCGCGCCGATGTCGACGATCGCGACGGGCCCGTCCAACTCCGGCGCCAACGCCCGGCCAGCCGTCATCAGGTGGAACGGCGACAGATCCACGATCTTGGGGTCGACGCCGGACTCCAACAGGTCGGCCAGGGCTATCGCGAGGCGGGCCGGAGCGATGCCGGCAGCGAAGACGCGATGCTCTCCGTTGGGCGCGAGCCCCCCGCGCATGAAGTCGAGGTGCAGCTCGTCGACCTCGGTAGGCAGACGCCCCTCGAGCTGGGGGACGAGCACGGCCTCGATCTCGCGAACGCCGTGGAAGGGAAGGGTGATCTGGGTGAGATATGTCTCGGCGAGCGGCGCCGACGTCACGATGGCATCGGCCTCGAACACCCCACGCGCCGCCAGGCGGTGCAGCGCCTGCAGGGTGCGCTGCTTCAGCCCGAGGGCTTGCGCCTCGTCGTCGGGCTCGTCGATCGCCTCGACTCCAGCGGCCGGGGTCTCGGCGTCCGGCGGCAGCTCGTCTCCGGCAGCGCCTGGCGCTGGGGGCGGTGGCCCGATGGCCTCTTCGACGACCTCGACCAGCTCGAACGTCTTCAGCGCCGTCTCGAGGACGACCGCCTTCACGCTCAGCTCACCGATGTCCAGTCCTACTACGCGGCTCGCCACTTAGAACTCTCTCCAATACAGAAGCTTCTCTTCGTCACGGTAATCGGCGACCGCCGTAATCGTTCGGCTCGCCGCACCGTACTCTCCGGACGCCGTGACCGTGAAGATCCTCGGCACGCGCACCGAAATCCGTCGTTCGATCGCACCGGTGTCGAACGGCACCAGGATCTCCGGGGGCACGAAGCCCTGGCCCATCGATCCATAATAGCCGAAGAGCAGCGCTCGCTGCGGATCCGCCATCATGGCGAACTGCATCGCGAGCTCCGGCTCCTCGGTGAAGTAGTTCAGCAGGTTCGTGAAGTCTCGCGTAACCCGAAACGCGATCATCTGCCCATTGGCCACCGCGCCCAGGACCATGTCCGGGTCCATGCTCCCCATCCCCATGTACATCGCGAGGACGTTGAAGGGGTTCGAGAAGAACGTGTTCCATCCCTCCAGCGCCAGCGCCAGGAAATTCACCTGGGCTGCGATCTGCGGCAGGACACACGGGCTCGCAACGTCCTCCTGCATCCCCTGGACGTGTCCGCACAACAGCCCCGCGAATCCCTGCGCGTCGGCGAGGTTCACGTAGAACTCCCCGGCGACCGGGTACACGGTCATGTTCTGCAGGAACTGGTTGACGAAGGCCTCCGTCACCCCCGGGACCATGCGGACCTCGTCGAGCGTGATGAACGGCTCGTTCTTCGCCTCCCAATCGACGTCGCGGTACCGCGAGGTCTCGTTTCCGACCCCGCCGACCGACGCGATGCAATGCTCGTCGATGATCGTCAGATCGGAGTCCGGATCGACGTGGTCGATGATCGCCGCGATGACCTCGAAGCGCTCCTCGGCCGCCTCTGCCGCGCTGATGCCGAAGAGATCGTCGTATTGCGGTGGCCGTAGTAGCGAGCAGAACTCCTGCAGCGTCGTCTGGTCGATGGTGCGGCTCGCGAACTCGTTCAGGTTCAGCTTCCCTTCCTCGGGATCCGGGTCGTGGAAGACGATGTTGCCGTACAGACCGCCGAAACCGCTCGCGCCGGTATCCCCCAGATCGATCGCTCCGTAGTCTCCCGCCGACAACGTCGCGGTCGAGAACGTGGGCAGCAACAGGGGCAGGTACTGCCAGAGCTGGAAGTTCGATCGCTCGATCGCCTGCCCGATGAAGCCGCCCTGGTTCTCGAGCTCGTACTGGTACGCCAGCGACAGCCGGGTCAGGTTGATGCCGCTACGCGCCAGGAAGTACGCCTTGACCTCGTCCCGATGGTTCTGCGCCAGGTAGAGGTTCACCCGCGTGTTGTAGACGAACTCGACGATCGACGTCGCCAGCACGGCGATGGTCGCCATCACGACGACGATGGCCATGCCGCGCCGGTTCTGCGTCGCCGGCCGGTCGAGCCGATCGAAGAGACCCAGGGCGATGAACGCCAGCTTGTTGCGGAGTGCGCGCATCATGGCTCGTCCACCAGGTCGTCTTCGCAGTCCGGATCCTCCAGACACGCGTCGTCGTCGCAATCGACGTCGCCGTTGCCGTTGTTGTCGACCCCGTCGTCGCAGACCTCGCCCGAGAGGGCCTCGGCAGCTTCGCGGATCTCGTCCGCGATATCGGCCGGCACGATGATCAGCGGGTCGACGAGGTGGATCTGCGTCTGGGTGGCGAAGGTCAGCGTCTCCCGCTCCAGCAGGGGGTGCTCCACCTCGACCTCGATCCGCACCCGCGACGGGAGCATGCCCGCGTGGTCGTTGATCGCGTCCCATTGGCGCACCCAGGCCTCGCCGGCGATCTCCCGGGTCGAATCCCAATACTCGAAACGGATCCGGGTCACACCCTCGAGGAGCGTGTACTTCACGCCTCCCTCGTCGGGGTCGGCGTCGATCGGTGCGTCCTCGCGCCGCACCAGGTTGTCGCGGATCTGGCCGTCGATTCCTCGCATGGCCTCGACGCGATAAGAGATCTCACACTGTTCGCTCGTGCGCTCGCCCGGGCGCGTACGGACATGCGCGAGCGACGTGAACGTCAGCTCGTCGTCCCGCCCTTCGAAGATCGTCCGGTACGTGATCTCGCCCCGGTCGTTCGTCGCGACCTGGCCGATATTCGTCACGAACGCCATCGAGATCTCGCGCGCCATCCTGTCGAGCGCCTGCTGCACCCCTCGATAGCGGTCGAACTTGTCGAGCGTGGCGGTCCGGAAGCGGAAGCTCGACGACACCGTGCCCCAGGTCAGCGCCACGATCGTCGCCAGGATCGCCACGGCGAGCATCACCTCGACGAGGGTCATGCCCGAGGGCGAGCGCCCGAGGTTCGTGCGAGCGCGCGTAGCGACGCGATGGAGTCGGAGGACGCTCATCGCGTGACTCCCTGCAGCGGGTCGATCGCCTGCCCTTGGAGCGCGTTCGTCGGGACCTGGCCCGAGATGGGTTCCAAGTCGACCTCCGCTCCCCCGGGACGCATGTTCACGACGTATTGCTGGACGGTGAGCGACATCTCGCGCTCCCCTTCCTCCCAGGAGATGACGAGCGTGATCTTGCGGGCCCGCTGGGCCACCTGGTTGATGAACTCGGGCACCTGCGCCAGGATCATCGGCAGGAACGACGACACCGAACTCGACCCGGTGAGCGAGCCGCCCGCCTCTCCGTCTCCGAAGAGCTGCGTGTAGACCTCGGCGTTGAACGTCTCCTCGGCGTCGGGCGTGATCTCGATCACCTCGATCAGCGCCTCCCACTCCATGTCGTCGGCGCCCTCGTCGCGGAAATCGCCGTTGGCGGTCTCCGTCATGTCGGAGAAGCCCTCCGACATCAGCTCGCCCTCCAGGTCGATCATCTTCGAGCGCGCCAACAACGCTGCCAACGCCATCCGGTTCGCCCGCTCGGACATCCGCGCCGAGCTCGCCTGAGTCCCCAGCAGGATGGTCAGCCCCATCGCCAGGATCGCCAGGGCGACCAGAACCTCCATCAGCGTGTAGCCGGCGCGTCGCATCAGTCCTCCTCGACCTCGAAGAAGTCGTCGGGGACGTCCAGATCGCCCGCGTGAACCACGACCCGCCCGCTCATCGGTTCGATCGACAATGTCAGGAAGGTCTCGCGGCTCTTCAGCCAGATCAGCGATCGCTCGACGAAGCCGTTCGGAAAGTACGCGATCGTCGCCGTTCCTTCTTCGACCGGGTCCTTGTGGTGTGTCGTCAGCACCCGGGCGATCTCGACATCGCCGCGCATCGCGGTCGTTTCGAGCAGGGGTTCGGCGCAGTCGTCCAGCGTGGCCCTCTCCACGCCCAAGCCGAACGGGTCGGCCTCGTCGTCGTCGAGGGCGTCGAGACCCTCGTCGTCGGCCGTCCCCTCACCCTCGGGGATCAACACGTTGTCGGGGCTGCACTGAACCGAGAACGTGTTGCCCTCGATGTCGACCGTGACCTGGTAGCGCAGCCCATTGATCGCGGCCCGGCCGTAGACCATGCGCAGCGCGCCGGACATGCGCATCGCCTCGGCTCGCAGTGTCGCGTTGGTCAGGCTGCCGAACGCCGAGAACGAGATCGCAGCGATCCCCGCGACGATCGCCAGGACGACCATCAGCTCGATCAGCGTGATGCCAGCGTGGGCCCACGTCGTCGGTGTGCGGGAATCGGCGTGCACGACAGCTCGACCTCAGTCCTGCGCCGGGCCGGCGCACAGGTCGTCGCCGCCCCCCGAGCTTCCGTCCGGGCCGTTCGAGCAGAGCTCGTAGCCGCGGGAGCCACCGGTCCGGTATTGGTATTCGGTGCCCCACGGGTCGTCGCCGATCGCCTCGGTGAAAGCCGCCACGCCGCCGGGCGGGCTGACGAGCTGGTCGAGGCTGTCGGGCCAATCGCCGGTGTACACGTAGAACTCCTCGACGAAGTTCGCGATCTTGCCGACCTCGGTCTGCGCCTCGCGGTTCTTGGCGCGCTCCATGGCACCGACCGTCAGGACGCCGACCATGCCCATGATGCTCGCCATGATCGTCAGCACGATCATGATCTCGACGAGGGTGAGGCCGCGTTGGCTGTGCAGCGCCGCGCGGACCGACTGGGGGGAGGGGTTCTCGGGTGCCATGGCATCACCGGGGTGGGAGAGGGCGATCATGCGATCGTCTGGTTGAGTTGGAGAATCGGCAGCAGAATGGCGAACACGATGAAGCCGACCACGCCGCCCATCACGACGATCATCAGCGGCTCCATCAGGGTAGTCAGCGCCGCGATCCGGGCCGTGACCTCTGCGTCGTAGGCCTCGGCGACGTTGTCGAGCATCTGCTCCAGGGCGCCGGTCTTTTCGCCGACGGCGATCATGTGGGTGACCATCGGCGGGAACTCCCCGCTACGTTTCAGGGGGCCGGCGATGCTCTCGCCCTCGCGGATGTTGAGCCGCGCCTCCTCGACCACCGTGATCAGCTTCACGTTGCCGAGGATGTTCTTGACGATCCCCATCGCCGTCAGCAGCGGAACGCCGCTGCCGAGCAGGGTGCCGAGCGTCTTGGCGAAGCGGGACACCGCGATCATGCGAATCAGTGAACCGAACACCGGGAGCGTCAGGATGAACGTGTCCCAGCGCGTCCGCCCCTCGGGCGTGTTACGCCACTTGCCGAACGCGTAGATTCCTCCGGCGATCGCCGCGATCATCAGGTACCAGAAGCGCCCGATGATGTTGCTCATCGTGATCAACACGACGGTGATGAAGGGCAGGGCCGCCTGCTGATCCTCGAAAATCTGCGTCACCTTCGGGATGACGAAGGTCATCAGGAACGCCACGATGAACCCGCCGAGCACGATCATCAGGAGCGGGTACACCATCGCGCCCGTGATCTTCTGCCGGAGCTCCATCTGGTCGTCGAGGAACTCGGTCAGTCGATCGAGCACGACGTCGAGGTTGCCGGACGACTCGCCGGCTCGGATCATGTTCACGTAGAGGTCGCTGAACGCCTTCGGGTGGTCCTGCATGGCGTTGGCCAGCGCGGAGCCCTCGGACACCTTCTGCCGAACGTCGGAGATCACGCGCTTGAGGGCCGACTTCTCGGTCTGCTCGACCAGCGCGTTCAGCGACTCCACGAGGGGAATGCCGGCGCGCTGCAGCGTCGCGAGCTGCCGCGTCATGACCGAGATGTCGCGCAGGTTGAACCCCGAGGCGCCCGGGAGCTTGATCTCGATGTCGCCGTTGCGACCCTCGGAGATCGCGTCACCCTCGGAGAACTCGGTGACGAAGATGCCCTTCGCACGCAAGAGGTCGCGCAGCGCGCGCGGGGTCTCCGCGTCGAAGATGCCTTTCGACTTCTTCCCCGCTGCGGTTACTCCGACGTACTCGTAGACAGGCATCGTTCTCGACTCGCTACACGGTCTCCTGCTGGGTCACTCGGAGCACCTCCTCGATGCTCGTCAGACCCCGCAGGACCACCTGTCCACCGTACCGGCGCAGGGTCCGCATCCCCTCCACCACCGCCTGGCGGCGGATCGTAGAGGCGTCGGCCCGCGCCATCACGAGTTGGCGCACTCCACTGGACACCGGCAGGAGCTCGTAGATGCCCGTTCGGTCGCGGTAGCC
>CAZFPM010000229.1:0-4104 GCA_964520965.1 uncultured Myxococcales bacterium
CCGATTTCGGCCGGCTGTCGCATTCCAAGCGGCCGTCTCGGGTGATAGGGACGACGCGTCGGTCGACATCACGGCGGTCTATCCCGAGTAGGCGACTGCCCGGCGAGAAGTGATCAGCCGGCGCCGGAGCCAAGCCGACGCACCTGCACGCGGAAGCGGACCAGGAGTCCGGCGGCGACGATCACCAGCGCGATCGTCAGACCCCACCAGAGCCACTCCGGGCGGTCGCCGGTGACGAACGCGCCCCAGATGCCCAGGGGGAGCCCGACCAGCCAGTAGGCGACGATGTTGAACGTCGTCGGCACACGCGTGTCGCCGAGCCCGCGGAGCACGCCGAAACCGATGGCCTGCGTCGCGTCGGCGACCTGGAAGACCGCGGCGATCGCGAGGAAACCGGCCGCGACGAGCACGGTCTCCGGGTCGTTGATATAGGCGCGGGCGATCAAGCCCCGCCCGCACCACATGAGCACGGCGAACCCGCAAGCGAGCGTGAAGCCGACGGCGAACGCGGTCCAGCCGGCCTGGCGCACGCCCTCGACATCGCGGCGTCCGTACGCCTGGCCGACCCGCACCGACGCCGCGGAGCTGAGCGCCATGGCGACGGTGAAGGTGACGGACGCGAAGCTGAGCGCGACCTGGTGTCCGGCGAGTTGCAGCTCGCCCTTGAGCCCCATCAGGAACGTGACCGCGCAGAAGCCCCCGGCCTCGAGCAGGTATTGCACCCCGACCGGGACGCCGATCCAGAGTATGCGCCGCACGTACTTCGCCGCCGGTGCGATCCACGGCGCGTCCAGGTGGGCGAAGCGCCCTCCCGGCCGGATCCACCAGAGGACGAACCCGAACTCCACGAATCGACAGGCCGCGCTCGCCGCACCGATCCCCGCGACGCCGAGCGCCGGAACGCCCAGACCGCCGTTCACGAACCACACGTCGCAGACGAGATTGACGACGTTGACCACGACCGTGACGAGCACGAATGGCGCGGTGTGCCCGTGGGCGGTCAGATACGTCGCATAGGTGTGGAAGAGCAGGCGCGGGAGGATGCCGATGACCACGAAAGCCAGGTAGATCTCCGACTCGGCGACGACCGCCTCGGGCTCGCCCATCCACCGGAGCGCGTCCGGGGCGAACCAGGTGCCGGCGATGATCGGCAGGCAGAAGAGGACGGCCAGCCAGCGGGCGGACACGAGCGTGCCACGAGACGCGGTCATGTCAGAGGCGCCCACGGCGCGGGACACCAACGGGTCGAGCCCGAGCATCGTGCCGTATGCGCCGATGAAGAGCATGAAGTAGGCGGTCGCCGCGAGGCCGACTGCGGCAATCGCCTCGGGGCCGATGCGGCCGGCGACCATCGTGTCGACCACCCCCATGAGGTTCGAACCTACGCGGGCAACGACCAACGGTGCGGCCAGGCGCACGAGGCGCCCGGCTTCGGCGGCGGTCACTGCGCCGCGACTGGAGGGGGGCACGCGAGACATCGTCGGCGGGTAATAGCCCCCCACACGAAGCGCCGCAAGCAGTCGCGCTTGCGTTTTTCCGGTGCAGGACTAAACGCGGCGGGGACCACCGAACCGCGCAGCCGAGAGCGACGTCATGGAGAAGAAGTTCATCTACACGATGAAGGGCCTGTCCAAGGTCTACCCACCGGACACCAAGGTCCTGAGCAATATCTGGCTCCAGTTCTACTACGGGGCCAAGATCGGCGTCCTCGGCGCCAACGGTTCCGGCAAGTCGACGCTGCTCCGGATCATGGCCGGCCAGGACCCCGAGTTCCACGGCGAGTCCTATCTCGGAGAGGGCTTCTCGGTCGGCTACCTGCCCCAGGAGCCGCAGCTCGACGCGACGAAGTCGGTCAAGGAGAACGTCGAAGTGGCGGTCGCGCCGATCCGGAACCTGTTGCAGCGCTTCGACGAGGTCAGCGCGGCGTACGCCGACCCCGACGCCGACTACGAGAAGCTCGCCGAGCAACAGGCCACGCTCCAGGACCAGATCGACGCCGTCGACGGCTGGAACCTCGACCGCAAGCTCCAGATCGCACTCGACGCACTGAACTGCCCGCCGGGCGACTCCGACGTCAGCAAGCTCTCCGGCGGCGAGGTCCGGCGCGTGGCGCTGTGCAAGATCCTGCTCGAGGCGCCGGACCTGCTGCTCCTCGACGAGCCGACCAACCATCTCGACGCGGAGTCGGTCGCGTGGCTGGAGCGCACCCTGCGCGAGTACACGGGCTCGGTGGTCCTGATCACGCACGACCGCTACTTCCTCGACAACTGCGTCGGTTGGATCCTGGAGCTCGATCGCGGCCGCGGTATTCCCTTCGAGGGCAACTACTCGTCCTGGCTGGAGCAGAAAGCGAAGCGGCTCGCCCGGGAGGAGAAGCAGGAGACCAAGCGACAGCGTCAGCTCAAGCAGGAGCTCGAGTGGGTGCACGCCTCGCCGAAAGCACGCCACGCAAAGGGCCGCGCCCGCCTGAACCGATACGAGGAGCTGCTCAACCAGGACGTCCAAGACAAGGTGCGGTCGACCGACATCTACATCCCCGCCGGCAACCGCCGGCTCGGCGACGACGTCGTCCTGTCCGAGGGCGTCGCCAAGGGTTACGACGACCGGCTGCTCATAGAAGACCTGAGCTTCCGACTCCCGCCCGCAGGGATCGTCGGGGTCATCGGACCGAACGGCGCCGGCAAGACCACCCTCTTCAGGCTGCTCGTCGGCGAGGAGGAGCCTGACGCAGGCTCGGTGAAGCTCGGAGACACGGTGGAGCTGGCATACGTCAGCCAGTCTCGCGACGAGCTCGAAGCCGACAAGACCGTCTACGAGGAGATCTCCGGCGGCCAGGACACCGTGATGGTCGGCAAGCGAGAGGTCAACGCGCGGGCCTATTGCGCAACGTTCAACTTCCGCGGTGCCTCGCAGCAGCAGAAGGTCGGCGTGCTATCCGGGGGTGAACGCAACCGCGTGCAGCTGGCCAAGCTGCTCAAGCGCGGCGGCAACGTGCTCCTGCTCGACGAGCCGACGAACGACCTCGATGTCGACACGCTGCGGGCACTGGAAGAGGCGCTGGAGACTTTCGCCGGTTGCGCGGTCGTCATCAGCCACGACCGCTGGTTCCTCGACCGCCTGGCGACGCACATCCTCGCCTTCGAGGGCGAAGGCCACGTCGAGTGGTTCGCGGGGAACTTCGAGGAGTACGAGAAGGACAAGCGGCGCCGCCTCGGCGACGAAGACCCGAAACCCTTCAAGTACAAGCGCCTCGTCCGCGATTAGGTACGGGCGAGGCATGCCTCGCCCCTACTTCTGCTTCCCGCGCATGCCCCCCGTACGGGCGAGGCCATGCCTCGCCCCCGGCCGCAGGCCGGCCTATTCCGCCGCGGGCCCGACCAGCAGTGTCCCGCTGAACCCGGTGACGTCGAGGTCCATCGGGATGATCAACAGGCTGATGGTGATCTGGCCGAGCACGAGCTCGGGCTCCTCGATCGACAGCCGGTAGGTCTCGAAGTAGCGGGAGAGCTCGCTGGTGCTGTTGGCGACCTCGAACTCCGAGTCGACCTCGCCGCCGCCGGCATCGCCCGCGGAGACCTCGAGAGCGAACGTGGCGTCGAACTCGGCGTTGTCGCCGGCAAGCTCGCCAGCCTCGTAACCGTCGATGCTGTCCGGCGTCACGACGAGCGCGTCTTCGACCGTTCCGAAAAGGCCGCCGCTGACGTCGATCGTGATCCCGTCCAACCCCGGGATCGGAATCGGCAGGCCGCCGCCGCCCATCTCGATCTCGATCGAGTCGTCGGCAAAGACCATGACGACCGTGGCGCTCATCAGGCCATCGTCGTCGAACGTGACCTCGACGGTCGCGGTCTCGACGGCGAGCGTGATGTCGAACGCGAGGTCGAGGCCGGGGATCGGAATCGGAAGACCGCCGCCGACCGACGTCGCGAAGACGTTGGCGCCCTCGTCCTCGAGCACGATGTCGTAGACGACCGGGTCGTCGCACAGGTTGCCCACGCCGTCGCCGTCGAAGTCGAGCTGGTGCGGGTTTGCGTCGTCGGGGCAGTTGTCGACGTCATCGGACACGGTGTCCGCGTCGCCGTCGGCCTCGGGCGAGATCTCGTC
>CAZFPM010000229.1:4114-9338 GCA_964520965.1 uncultured Myxococcales bacterium
ATCTCCAGGCAGTCGTCGGAGCAGCCCAGCGCGCCGCCGGTGTACCAGACCGGTCCCTCCGGATCGCCGCTGCCCTCCGGGTCGCCGCTGCCCTCCGGGTCACCGCTGCCCTCTGGCTCGCCGGTGCCCTCTGGCGCCTCGAAGTCGGTGCAGGCGGCGATGATGCTGCCGGGGCCGTCGCAGAGCTCGTCGCCCTCGATCGTCCCGTTGCCGCAGACGCTCGCCACGCAGCCCGCATCGTCGATCTCGTCGCATGCTTCGTTGCAGGCGAGGTCTCCACCGAAGAAGCCCCGCTCCCGGCAGGAGTCGTCGGCGAATTCGTCGCCGTCGCAGAGTTCGTGCTCGACCTCGACGTTGTCGTTGCCGCAGATCGACTCGACGCAGGCCCCGGAGTCGAGCATGCAGTCGACGCAGATCACCTCGCCCTCGCCGCCGGGCGCGAACCCGAGGGCCACGCAGTCGTTGTCGCCGATATCGTCGCCCTCGCAGTCCTCGGAGCCGGACACCACGCCGTCGCCGCAGATGGCGTCCTGGCACTCCTCGGTATCGAGCGTGCAGTCGTCGGCGCACGAGAGTTCGCCACCGACGAACCCCTGGCTCTCACAATCGACGCCGACGAGGAACTCGTCGCCATCGCAGACCTCCCCGGTCTCCCGGGTGCCGTTTCCGCAGACTGCATCGACGGGCGGTGCGTCCGTCCGCGGCGTGTCCTCCGCCGTGTCCGGCGTCGCGTCGTCGGGCGGAGCGCTATCCTCGGACGGCACGTCGGCCGCCGTGTCCTCCGGCTCGGGCACGTCGCGGCCAGGGCGCGAAGAGTCGGTCGCCGCGTCGTCGCCCGCATCGGCTGCGCCGGTGTCATCCGTAGTCGCATCCGGGTCGGCGACTCCGGTGCCGCTGTTGTCGTCGTTACAGGCCAGGAGGGCAACCGCGACAGCGGCCATCACGAGGGTTCGTAGGGCGAGCGTACGCATGTCGATGCTTCGAAGGAGAGTGCGCGTGTCGATTGGCGCGGACACTAGAGGACGTGCGCGATCGGGGCAAGCGGGGACGGCGACGCCCCCAGGGGGATCGCAAAGTCGAGGGTCTTGGGTTGCCTCAGGGGTGTAGACCGGCTCTGCGAGCCGGGGGCGAGATAGGATCTCGCCCTTGATGGCGGATGGCCCGGACTTTGCGACCGCCCTGGCGACGCCCCTACTCCTCGCCGTCGATGTTCCGGATCGACGCCTGGTCCCCGGCCGCCGGGTCGCCGCTGCCCTCACCCTCGGGCACGATGGTGATGACCGGCTCGACGTAGATCTCGCCGTCCTGGTCGTCGATCAGCTCGTCGATGTACTCCATCGTGCGGACGAGGTAGCCGGTGGCGAGCTCGCGGTCCTCGGCTTCCGGCAGGTGGAAGTAGGTCCAGATCGCCTCGACCTCGTCTTCGAAGGGCGCCGTCTCGCAGCCGTGGCCGAGGAGGCGGCGGGCGAGTGACTGAAGGCGGTCGATCGATTCACGTTCGAAGCGCTCGACGCGGGTGCCGCCGACGACGTTGCCCTGCAGGTCGGCGATGCCGGTCCCGATCGTCGAGTGCATGGAAGCGCCGTTGTCGAGGGCGAGCAGGCGGACCTCGCCCATGTCGAAGATGGGGCGGTTCCGCCGCGTGCGACCGGTGTCGACCTCTTCGCCGGCGATCGACATGAAGTGCAGGTTCGCGCCGGGGAAGCGGTCGTTCTGCCCGGTCAGGGCGTCCATCAGCATGATGTTCGAGAGGTCCTCGGCCAGCTGCCACATCTCGATGTAGCCCTGGTGGGTACCCAGGGGCTCGTACATGCGGGTGTATTGGCGCAAGCGGACCTGCTCGTCCGTCGGCTGCCGACGTCCGTGGGTCAGGAAGTACATCACGTCGCTCTCGGCCAACGACTCGCGATGTCCGAGACCGGAGTGGAAGATGAACGCCCGGAGCCAGGGCTTCATTGCGCCCGCGAAATGCCCCCCGCTCTCGATCGCCTCGACGACCGAGCGCAACACCCGTCGGCGGTTCCGCTCCTTGTTCTCGTCGCGCATCTCCTCGGACTCGAGCAGGTCGCGGAGCTTCTCCAGCGCGCCCCCCTCCAGTCGCACCGGCAAGACGTCGGGCACCAACTCCTCGAAGCCGAGGAAGACGCTGAGGCGATGGGCGTAGATCTCGCCCTCGATGCGGGTGTTCGACGAGGTCGTCTTGATGACGGCCAGCTTCTCGCGCGTCTCCGCCTCGCGCACGCGGATGATGATCGAGGTGCCCTCGAAGTCGCTCAGGAAGTCGAAAGTCGTGCCCTCGCCGTCGAGATCGAACCCGGCCATGCGCGGCTCCTCTCCCATCGGATCCCAGACCCAGGTGTCGGCGAACGAGCCGTACTCCTCGTCGGGGCAGTGGGTCATGAGGTAGTCCCACCGCTCTTCCGCCGACATCACTCCTCGGCGGTCGGCGGCGGTGACGATGCAGCCGCCCTTCCCGTCCGGTGTGCCGAGCTCGCAGACCGGCTCCGGGGGCGGAGGAGGCTCCTCGGGCACCGCGGCCAGGCCGCTTCCTTCGCCTGCTGGGGCGCCGCTCCCCTCGCCGGCGACCGCGATCGGAATCTCGGGCTCCGTCGAGTCGGGCGTACCGGTCGCGCGACTGCCGGTGCAGCCTGCAAGGACCAGGGCGAGAGCGACGATCGAGCGCATTTCGTGGGGTCGCGACGAGGGCCCGGCACTGGTAGCGCGCCGCCGGGATTCAGGCAAGTGCGAGCGTGGGCCGAGGCGGCGGTCGGCGGCCTGCACGACCCACGAGCAGTCCGGTTCGGTACGGATCCGCGCGGTGAGTCTGCGACATCCGCCTACACTTTCCGTTGACACACGGGGCCGCAGAGATCAGCATTTGAGGGCCAGATGGCCTGCTTCGACCCGCGTTCGGGGGGCCGAGGTCACCCAGTGAGGACGACATGAGGAATCGAGAGCGATACACAATCGCCACGCTCGCGATCGCGGTCACGATGGCCGCGGGGTGCGCTACCGACATCGGCAGCGACCTCGAAACGGTCGAGCAAGCGGCGATTGGCGACCTCGCACGGCTCGTCGTCTGCCACGTGCCGGAGGGCCACGCGGACAATGCGAGCACGATCGAGATCGATCCCCTGACGCTGGACGCGCATCTCGAGCACGGCGACTACATCGGCGAGTGCAGCGAGTGTCCCGACAGCTGCGACGAGGTCGCCGCACTCGTGCGGGGAACGTGCGACGGAGCGGGCGGGTTCTCGAGCGCGCCACCCGATTTCTGTCAGACCGCCGAGGCCGTCATCGCGGAGGCCTGCGCCGCGCAATGTCCGGCGCCGGAACCCGAGACGTGTCGCAGCTTCTGCGACGCTCTCTCCGGTTCGCACTTCGACGTCTGCACCGAATTGACCATCGACCCGACCCTCTGCGACGGCGGAGTCAGCACGACGTTCGACGCCTGCGCAACGGTGTTCGACTGCCCCGCGCCGCCACCTCCGTGTAACGAGCAGTGCGTCTCGGACGCATACGCCCAGTTGGCTGCGTGCCTGGCCGACCCACCGGCGACGCTCTTGTGCCCGGGCAGCCCCGACCCGGCACACCAGACCTGCTTGATCGCTTCTCAGTCGTTCCTGAGCGAATGCCTGTTCGCGCTCGACGGCTGCTTCGGCCCGCCGACGGATTGCCATAGCGTGTGCGATGTCGAGGCGAACCGCGCGTTGGTGGAGTGCATCGACGACCCGGTCTGCCTGCCGCCGGATGCCTGCACCAGCTCGGCTGAGGATGGGCTCAACGCGTGCGTCGCGGCGTGCGAAGCCGATCCCCCGGAGTGCCACGACGAATGCTGCAACGCGTTCGAGGCCTGCCGGCGGGCGGGTGGAGAGGTGGCGTTCTGCGCGGCCCGGTTGGACGAGTGCCTGCCGGAGTGCCTGGCCCCACCCATCCCGTGCGAGGACGCGTGCTTCCTCGAGTACGACGACTGCGGGGGCGATGGTGGCCCGTCGGGGTTCTGTGACGGCGGGTTCTTCGACTGCCTGCGGCTGTGCGCGCCCGACCCTTCGACGTGCGAGGATGAGTGCTCGTACGCCTTCGGTGAGTGCCTGAGCGGCGGTGGGCACCCGGCTGTCTGCGAGGTCTTCTACGGCGAGTGCCTCGGGGAATGCACGACGGAGCCGCCGCCTTGCTGTGTGGGCGACTCGTGCCCGCCGGGCGGTTCGTTCTGCGAGTTCCCCTGCGATCCGCGCACCGAGGTGATCGATTGCGCGGGGGGTTGCTTCCCGGCCGATCTCGTCGGCAACGGCACCTGCGACGCGCTGCTCAACTGCTCGGAGCTCGACTTCGACGGCGGAGACTGCTGACGCCGTGACCTGGCGGACCCGCGGGACATCCCCGGGTTCGAATGCTTGCGCGCGCTCGACGGGGTCTTGGCCGACGCCGACGCAGCCGGGTCGGTGCGCCTCCGGTCCAGCCGTGTCCGGTCCGTCCCGCGAATCGACCGCGTGGTCCGGTGCGCGGCGCCTGTAATCCGCAGCCGGCGCCTTGCGTTCGGGTGCCACCCCAGCTAATCGGCGGGACGCTCGATACCCATGGAGCCCAGCCGTGACCGACGACCGATACGAAATCCCCGCCGACACCCTGACCCACCTCCGCGCTCTGGAGGCGGAGTCGATCCACATCATCCGTGAGGTCGCTGCCGAGTTCGAGAACCCGGTGATGCTCTACAGCATCGGCAAGGACTCGTCGGTGATGGTGCGGCTCGCGCTCAAGGCGTTCGCGCCGGCCCCGGTGCCCTTCCCGCTCCTGCACATCGACACGACCTACAAGTTCCGGGACATGATCACGTTCCGCGACCGGTTCACGCGGGAGCAGGGTCTCAACCTGCTCGTGCACACGAACCAGGACGCGGTGGCGGCCAACATCACCCCCTGGGACCACGGGAGTTCGAAGTACACCGACATGTTCAAGACCGTCGCCCTGCGCGACGCGCTCGACAAATGGGCCTTCGACGCCGCCTTCGGTGGCGCCCGCCGCGACGAGGAGAAGTCCCGCGCAAAGGAGCGCATCTACTCGTTCCGCGACAGCTTCCACCAATGGGAGCCCAAGGCGCAGCGTCCGGAGTTGTGGAGCCTGTACAACGCCAAGGTCGCGCCCGGCGAGAGCATTCGGGTGTTCCCGCTCTCCAACTGGACCGAGCTCGACATCTGGCAGTACATCTACCTCGAAGAGATCCCGA
>CAZFPM010000230.1:0-9275 GCA_964520965.1 uncultured Myxococcales bacterium
GGCGAGCGTGGTGGCCAACCACCGTCGCAGATCGGCGTCCAGGCGCGACATCGCCTTGGCCACCGGCAGGGTGATCGTCCCGTTGCGGACGTCTTCGCCGCGCGTCTTCAAGTCGCCCTTGAACCCTCGGATGTTCAAGACGTCGTCCATGATCTGGAACGCGAGGCCAAGGGCCTCGAAGAAGGCTCCGACCGCCTCGATCTGGGCTTCGCTGCCCCCACCCGCCACCGCACCCATGCGTGCGAGCGCAGCAGCCGGAGCGGCCGTCTTGAGCCGGTGGCAGGCGAGAATCCGCGCCTCGAGTTCGCGTCCGTCGCCCGAGACGACAGTCGACTGCACGAGGTCCGTCTTCGGGTCGAGGTCGATGGCCTGACCGGCGTGTCCGGCGCGAAGCGCCTCGAAGTAGAGGTCGTAGAGCCGCAACTTGTCGCGGTCCGAGACCCTGTCGCCGAAAAGCAGCTGTTGTCCCATGAAGTAGCATGCGGTTCCGGCGTTGATCGCCAATGCGTCGCCATACACAACGTGACAAGCCGGGCCGCCGCGGCGCACTTCGCTCCGGTCTTGCACATCGTCGACGATCAGCGATCCGACGTGCATGAACTCCGGCATCGCCAACCAGCGGACCCACTTGCGGGAGTCACCACCGACCACGTCGCAGCAGGCCAACGCGGCATAGGACCGCCACGATTTGCCGCCGCGGTCCGTGATCAGCCGCACCGGATCGGCCATCGCTCGGGCCAGCGCCTCGCGGTCGACGCCCTCCATGTACTGCGGGCGTTCCGGGCTCGCGATCATGTCTCGCGTCTGCTCGTACGTCGGGTGCCGCGGCAGGTGGGAATCCACCGACGCCCGCACTTCCTCGCCGACGGCACCGAAGAAGTCGTCGAGTGTCTTCAGGGGCTCGAAGCCGCTGCGCTCCACATAGGCCAGCCCCTCGACCTCATGGCCGGCAACGGTGCCCGACACACGGCATCGACCTTCCCAGAACGACGGCTTGGACATCACCGTCATCAGCTCCTGGTCGTCGAGCTCGGCCTCGATGCGCAGGTCGACAGCCGCCGACTTCGACCGGAGGTGCCACACCACCGGGTAGTCGAAGAACGTGCGCGTGCTCCGCCAGATGGCCGTCGGCTCGAAGTCGACGTCATCGTGCCTGGCGGCCTCGCCGTCCGGCCCGACGAGGATCAGCCCGTCGCCGTGGATCTCCCCCCTATCGGCGTCGACCATCGTGTACGCGCTGATATCCGTCCCGTCCCGCAGCTGGATCGCCGTCCAGTTCCAGGCGATATCGGTCTCTTCGTGTTCGAACGCGCCGGGCTCGTCCGGGCAGGCGTCGTTGGCATCGGACACGCCGGGTGACGACGGACCGCCCGTCTCGCCTTCCGGTGCCCTGTGTCCGCCGAACTCGTGATCGTACCAACCGGAACCGACGACCACCTCGCGCGGCAGGCCGTCGAGCGTGAGGGTCCCGGCGACGGTGCAGCGCGGGACGAAGTAGTAGAACATGTCCTCACCGTGCGCCCCGCGCACGAGGCCATCGACCCCGTGTCGCACCGGTTCCTTTTGCGGCTTGAAGATCAGCTCGCAGCCGGCGTTGTCACGATCGTGGTGCAGACGCAGCGCGTAGGTTCCGTCATCGAGCTTTCGGAAGCCGGCGTCGCCGAACTCCAACTCCAGCCGCGTCGTCCCGATGTGGGGCTCGGTCTCCAGGATCCGGTCTGGCTCGGGGATTCGGCCCTTCTCCAGCACCTCACGCATCGCACGGTTCAGGCGCTCGTCCTTGGACCCCTGCCCGCGGTCGAGGCGCTCGAGTCCGATCTCGGGCGCGCGCTGATCGACCCACGACTGCGACAAGTATCGCGCGCCCGACATGTCCGTGATGGCCCAGGTCAGCGAGTGTCCGTAGTCGACCTCTCCCGTCTCCGGATGCCGCCTGTGGGCGACCCGGAAGAACGCCGCGAATACCGAGGCGGCCAGGCCGTCGTTGGTCTCGACGTGCGCGTTGACGTACCACCACTCGGTCGTGGACGAGCGATGCGGCAGGTCGTGAACGGCAAGGTCGATCGGTCCTGCGACCGGCCAGTCGTTCGGGTGCTGCATGGGCGGGTGACTCGGCAGTGGTCGGGGTGACTCGGATGCAGCCGGGTGGGCACCAGACGACGTGCTGGCGCGGCGCCCGACAGCGCGCGTACCTTACAGGACCCGTCGAAACCAACAACAGGCAGCTGGCCTGATTCAGCAAAGATTAATGTTCCGGGAGTCGAGAACGCCCCGCTCGAAATCGCCCGATTCGGCGAGCCGGGGGACGTCGTGAGCGGGGAGTACCTGCCGATGCTCGCGCTGGCCGACGAGCCGGCATGGGGACACCAACGCGTGGCCACGTTGCCCGGCCGCTGCCGTGGCGTGCTGTTGGCATCGTGGGCGGCAAACGTCGCGCGGCGGCAAGGTGACGGCGCCGTACGGCGGGTTCGTGAGCAGGCCGCCGTCGAGGCGTCGCGCTTGCCAGATGACCCGGGGGCTGGCGGCTGGTTCGCCGTGGAAACACAGATTCGGGTCACCGACGCCATCGTTGCGCTCTTTCTCGGCGGTGACCGCGCCGCGCTGCGCACACCGCTGATCGATGACGTCCGCCACGGCCTCGGTCGGGCCGGCGTGGCGGCGGCGCGATGGGTCGGTCCACGCCGAGTCCTCGCTGCTGGGCCGCGCGCGTACCCCTATGGCTACGATCGAGGGAGCATGAGCGTGGAGTCCGATCGCCGCGCGACCATCATCCGTTGCGAGGGGCCTGCAGCGGCCAACCCGACGTGGCGCGCGTTGCAGGTCCTGGCGGTAGACGTCGCGGTGGAACTCGCCGGCGGCACTCCGAGCACCCGCTGGAGACCGGCCGGGGAGGCGGCTTTCGAGGTCCGGGTCGCCTGGCGCTGACCGTGGCGCGGGCCGCAGGCCACGGGCCTGCCGGGCCGCCACGGAGCCTACGCCGCGGCGAAACGGTCGCGGAACGGCGGCCCGACCGCCCTCCGGCCGGGATTGCGGCCCGCACCAACGTGCGATAGGCCGAGGTCCGGCCCGAGACGGCGGTTCTCGCCCTCTAGCGCTCCCGGCGGGGGACGTTGGTTCCTCACGGTCGCCGAGACACCTGACGTGCGTTACTACCTCGATCACAACGCCTCTTCGCCGACGCTCCCTTCGGTACGGGAGCGCATGGCAGAGCTTCTGGCCGACCCGCCGCTGAACGCGGGCTCCGTACACCGAGAGGGGCAACGGGCGCGCGGACTCGTCGAGCGGGCCCGGCGGGCGATCGTCGACGCACTCGGCGGAGGCGGCACGGTCGTCTTCACGAGCGGGGCGACGGAGGCGAACAACCTGGTGCTGCGCCGCCTCGGCCCGGAGCGCGCGCTGGTGACGTCGAGGCTGGAGCACCCGAGCGTCTGCCGGATCGCCGAGTACGTCGAGGAGCGGGGTCGGGACGTCGGGTGGGTCGCTCACGATGGTGTCGGACGCCCGGATCTCGACGACCTCGCGCGCCGGGCCGACGCGCGCACGGTCGTCTCGCTGGCCGCCGCGAACAACGAGATTGGGAACCTGAACCCCATCGCCGATATCGCCGCGCTCTGCCGCGATGCGGGCGCGCTGCTGCATATGGACGCGGCCCAGGTATTCGGCCGCCGCGTCTTCGCGCCGCCCGAAGGCGTGTCCGCGATCACGGTGTCGGCGCACAAGTTCGGTGGGCCGCTCGGGGTGGGTGCCCTCTGGCTCGCACCCGACGTGTCCTGCGAGCCTCTCCTGCTCGGCGGCGCCCAGGAGAGGGGGCGGAGGGCCGGCACCGAGAACGTGGTCGCGATCGCAGGCTTCGAGGCGGCGGTCCGCGCGACGGACCGGGAGGCGTGGAGCGGGCTCCGTTCGCTGCGCGACGCGTTCGAGTTGACCCTGGTGAGCAGCGTTGGGGCGGTGGTCAATGGCGACCCGAGCGCCCGTCTCCCGAATACGAGCAATCTGTCGTTCCCGGGAGCCGAGGCCGAAGCGCTCCTCGCCGGACTCGACCTCGCGGGTGTGGCAGCATCGGCCGGGTCTGCGTGCACGGCGGGGAGCATCGAGGCGTCGCCGGTGCTCACCGCGTTGGGGCTTTCAGCGTCGCGCGTCGACTCCGCGATACGCTTCTCGTTCGGCCCCGGGTGCGTCGAAGACGACCTGGACGACCTGGTTCGACGCGTCGTCGCGACCGTGCGGTCCGCGGGGGTCGGCAGGGAGTAGGGCAAGCGCTGCCCCGATCAGCGGGCGCGGTGAGGTTTCCCTTGACCGACCGGGGCCGCAGACTAGCGTCGCGCCAGGACCCTGCCTATCGACCCCTTCGCTTCACGACGCGCCTTGAACGCGCCTGCCGATACGCCGCCCGTCGCGGCGCGCGACCGGACCGTTGTCGCGATGTCCGGTGGCGTCGACTCGTCCGTCGTCGCCGCGCTCCTGCACCGCGACGGGCACGATGTCGTCGGCGTGAGTATGCGCCTCTACGCGACCCCGGAGGGGGCGGGTCGCTCGTGTTGCAGTCCCGACGATCTCTACGACGCGCGGGCCGTGGCCGACCAGCGAGGGTTCCCGTTCTACGTAGCGAACTACCAGGAGGAGTTTCGGCAACGCGTGATCGATCGCTTCGTCGAGGACTACCGCCGCGGCCGCACGCCGAGCCCGTGCATCCTGTGCAACGATCACCTCAAGTTCGACGTGCTCCTCGGGCGGATGCGGGCGCTCGGCGCGCGCTACCTGGCTACGGGGCACTACGCGCGGATCGAGCGGCGCGGGGAGCGGCTCGCGCTGCTGCGGGGGCGCGACGCCGACAAGGACCAGTCGTACTTCCTTTTCGGGTTGCGGCGCGAAGACCTGGGTCGGATCCGCTTTCCGCTCGGAGATCTGACCAAGCCCGAGGTGCGCACGCTGGCCCGCGAACTGGGGATCGTCACGGCCGACAAGCCGGAGAGCCAGGACATCTGCTTCGTCGGCGATCGCTCCTACGTCGACTTTGTCGAAGCCCGACTTCCGGACGGAGACATCCGCACTGGCTCCGTGGTTCGCGAATCAACCGGCGAGGTGCTCGGCAGACACGCGGGGATTCATCGGTTTACGGTCGGACAGCGCCGCGGCCTCGGCATCAGCGGTGCCGAACCCCTCTACGTGACCGGCATCGACGCGGGCACGGGCCAGATCCGCGTTGGGACGGCGGGGGAGTCCGTACGCCGTCGTTTTCGCGTCGAGCGCACCAACTGGCTCCGCTGGCCGTCGCCGCCGAGCGATTTCGAGGCGGTCGTGCAGGTGCGCTACCGCCACCGAGGTCGGCAAGGTAGAGTGTGCATCGAGCCGGACGCGCCATCGCAGGCCGTCGTGACCCTCGACGAAGGCGAGCGCGGTGTTGCCCCCGGACAGGCGGCGGTATTCTACGACGGCGACGAGGTCGTCGGCGGGGGTTGGATCATGGAGGTGGGATGAGTTGTGAGGAGGAGGCCGAGGTAGGCATCGCGGCCGCGGGGGCGTTCGAGCAGGCGTGCGGGTATCGGTTCGCCGATCCGGCCCTGCTCGTGCGCGCCCTGACGCACACGTCGTTCGCCGAGGAGTCCTCGGCGGCCCTGCGCGACAATCAGCGACTGGAGTTCCTGGGCGACTCCGTCGTCGGGTTGGTCGTGGCGCACGCGTTGCACGAGCGCCATCCGGACGCAGCGGAGGGGGTGTTGTCGAAGCTGCGCTCACGCCTGGTCTCGGCGAAGACCCTGGCCGCGTTGGCTCGCGAACGTGGGTTGGGGCGTCTGCTGCGGTTGGGCCGTGGCGAGGAGCGCACGTCGGGACGCCAGAAGACGAGCTTACTGGCCGACGTCGTCGAAGCGCTGGTCGGGGCGGTGTACCTCGACGGGGGGCTGCATCCGGCGCGGGCGGTGGTGATCGACCTGCTCGGAGTCCGGCTCGACGAAGTGAATCCGAACGACCTGGGGCCGGACTACAAGTCTGCGCTACAGGAGTGGGCGCAGGGGGCCCACCGGGAGCGCCCGTCATACGAGCTGGTGGGCAGCGACGGTCCTGCCCACGATTGCGTTTTCACCGTGAGAGCCTACGTATTGGGGGCTGTGGCCGGCGAAGGTCGAGGTCGGTCGAAGAAGGAAGCTGAGCAACGGGCTGCGAAGGCGGCATTGCAGGCTTTGACGGACGTCGATTCCCAGACTAAGAAGTTCGACTAGAGGAATCGCGACTCGAGGTAACAGGCATGAACGCCACATTTCTCGCCATGTTGGGGACGCCCGAGCTCATTCTTGTGCTCGTGATCGTCGTCGTCGTCTTCGGCGTCGGCAAGCTCCCCACGGTCGGACGCCAGCTCGGCGAAGGCATCAAGAACTTCAAGAAGGAGCTCCACACGGGCGAGGAGGGCGAGGAGACGCCCGAGCTCGAGGCGGAGCCCGAGGACCAGGATTCGACGCCGCGCGACGTGACCGAGGAGACGACCGTCACGTCCTGACAGGCGTGTCAGACTTTCGATAGGTGCGCCTGCTGTCGAGAGCCCGTGGAATCCCGACGAATGCCGTGCCGCCACGACATTCGTGTCATGGTTCCGATGCGTAATTGCGCTGTTTCCGGGGCCTTGGGGGCAACGGGACCCCAGAAGCTATGGGGATGGACGCGGGACGCCGGGTTTGGCACACTCGTTGCTACCCCTGACGGCGTCTACCGAAACGAGGTCCCCATGAGCTCGACCTGCACGAAGTTCGTCTGCTCGATCGCGCTCCTCATCATCGCCTGGGGTTGCGGCGACGACGCCTCGTTCGCCGACGCCTCCATGGGATTCGGCGACCCCACCGGTGAAGAAACCAACGGGCCCGCAGCCGGCGCGCGCGACGACGACCAGGGCTCGGCGGCGGAGCCCGGCCTGGACGCCGGCCGGTCAGCCGACGTGTTCGTGCCCGAGGAGCCGGAGCCCGAAGCCCCCGAGCTGGGCGCGCCCACGGCATCGCGCCGATACGTCTTCATCGCCAACCGCTCGCTCGACTCCGTCGCCAAGATCGACAGCGAGACGTTGGCCGTGACGCCGATCCGGGTCGGCCGGGAGCCGACCATCGTCAGGACCGTGCCCAACGGCGACATCGCCGTCGTCCTCAACGTCGGCTCCGATTCGGTGAGCATCATCGAGGCTCGTCCCGACGAAGACCTGGTCTCCGATGTCGACGTGATCCGCGGCTGCAACCAGATCATCGTCTCCCCGACCGGCAGTCACGCCATCGCGTGGTACGACAACGCCAGCGCCCGGGCCGGCGATGAGATCGGTAGCCTGCAGGAGATCTCGCTCGTCGCCCTCGACGGTCCCGACGCGTACGAGGTGAGTGTCGGCTTCAACATCCGGGGCGTGCAGTTCGACGGCGCCGGCGAGCGGGCGTACGTGGTCACCGACAGCGGGATCAACGTCCTGGAGCTCGCGCGGATCCGGGCCGACGTGGCCGTGCCGAGCGTCGTCTTCGGCGACGATCCCCTGGTCGCGGACATCGACCGCGAGGTGCGGATCTCGGGCGGCGGCAGTTACGCCGTGCTCCGGTCGAGCAGTCACGCCGGGGTCCGGGTCGTCGACCTCGCTACCGAGGACGCCGTCTCCGTCGAGCTTCCCGCGATCCCGACCGATATCGACATCCTCGGCGACGACAGGACCGCCCTCGTCGCGCTCCGTGACATCGACCGGGTCGCGCTCCTCAGGCTGGGGGACGTCGTCGATGACCCGACCGACTTCGAGCTGCTCAGCATCGAGACCTCGCCGGCCGGCATCCTCACGCTCACCGCGGACGAGTCAGCCGTGATCACGTACACGACCCTCGGCGATGATCCGCGGCTCGGGGTGCTCACCCTCGACGGTGAGCTCAGCGAGCGCACGATCTGGCTCGAAAAGGGGATCCGGAGCGTGCTCGCCGCGCCGCTGGCGAGCGCGGCCCTCGTCCTGCACTCGTCAGCGCCCGGTCTGCCCGTGCCCGGAGAGGCGGTGGACGCCTTCGTCGACAAGGCCGAGGCCGTCTCACTGGTCGATCTGCCCAGCGGATACGCGAAGCTGGTCCTCTTGCCGGTCGAGCCCGAAGAGGTCGTGTTCACCCCCGACGGCGCGGCCGCGTTCCTGATGTTGGCCGACGCGGGCCGCGGCGTGCGGGAGATCCGCTCGTTGGACCTGGAGTCGTTCGCCACCCGCACCTTCGAGATGGACGGGCTGCCCGAGGCGATCGGCGTCGTTCCCGGTACCAACCGGGTCTTCGTCGCGCAGGAGAGCGACACCGGCCGCATCACCTTCATCGACGCCGAGACCGGCGACGTGCATCACGTCACCGCCTTCCAGCTCAACGCCTTCATCGATTGAGGAACGCCATGCGCAATGACAGCGGAACCCTTCTGCGTCCGTCGCTTCTCGCGCTCGTGGCGCTGGCGCTCGCCGGCTGTTCGTCGGGGGGCATGAAAGAGAGTTTCGATGGCCTCGGCGTCGACGCCGGCTCCGGCTCTGTCGGCACGACCGGGGGAGGTGGCGGTTCGCACGAACCGGGACTGGGCTACGAGTACGAGGCGTTCGATCTGACCCGGCCGACGGCCTCGGCGAACTTCGTCTTCGTCGCCAACACGAGCCGGGGGACCCTCGCCAAGATCGCCGTCGACGATGGCGGCACGATCCAGATCTCCACCGTGCGCGTCGGCGCGGAGCCGAGCCTGATCGTCACCACCCCGGACGATGATCTCGCGCTGGTCCTCAACAGCGGCGCCTCGACCGTCAGCATCGTCGACGCGGCGCCGGTCGGGGAAGAGGACGAGGTCGATACGGTCGATGTCATCGAGGGCGCGAACCGCCTCTCGTTGGCGCCGGACGCCTCTGTCGCGTTCGCGTGGTACGACAACCGCGCGGCGGAACGCGGCGACGACCCCGGGCCGTTGAGCGAGCTCTCGGCGATCGTACTCGGCGCGGATCCCGCGCCGGTGTACCAGCTCTCGGTCGGCGTGAACGTGCGCGACGTGGTCTACGACGACGCCGGGCTGCGCGCCTTCGTCGTGACGGACGAGGGGGTCAGCAGCGTCGCACTCGGCGACCTCGACGGAGACCGCTTCCTGCCGCCGGTTCCGATCGAGGATCCGCTGGCTCCGATCCCGCTCGGCGAAGACCGCGAGATCCTCGTGGCCGGGGAGGGCGACCTGGCCCTGGTCCGCGTGGGGGAACTGCCGCAGCTGCGGGTCGTCGAGCTCGACACTGCGGTGTTCCACGACTTCGTCCTGCCGGCGCCGCCGAC
>CAZFPM010000231.1:0-3317 GCA_964520965.1 uncultured Myxococcales bacterium
GTGACCTCGGGTCCGAAATCACCGACCGGGTACGCCTCCGGGGCAATGTCGAGGGGTCCGGCCCGGACGACCGTCGGCGGCTCTCCGTAGTTGGTCGCGAATTCGAGGTCGTAGACGCCCGATCCGGGACCGATCTCGACGTCGAACCGCGGGAAGACCTCGCCGCCCGCAACCGGCCACACAGTGCCAAGCGTCTCGTCGGTTCGAAGCGACAAGCCGCTGATCACCTGGCCGGGCGTGAGATGCGTGAGCTCGGCAGCCGGGTACACGTTCTGCCATGCGATCGGCGGAACCGGCGTCCCAACCCCGAGCCCGGCGCCGCCCGGATTCGTGAGGGACAGCGCGACGATCTCGGTGTCGAAGTCGTTGACCGTGCCATCACCGCAGATCTCGACCACGCAGCTGTCGTCACAGCCGTCGCCCGCGACCGCGCCGCCGTCGTCGCACTCCTCGTCGACGTTGTTGATCACGCTGTCGCCGCAGTACTCCGTGACGCAGTTGTCATCACAGCCATCGCCATTGATCAGGTTGCCGTCGTCGCACTGCTCAACGAGGTTGTTGACCGTGCCATCGCTGCAGAACTCCTCGATGCAAGTCGCGCTGCATCCGTCGCCGGGCACGTTGTTGCCGTCGTCGCACTCCTCGCCGAGGGCGAAGTGGAGGATGTTGTCGCCGCAGAACTCGGTGACGCAGACGTCGTCGCACCCGTCACCCGGGGCGACGTTCCCATCGTCGCACTCCTCGTTGTCGCCGTCGTTGTCGACGCCGTCGCCACAGAACTCCACGATGCAGGCCAACGTGCATCCGTCGCCGGACGTGGTGTTCCCGTCGTCGCACTCCTCACCGAGACCGTTGTGGACGATGCCGTCACCGCAGAACTCGTTGACGCACGCGTCCGAGCAACCGTCGCCGTTATCGGTGTTACCGTCGTCGCACTCCTCGCCGGCCCCGAGCAGGCCGTTGCCGCACACGCTGGCGCGGGCGACGTCGAGCTCGAAGCCACCGCAACCGCCGCGGTAGCCACTCACGTAGACCGTGACCGTCGTGTCGGCGGCGAGGTCGAGCGACACCTCGGACGCGTAGTCGTCCGTGTCGAGATCGTCGTTGCAGGCGAGTTCGGTCGTGGCGCCGCAGACGTCGCGGATGTAGAGCACGGTGTCGAAGTCCCGCGCGGCGTTGTCGGTGTCGAACGTGTAGCGCCCGTTCTCAGTGGCCGTGTACTCGATGGCGTAGTCGCCACCATCGGTCTCCCCGCCGGCGGGCAGGCAACCCGGGTCGACGGTCGGATCGTGGTCACCCGAGGTGCACGAGTTACCGGACACGAGCGCGTCGCCGACCCCCGTCACACCATCGACGGTCGGGCAGACGTCGAAATTGCAGATCGCCGAGCAGCCGTCGTACGGGTTCGCGTTCCCGTCATCGCACTCCTCATCGACGTTGTTGACGACGCCGTCGCCGCAGAACTCGACCTCGCAGCGGGCCGTGCAGCCGTCGCCGTTTGTCTCGTTCCCGTCGTCACACTCCTCGCTGAGGGTGGGGTGGAGGATGCCGTCGCCGCAGAACTCGACGATGCAATCATCCGAGCAGCCGTCGCCGGAGGTGTTGCCGCCGTCGTCGCACTCCTCACCGAGACCGGCCTGGCGGGCGCCGTCGCCGCAGAACTCGCGCAAGCAGTTCCGGCTGCACCCGTCACCGGGCGTCCGGTTGCCGTCATCGCATTCCTCGGTGCCGCCGTTGTTGACGGTACCGTCACCACAGATCTCTACGGCGCATGTCGCGTCGCAACCGTCGCCGGTGGTGTTGTTCCCATCGTCGCAGGCCTCGCCCAGACCGATCTGGGTGATCCCGTCGCCGCAGAACTCGGGCGTGCATCCGGCGTTGCAACCGTCGCCGGAGGTGTTGTTTCCGTCGTCGCACTCCTCGGTGTCGCCGCCGTTGACGGTGCCGTCACCACAGAACTCCTCGACGCAGTCGGCGTCACAACCGTCGCCGGAGGTGTCGTTGCCGTCGTCGCACTCTTCACCGGGCTGACGGACACCGTCGCCGCAGAATTCGACCGCGCACGTGGACGAACATTCGTCGCCGTTGTTGTTGTTGCCGTCGTCGCAGCCTTCGAACGTGTCGTTGACGCCGTCGCCGCAGAACGCGCTGGTGCAGGTCGTCCGGCAGGCGTCGATTTCGGTGTCGGAGTTGTCGTCGCCGTTGTCGCAGAACTCGCCGACATCGATCGTGCCGTCGCCGCAGGTCGGCAGCGCGCAGTTCAGCCGGCAGGCGCCGGGCACGGTGTCGGAGTTGCGCTCGCCTTCGTCGCACGACTCACCGGTGTCCCGAACACTGTCGCCGCAGAACGGCTCGTCGCAGGTCGTCCGGCAGCGGTCGGCCTCGGTGTCGGAGTTCAGCGATCCGAAGTCGCACTCCTCCTCGGAGTCGACCACGAGGTCGCCGCAGATCGGGAAGGTGCAGTCCTCGCGGCAGGCGTCGGGCTCCACGTCGGAGTTGTCGTCGCCGTTGTCACACTCCTCGCCCGTGTCGGGGGTGCCGTCGCCACAGGAGTGGAAGGTGCAATCGAGACGGCAGGAGTCGGCCGTGGTGTTGGAGTTCAGGTCGCCGTCGTCGCAATCCTCACCGGTGTGCAGGATGCCGTCGCCGCAGAACTCGACGGTGCAGTCGGCCGAGCAGCCGTCGTCGTCGTCGCCGTTGCCGTCGTCGCAGCCCTCGTCGAGGAGCGGGTGCACGATTCCGTCGCCGCAGAACTCGACGATGCAATCCTGCGAGCAGCCGTCGCCGTTGTCGGTGTTGCCGTCGTCACAGACCTCGTCGAGGCCGATCTGGGTGATGCCGTCGCCGCAGTACTCATCGAGGCACGCACCGGAGCAGCCATCCTCGTCGTCGTTGTTCGCGTCGTCGCACTCCTCACCTTCCTGCAAGATGCCGTCGCCGCATCCCGGCAGGGTGCACGCGTTGGTGCACCCGTCGTCGTCGATGTCGTTACCGTCGTCGCAATCTTCGGTGTCGCCGTTGTTGTCGACGCCGTCGCCGCAGAACTCGACGAAGCAGTCTGCGTCGCAGCCGTCGCCGGCCTCGGTGCCGCCGTCGTCGCACTCCTCACCGATCTGGGCGGTGCCGTCGCCGCAGAAGGGAAGCACGCAGTCGTTGGAACATTCATCCAAGTCGATGTCGTTGCCGTCGTCGCACTCCTCGGCGTCGCCATTGTTGTCGATGCCGTCGCCGCAGAACTCGACGAAGCAGTCTGCGTCGCAGCCGTCGCCGTCCTCGTTGGCGCCGTCGTCACACTCCTCGCTCTCGTCGACATCTCC
>CAZFPM010000231.1:3327-9254 GCA_964520965.1 uncultured Myxococcales bacterium
GATCAGGCAGTCGGTGCAGCCGTCGTCAGCGACGTCGTTGCCATCGTCACACTCTTCGTCTCCGCCCATCTCTCCGTCGCCGCAGAAGGGATCGATGAGGCAGCCTGTGCAGCCGTCGTCATCGACATCGTTGCCGTCGTCGCACTCCTCGCCGAGGGCTTCGTGGAGGATGTCGTCACCGCATACCTCTTCGATGCACGCCGGATCGCAGCCGTCGCCGGCCACGTCGTTCCCGTCGTCACACTCCTCGCCGAGGCCGGGCTGGGGGGTGCCGTCGCCGCAGAACTCGACGAAGCAATCCTCGGAGCAGCCGTCACCGTTGTCGTTGTTGCCGTCGTCGCACTCCTCGCCGAGGACATCGTGCGGGATGCCGTCGCCGCAGAACTCGACGAAGCAGTCGCCGTCGCAGCCGTCGCCGTCGTCGTTGTTGCCGTCGTCGCACTCCTCGCCATCGTCTTCGATGCCGTCACCGCAGTAGGACTCGAAGAAGCAATCGGCGTCGCAACCGTCGCCGTCGTCGTTGTTGCCGTCGTCGCACTCCTCGTCGTCGCCGAGGGTGCCGTCACCGCAGTAGGGCTCGTAGAAGCAGTTGGCGTCACAGCCGTCGCCGTCGTCGTTGTTGCCGTCGTCGCACTCCTCGCCATCGTCGACATCGCCGTCGCCGCAGTACGGGTCGCGCAGGCAGTCGGTGCAGCCGTCGTCGGCCATGTCGTTGCCGTCGTCGCACTCCTCGCCATCGTCGAGCTCGCCGTCGCCACAGCTCTCGAGCACGCAGTCGGCCGAGCAGCCGTCGCCATCGTCGTTGTTGCCGTCGTCACAACCCTCGCCATCGTCGAGCTCGCCGTCGCCACAGACGGGCTCTCTCTCTTCGAGGCATTCGGCGTCACATCCGTCACCCTCGTCGAGGTTGCCGTCGTCGCAGTCCTCGGTCTCGTCGAGGACGCCGTCACCACAGACGCCGCAGGTCATGTCGTCGGGGAGGCACAATGAGCCGAGCAGATCGCCGGTATCGATGTCGAGAATCTCGGTGCAGGTGAAGCCGTCGTCGCAGTCGTCGGCGGCCATCTCGCACGCCTGAGCGCAGAACGAACCGTCGTCGAGGTCGGCGCAGAAGCTCTCGTCGCCGAAGCAGTCTTCGTCGAACTCGCACTCGTCGCAGGCCCGCCCGAGGTTGGTCGTGCAGTCGTTGGCGCAGTCGTCGTCGTCGACGTCGTTGCCATCGTCGCACTCCTCGCCGTCGTCGAGCTCGCCGTTGCCGCAGAGTTCCTCAACGACCTCGCCGTCGGCCGCGGTGTCGCGGGTGTCGCGGGTGTCGCCGGCATCGCCGTCGGGCGCGGTGTCGCCGGCATCGCCGTCGGTCCCCCCGTCTCTGGTCAGGCTCTCGTCCTGGCAGGTCGCGCTGCAGCCGTCACCGTCTTCGGTGTTGCCGTCGTCGCATTGCTCACCGGAGTCGACCGTTCTGTCACCGCAGCTGCCGCTGCCGGTCTCCTCGGAGCCTTCCGGACAGCCCATCAACGAGAAAGCCGCCAGTGTGACGATGCACAAGGCGGCCAGCGGATTACGCACGAGCGAATTCGAATTACATCCCATGACGGGCACTCCGTGTGACGTACGAAGAGGTGCGAGGTTTGTGGGCCGGAGCGGTCGCTTCCTTTCGCCGAGTCCGACTGACCACATTCGGTACGAGCCCTCGCTCTGAAAAAACAGGGTGACGGCCACTCTAGCGAGGCGATCGACCAAGTCAAGGCGGTTGATGTCCCCTTTTTTGGGGGGTACCTCGACCGCCCTGCGCGGTTGACCTGCGACGCTGTAACCCGCGTAACCACACGGGCCTACACGGGCCTACTACGCGCCCACATCAACGCACGATCACCGCTCGGGGCGGTGTGCAGGTGACCGGACGACCACCGGTTTTCAACCGCTCGACGGCCCGGACGCGCGCCCCCACTTCGCGTCAGTACATCTCCCGCACCCGCACCTCCAACTCGACCCGCGCGGCATCGGATTCGAGGATCACCAGGTCGTCGGACAAAAGAACGTCGCCGGTGAATTCCACGAGCCGTTCATGGATGTCGAACGCCCACTCGGAGACCCCGAATCGGGGGTACCAGTCCATCTCCAGAAGCTCGAAGTCGAGGGACACCGTGGTCATCGCGTCGAACACCGGCCCCTCGTACACCGTCCAGTCGAGCCGGATGCTCTGACCCTCGAACAAGGTCGTCAGCGGGGTGCTGCGGTCTTCCGGAGCCTGCTCGTGCACGAAGCCCGGCTGACCGAAGACCTCCGTCACGTAGGGATCGTAGGACACGCGCGCCCGAAACGAGATATCCGCCGGCGCCGAGCCCTGGTTCAGGACGTCGACGATCGAGTCCTGCTCCAGGTCGTCTCGCAGGGTCAGCGTTCGGGCGATGATCCAGACCTTCCGCCGATGGTAGAGCCCCGCGGCGTGCAGGATCCCGGTCGGCAGCGTGTCCTTGATCTCGAAGTGGTCCACCGTCTGGTACGACGCCGTCGGCAGCACGCGCTCCCCGGTCGGCGTCACGTGGCGGACCGACTCGTCCTGTTCCCAGAAGAGCTCGTCCCACGTGTACACCAGCCCGTCGTTCGGCTCGTCGTCCGGGTTGGAGAGGTCGAGCAGCGGAAGGATGTCGAATGTCTCCTGCAGGGTGGGGTCCGTCGCCACCAGGTGGTGGATCAGCATGTCCTCGAAGAGCGGGTTGTTCGCCGCGTGCAGCTGGTGGTCCCACACCGCCGAGTGATCCGTGACGTAGTCCGGGTTCATGTGAACAAAGTCCGCCGTGTTCATCCAGAGGAGCTCCGCGGCGTCGCGGACGAAGGGGTTGTCGAAGAGCCGCGCGAGCCGCGCTCCGGCGAGCACACCAGTCGCAGTCGACCACCGTGCGATCACGCCGCTCGACGCCACCCCCTCGATGTCGTTCTCGATCATGTAGCGCGTCACGTGACAGCCCATCGAGTGGCAGAAGATGTTCACGTCGGTGGCGCCGACGTCGGCCATGTGGCGGTTTATGAACTTCGCCACGATCAGCGCGTAACGGTGCAGAACGCGGTCGGTGCGCCAGTCGTTGGCTTCGATCTCCTCGATGTCCTCGACGCTCAGCCACTCGGCGGGGATCGCGCCGTAGTATTCGACGCCGACCATCTGGTTCGTCGCCGTGGGTTCGTCCTCCCAGTCCGGAACGGCGGGCGCGAAGAGCCGGATCGAGCGCCCCATGCCGCCGGCGTCGTCGACCTCGCCGTAGACGGTCTCCTCCCACTCTCCGCCATCGACCGGATTGAAGCCGTGGACCTCGACCGTGATCGTGGTGTCGTTGTCGAAGGCACGCGGCCGGGCGATGGCCAGGGGCGGGCCGCAATCTACGGGACAAGCGGTCTCACAAGGACCGCACTCCCCGTCACCACACTCCGCCCACCGGTCGGCGTCGAGGATCGGGGCGAGGCACTGACCGAGGACACAGAACCCCTCGGGACACGTCTCTGGATCCGCGCCCGCGCACGTGTACGCGAAGGGTTCGGGCTCCGGGCACTCCAGTGCGTCCCCGTCCGGCGCCGCATCTGGCGGGTCTCCTTCGACCGCGTCGGTCGGCGTGTCGCCGTCGGGGGCGTCCGCCACGTCGGCAGGTGCGTCCGGCGCCCCGCTCTCGTCATCGACATCCGGAGCCACGGCGTCCGGAGTGCCGTCCGGGACGTCCGGGACGACATCGTCGACCGTGTCGGCATCCGGCACGACATCCCCGGCGACGTCGGCATCGGTGCGGTCGGGCGCGGACGACCCCGAGCCCGAGTCCTGCCCACAGCCGCAGAGGTTCACGAACGCGAACACGGCGAGGAGTCGTCGCATGGCGCAGAGGGGTAACGAGGTGGCGATTCGCCGACACGATAGCGACTGCGGCGAGTCGTGTCATGAGCTGCCGGCCCATGCTGCTTGAGTTCCGCGGTGAAGTACGCTGGAAGTCGTCGTCGAGACCGGACGCGTCACAATCGCCGTCGTCACGGGAGGTTCCATGAAGCGGTACCACAGCGCAGGGCACCACGAGTTCAATCCCGAGACGTTGGCGCTGGGCTACGGCTACGATCCCGCGCTCTCCGAGGGTGCCGTCAAGCCGCCGGTGTTCCTGACCAGCACCTTCCAGGCCCCGGCTCGCTGATCTCGTTCGACGTCCGTGGCGGTCGGGAGGCCGCCTACCGGGTCCTCGATGCCTTCGAGGTCTGCCGCCTCGCCGTGTCGCTCGGCGGCACCGAGACCCTGGTCGAACACCCGATGACGATGACCCACTCCGACGTCCCACCCGAGGAGCTCGCCGCACACGGCGTCTCCCCAGGCCTGATTCGCATGTCGGTCGGACTCGAGCACATGTCGGACCTGCAGCGCGACATCGAACATGCGCTGGGACACGCGCGTAGCGCGTGAGGCGAGAGGGCGAGGCATGGCCTCGCCCCTACAACCCCCACAACCCGCACAACGCAAGGGCGAGGCATGGCGTCGCCCCTACAACTCCCATGCGAATCCCCCTCCGCCCAACCCTTCTCGCGATCTTCGCCATCCCGCTCGCCTGCGGCACCGACAGCGGCGCCCCGGCCCCGGAAGACGACAGCGGCGTCGCAGACGTCGGCGTCGACGCGGCCGACGACGGCGGAACCAGCGGCGACGACACCAGTGACGCTGCCGACGCCCGCGAAGACGGGGCGGGTGGGGAGGATGCCCCGACCATCACGGACGCCGGCCCGGGCGACACCGGTGTGTGGGAGTCGCCGTACTGCCCGGTCGAGAGCTTCTCGGCCTGCGGGGGCGAGGTCGGCGGACGTTGGCGCTTTCTCGCCACGTGTCCCGAAGACCCCGCAGCCGCGGCAGCGCTCTTCGAGAGCCCTTACGACGACCGGCCGGAGTGCGTCGGCGGAGGCAACGAGACGATCGGTCGCTCGACGCTCGACGGATTCTTCGAGTTCGCGGACGACGGGAACGTGAGCTGGGAGATTACGACGACGATGCTGCTCACCTGGGTCTTCGACGACACGTGCCTCGCGGCCGCGCCGCTGTCGGGCGCGACACCGGAGGAGCGGTGCAACGACGTCGCGAACGACCGCCTGGCGTGTGCCTACGCTCCGAACGCCTGCCGTTGTGAGAGCGATCCGTTGATCCAGGAGGAGGCGGACGACGGGACGTTCACGATCGACGGCATGGAGATCCAGCTCGGCGAGGACCCCCCGGCGGCTTATTGCATCGACGGGGACAGCTTCGTCATGGACTACTACGTCCATCATCCGGTGAGCTGGCGCTATTGGGTGCTGGAGCGGGAGTAGCTGCACACCGCAGGGTAGACGAGCGGCGAGCCTCGGCGCCCGTCGGCCAGCCAAGGGGCCGCGCCGCGCAGCGACGGCACGAGCCCGTCGTCAGAACGCGAACTGGAGCTGAGTGCGGGCGCGGACGTCGCTCGTATCTCCGTCGGCGCTCTGCTCGGTGAGCATGGCGACGCCGTCGTCGTCGAGGTCGAGATGGATCTGCGGACCGGCCCCGACGGAGAAGCGGAAAGGTCCGCCCTCCAGGTCGGCCTCCCGGTAGGCCTCGATGTCGCCGTGGTTGTAGCCGCGGCGCGCCACGATGGCCGGGTGAAAGGTGTCGGGCACGTTGTAGAGGCGGCTCGTGACATCCTCGTGACGTGCGGGTGACTCTTCGTGGCCATTCGATGGTCGATCGTCCGAACGCCGCGGGGGCGACGCCGCGCCCGGCTGTCTGGCCCCCCGCGAGCTCCAACGCAACTCAGTCGAACGGATTCTGCATCGGGCTCGGCCCCGAGAAGAACAAGCTCAAGTGATCGGCATTGGGGTCAGAGAGCTGAACAAGAGTCATCCCGTCGCGCTCATAACACAGCGAAATCACTGGCGGCGTCGCTCCTCGTCGACGTGCTACC
>CAZFPM010000232.1:0-9253 GCA_964520965.1 uncultured Myxococcales bacterium
TGAGTTCCCTTGACCCTCCACCTCTTTGGAAATCCTGCGGATTTCCAAAGATGGAGAGACCGGGAGATTCGGGTTCTGGCTGGTTTTTTGGGGGGGAAAGCGATGCGGCCGATGGGTCGGATCCCTACGGTGGGCGAGACGGACTTAGAGTGCTATGGCACCGACTATGTCTTCCCCTCGAAACAGGGATCTGATCGTGGCTAGAAAGACAGCAACCAAGGACGGAAACGAGGTCGTCGCTCACGTTGCGCACAAGGTGAGTGAGGTCATCGCGATCTACCCGATCACGCCGTCGTCCCCGATGGGCGAGCACGCCGACGCGTGGTCGGCCGACGGCACTCCGAACATCTGGGGTTCGGTGCCCGAGGTCGTGGAGATGCAGTCCGAGGGCGGTGCCGCTGGAGCGGTCCACGGCGCTCTTCAGGCAGGGGCGCTGACCACGACGTTCACCGCGTCGCAGGGGCTGCTGCTCATGATCCCCAACATGTACAAGATCGCCGGCGAGCTGACGCCGGCGGTCATCCATGTTGCCGCGCGCTCCGTCGCCGCGCAGGCGCTGTCGATCTTCGCCGATCACAGCGACGTGATGGCCACCCGGGCGACCGGGTTCGCGCTCCTGGCGTCGAACTCCGTGCAGGAGGCCCACGACTTCGCCCTGATCTCGCACGCCGCGACGTTGCGAAGTCGGATCCCCTTCCTGCACTTCTTCGACGGATTCCGCGTCTCGCACGAGGTGTCGAAGATCGCCTGGCTCTCCGACGAGGACATCGGCGCGATGATGGACGAGGACCTGGTCCGCGCCCACCGCGAGCGAGCACTCTCGCCAGACAACCCCTTCATCCGCGGCACCGCGCAGAACCCGGACGTCTTCTTCCAGGCGCGAGAGAGCGTGAATCCGTTCTACGAGGCCTGTCCCGACGAGGTGCAGGCGACGATGGATGACCTCGCCGGCAGAACAGGGCGCCAATACCGCCTCTTCGACTACGTCGGCGCGCCCGACGCCGAGCGGGTGATCGTCATCATGGGCTCGGGCGCCGAGACCGTCGACCAGACCGTCCGCGCGCTCGCCGCAGAGGGCGATAAGGTCGGCGTCGTCAAGGTGCGACTCTACCGGCCGTTCTCCGCTCGTCATCTCGCGGAGGCGCTGCCGGCGACGGTCAAGAGCATCGCCGTTCTCGACCGCACGAAGGAACCCGGTGCTCCCGGCGAACCCCTCCACCTCGACATCATCACGGCGGTCCGGCAGGCGGAAGCACGCGGCTTCGCGAAGCACACCTCCTCGCCAACCGTCGTCGGTGGGCGCTACGGGTTGTCGTCGAAGGAGTTCACGCCGGCGATGGTCAAGGGGGTGTTCGACGCCCTCTGCGCCGAGCTGCCGAAGGACAACTTCACCGTCGGCATCATCGACGACGTGACCTTCTCCCACGTCGGATACGAGCCCACGTACTCGATCGAGCGCCCCGAGACGTTCCGCGGCATGTTCTTCGGCCTCGGTGCGGACGGCACCGTCGGTGCGAACAAGAACTCGATCAAGATCATCGGCGACGGCACCGACCTCTACGCCCAGGGCTACTTCGTCTACGACTCCAAGAAGTCCGGCGCCGCGACGATCTCGCACCTGCGTTTCGGTCCCGACCCCATCCGGGCGCCGTACCTGATCGACCAGGCGCGCTTCGTGGCCTGCCACCAGTTCGTGTTGTTGGAGCGCTTCGACGTGCTCCAGCACGCGGCCGAAGGTGGCGTCTTCCTCCTGAACTCGCCCTATGGTCCCGAGGAGACCTGGTCGCGTCTGCCCTACGAGACGCAGGCGGCGATCATCGAGAAGAAGCTCCACTTCTACGTGATCGACGCCTACTCGGTCGCCCGCGAGGTCGGGCTGCGACGGCGCATCAACACCGTGATGCAGACCTGCTTCTTCGCCATCAGCGAGGTCTTGCCGCGCGACACGGCGATCAAGGCGATCAAGGACGCGATCCGGGACACCTACTCGAAGCGGGGCGAGGACATCGTCAAGCAGAACTACGCCGCCGTCGACAGCACGTTGGCGCACCTGCACGATGTTTCGGTTCCGGACACCCCGACCGCGTCGAGGCGCCGGAGGGCGCCGGTCCCTGCAGAGGCGCCGGAGTTCGTCCGTGACGTCCTCGGGCCGATCATCGCCGGTCGCGGCGACGAGCTGCCGGTCAGTGCCTTCCCGGTCGACGGCACCTACCCGTCCGCGACGGCACGCTGGGAGCAACGGGACATCACGGACGAGATCCCCGCGGTCGACACCGACCTCTGCATCCAATGCGGCAAGTGCGTGCTCGTATGCCCCCACGCCGTCATCCGCGCCAAGGTCTACGAAGAGTCGCTGCTCGACGACGCCCCAGAGGCGTTCCTGTCGATGAACGCGAAGTTCAAGGACCTCGAAGGCACGCGCTTCTCGCTGCAGGTCGCTCCAGACGGCTGCACCGGCTGTGTGCTCTGTGTCGAGGCCTGCCCGGTCTCCGACAAGGAGAATCCGGGACGCAAAGCGTTGAACATGGTCGACAAGCAGCCGATCGCCGAGCAGGAGCGAACGAACTGGGAGTTCTTCCAGTCATTGCCCAACGTCGATCGGACGCGGCTGAATCTCGGTCGACTCAAGGACACGCAGCTCCTCGAGCCGCTCTTCGAGTTCTCGGGCGCGTGCTCCGGCTGCGGCGAGACCGCCTACGTCAAGCTCTTCACCCAGCTCTTCGGCGACCGCGCGCTCGTCGCCAACGCGACCGGCTGCTCCTCGATCTACGGTGGCAACCTGCCGACGACGCCGTGGGCGATGAACGCCGACGGCCGAGGACCCGCCTGGTCGAACTCGCTCTTCGAGGACAACGCGGAGTTCGGGCTCGGCATGCGGATCACCGTCGAAGCACACAACGCCCGAGCGCGTTTGCTCGTGCCGCGCTTCGCAGACACCCTGGGTGACGAGCTCGTGAACGGCCTGCTCGAGGCTGACCAGGGCGACGAGGGCGGCATCCAGGACCAGCGCGACCGCATCACCGCCGCGCGCCGCAAGCTGACCGAGGCCGGAGTCGCCGACTCGCCCGAAGGCAAGGATCTGCTCAGCGTCATCGACGGGCTCGTCGACAGGAGCGTCTGGATGATCGGTGGCGACGGGTGGGCCTACGACATCGGTTTCGGCGGACTCGACCACGTGCTCGCTTCGGGCCGCAACGTGAACATCCTTGTGCTCGACACCCAGGTGTATTCGAACACCGGCGGGCAGGCGTCCAAGGCGACTCCTCGGGCGGCGATTGCCCGATTCGCTGCCTCTGGCAAGGAGATGCCCAAGAAGGACCTCGGCGCGATCGCCATGGCCTACGGCTACGTCTACGTCGCCCAGGTCGCCATGGGAGCGAGCGACACCCAGACCTTGAAGGCGTTCCGCGAGGCCGAGGCCTACGACGGACCGTCGCTGATCCTCGCCTACAGCCCCTGCAACGCGCAGGGCGTCGACATGCGACACAGCCTCGACCAGATGTCACTCGCGGTCGATTCGGGCGCGTGGCCGCTCTACCGCTTCAACCCGGACCTCGGCGCGCTCGGCAAGAACCCGCTGAAGATCGACTCGAAGGACCCGAAGATCCCCTTCGAGGAGTTCGCCCACAAGGAGGGACGCTTCGAAGAGCTGGTGCGGACGGACCCCGAGCGGGCGAAGGCCCTCTTCAAGGCGGCCCAGCAAGACATCGATACGACCTGGCGGAACCTGCGGCACCTGGCGTCACTGCCGGCGGAAGAGGCTCGCTGATCGCCCCCGTGGCGGGTGGGAGCTCCCACCCGTCACCGGGCGCCCGAGAAAGATTCGCGCGACGCGAATAATACGGCTGCGAATTCGAAGGCTGGGGCGAATGCGGCGTTTCGGGGGAGCGCTACCCTTGGGAACATGAACACCCGTGTGACCATGAGCCTGCCATGAACGTCCGTCCCAACGCCGTTGCCGTCGCCACCACCACCTCCTTCTTCGTCATCTGCCTCGCGATTCCTGCCGTCGCCGAGGGGTCCGATGAGCCGCGCTACGACGACGACCTCTTTCGCCCGGCAAACACACGGCTGGTGATCTACCCGGACGCCGACCTCGTGCCCGCCGGCATCGGATCGCAGACAACCGCCCCGCCCGCGGAGGCCGAGGAGGCCGAGGACACCGGGGAGACCGAAGACACCGACTCGACAGACGCCGCCCCCGCGACGACGGAGCCCGCAGGCACGGACAGCGGAGCGCCGCTCTCGGTCGCGGACGACGGCTACGGTACCGACCTCGAGCTCGTCGACGAGGCGTCGCAGGGAGTCGGCTTTCTCAGCCACCTCGACGTCGGGGTCGGCTTCTCGACGCACCCGGTGGTCGCCGGGCTGCTCTACTCCTCGACCAACAAGGCCGTCGACGAGAGCGACCTGAGCGCCGGGAACATGAACACGGTCGGTCTCAACACCCGCATCGAGCTGTGGCCGGCCCACTCTCGTCATGCCGGCATCGGCGCGTTCGGCACCGGGTACATCGGCGGAATGCCCGACGGCTCCAGCAGCGCCGGAGCAGCGGCTGGCGGCCTCGGCGTCGTCGGGTTCGCGGGATCGGACCGGGTCAGCGCGTTGGCGATGTTTGGTTCCGAGGTTCGCCTCGGCCTGCAGGGGGGTGGCGTGGTCGTACAGCAGGACACCGCCGGCGAGATCAGCAGCGAGGTCGCTGGCGCGGCGTTCCGGTATACGACCCACCGCGCCGGACTCGGCATTCGCTTCGGGCTCGACCGCCGCGATCGAAACGACCTCGACTTCTGGGTGATCGCCGATCGGCCCTACTACGCGAGCGGCGCGAGCGGCCGCGGCCCGATCGCCGCCTTCCCGGTCATCTCGGACAGCTCGATGGTGCTCAAGGGAGGTCTGCACATGCGCGACGCGCTTCAACTCGGGGTGGAGTTCTCGCCCCGTTACCCCTCGCCGCCGGCGGCCAACGAGGTCGACTTCGAGAGCGAGGGAACCTGGGCCGTGGCGACCCTCGGCTTCGGGTTGGACCGCCGATCGAATTCGTACGGGCGGCGCTAGTGCTCCTGCCCGGCGGCACTCGGCCCGCGCACCGCGGTGGGTGCGCGGGCCGATTTGCTTTCGTGCTCCGGCGCTGATCGCGCGGCCGCACTTGCCTCGTTGTCGGTGCGCGGGTTCAATGGACGACTGTCTCCCGCGCCCGCGCCCCGTGACCGAAGACCCGCCGCTCATCCTCTCGATCGCCGAGGTCGCCGACGACGGCGGCTTTCCGGTCGGCACCGTCGTCGGCGAGATCGACGACGCCCTCGTCGTCGGTCGGGACCCGAGCGCCGACGTGAGGATCGACCACCCGACGGTGTCGCGGCGGCATGTGCGCCTGCGCCGTGTCGACGAGCTCGTCGAAATCGAGAACCTCAGCCGGCACGGAACGACCTTCGTCAATCGGCAGCCCCTGGCCCCCGGGTCATCGACGACCGCCCGTCCCGAAGCGTTGCACGTGCAGGTCGGAGCATATCTGCTTCGGGTCGAGCTCCCCGAGATCACCATGCGCTTCGATCGCCTGATCGTGCCCGACGACGCGCCGAACGACGACGTGATCCTCGAGGTCGAGTTCGTCGGACGCAGCGGACGGGTCAAGTGGAGCGGCGCCGAGGTCCACCTCTCACCATTGCCCATGCAGGTGCTCGGCGTGCTCGCGGACTCCGCTGGAGAGATCGTCTCGCGCTTCACCATCCAAGAGGCGCTCGACCCCGACGCCGTGCACTTCCCGAATGTCGATCAGAACGTGCACCACGTCCGCACCGCACTCAGGGCCCAGCTCGAGGAGCACCCGGACGCCGCCGGACGCCTCCGGATTGCCCTGGCTGCCTTTGCCCCGGACCAGGCCGCCAAGCTCGGGACGGTCGACGAACACCAGCTGGCACGGCGCACGATCCGGACGCACCGCGGACGCGGCTACCAGCTCGCTTTGCGCACGCACGACGTACGGGTGATCCGCCGCTGATCCGGCGCGGGCAAGCGACGACGGCGAACGACGGCTCGCCTCCCGAGCGTCAGTAGCGCGTGTCGTCGATACGGACGTCCCAGGCGCCGCGGCCCAGGATGCCGACGTCGCAGTCGCTGACGCCCGTGTCACCGTCGATGCGCATCGTGACGTCAGCGACGCGCCAGGTCTGCCCGCCACACGTCGGGCTCGCCTGCGTGAGGCCCACACCGTCGGGGGCCTCGCCGAGGATCGCGCGGGCGAGGCCGCCGCAATAAATCGTGATGATCGGGTTCGTCACGCCGGTGCCCGAGAACATGTGGGCCATGACGCGGAAGGTCTCGCTGTCTCGAGGGTTGTCGAGGTTGATGTTCTCGGGATCGTGGCCGCGGATGTTGTCGATGTCCAACCGTGGGTTGTTGCACGACGTGTCGTCGTCGCAGACCTCGGCCGGAGAGTCCGCGTAGCCCCAGACCGGGTCGTGCCAGGTACGACAATTCGCGAAATAGCAGTCATCGTCGGTGCACCACCGGTCCCTCGATCGCGACCGATGCAGGTGCAGGTCCATGTCGACGCTGCCGAAGGTGTCCCAGCGCATCTCGACACGGAGCCCGTCGCCGCGGACGTGGACGATCCAGGTGCACGCCTGGCGGGTGCCCTTGTCGTCGGTCACGATCACCGTGACCTCGTAGTCACCCGAGACGTCGAAGTAGACCCGCGTGTTCGCGGCGGTCGGTTCCTCGACCGACACGGTGGCGCTGTTGATGGGCGCGCTGAGGCGCCACTCCCAGTCGGTGCCGTCGCCGCCGAGAATCGCCTCGCCGTCCAGATCGTACCAGCGGAGCGGCTGGGAGAAGTCCTCGACGGGACACTCGAGGATGGCCTCGCAGTCCGGAAGGTCGTCGACACAGCCGTCGCAGTCGTTGTCCTTGTCGTCGCAGATCTCGGCGCCGGGCAAGATGCCGCCCTCGCACGGTGACCACCGCGGGGTGTCGCGATCGACGCATTGTTGTTGTCCGTCGAGGCACCCGCCAACACCACGGGCCGCCGGCGGACCGAGGAAGCAGTGCTGGGTCGAGCCGAACGCACACCGGCAGTCCTCGTCGGCGCGCCCGTCGCCGTCGTCGTCCTGGCCGTTGTCGCAGATCTCCGCGGGACCGTAGGTCTCGTCGAGCTCGGTCTCGCAAGCCCAGGCGGGGTCCGAGTGGACACAACCGTCGGGGATCACGCATCGCTCCTCGCCGTTCAGCGGGTCGCCGTCATTGCAGCGCACGTGGTCGGGCAGATGCGTCGGCACGCCGGACCGGCAGGCGGACACGGTGCACTCGATGCCGTCGTCGGCGGGCACGTCCTCTTCGTCTTCGATCGGGGCCGGCCATCCGTCGACGCAGTGCAGGCCCTGGCAGTCGCCCGGCTCGCTGTCTTCGACGACCGGATCCTCGGCGAGGTCACGCTCGCATACCCCGCTCGCCCCACACCGATCGTCGGTACACGGGTTGGCGTCGTCGCAATCGTCATCCGACTCACAGGCGACCTCGGCACACACGCCGCGTTCGCACAGGGCGGCGCCCTCGCACTCCGAGTCGTCCAGACAACCGGCCAGGCACACGCCCATGTCGCAGAATGTTCCCGCCGCGCAATCGGCGTCCTCGGTGCACTGGTCGCCGGCGGATGCGTCGTCTTCCGGTCGGCCGGAGTCCGGTGTGGAGCCACCGTCGCGTGCCGGCCGCGTTCCGCCTCGACCGCCGCCGACGTCGGACTGTCGACCGCTCGTGTCCTCGGTGGCGATGGGATTGGCGGGCTGTGAGCAGGCCGCGAGCAGACAGAACAGCGCGGCCTGGATCAGTGTTGACGTGCGCATCGACGCTCCGGGGTGGGGCCGCGGAACCATATCAGGACGACCGGGCGGCACAAACCCGGGAGACCGCACGAGGCAGACCGAGGACCGACTCGGCCCGGCCTACTCGAACGCGTCGTCGGCACAGTAGTCCGGCGACGTGACCGGGTTGCACCGAGCTGCGACACCGCCGGGCGTGTCGAACCAGAACTCCCGGCCGCGCACCGGGGCGGGGAAGTCGGTGTGGATCGAGTGCGCACCATTCATCAGGCCGGCGTCGACGGCGCGCTGGTTGTCGGCGTCCGAGTCGGTCCCCGCGCTGCCGGCGTTGCACGCGACCATGAACCCGCTCCGGGCGGCCGACTCGATGCGGTCTCCGTCACCGATCGGGTCGTCGTACTTCACGAAGGCCGCGTACGGAGCATCGAGGTCGTCGGCGAGAACGAACATCGCCCGTCCCTCCAGGGTTCGACGACGATAGGTGTACGCCTCGTGGTGCGACCCCGTGTCCAACATCACGAAGACCACGTGACTGCGCACCTCCGCCAGCGTCGGCCAATCGCCGACGACGACAGCCTCCCGCAGGGTCGTGTAGCCGCCCTGAACGAGGTCCGGGGTGACCACGCGATCGGTCCAGACCGACCGGATCTCGGCGTCGAGCTCGTCGTAGTGACCGGCGATGCGGGAGATGTCGACGTCGTCCTTGGGCTCGATCCAGATGATGATCGGCACGTGGCCCTGGTTGGCGTCGGACCAGCCGCGGATGAGCTCGAGGCAGTCGGTGAACCGGTCGCACGTGCTCTCGGGATCGATCGCGGGGACATGGAAGACGGTGAAGTAGCCGCGCGGGTCGTAGTGCACGTCGAGCTCGAAGGCGCGAACTCCCTGGTCGCCGAGCTGCTCGTCGAGCGGCACGTGGGTGTAGTCGTGGCTCGGGTACAGGGGGATCGCCGGTCGGACGTGATAGCTGTTGTGGGTCCCCTTGACCTGCACATGGTTCATGCGAAGCCGGTCTTCGAGCGGCCCGGCCCCGTCGGGCGTGTCGACGGCGATGTCGGTCGACGGCTCGTCGGGGATGGTGTCCGTCGGGACGTCGGCAGGCGCGACATCGGGCGGCCCGGTGTCGGCAGACGCTTCGGGGACATCGGGTGTCGCATCGACCGCATCGGCGGACGCGTCGACGGGCTCCGTGTCGAGGACGACGTCCGCGACGGCGGTGTCGGCGTCGCCGTCGCGGTCCGACGGCACGCTGCCGAAGTTGTTACCGTCGGCGGAACATGCGGTGAGGAGCAGGGCCAGCGCGAGTAGGGGGATGCGTCGCATGAGTCGGGGAGACGGGGGGACGTCGGGTGAACGTACCACCCCTCCCCGCGAGCGGGGAGGTGCCCGACAAAGTCGGGCGGAGGGGGGAGCCGCAGTCTGTCGACCACGTGGGGGCA